>NC_014960.1:1605626-1926751 GCF_000199675.1 Anaerolinea thermophila UNI-1
CGGGTTCGGGAGAAAGCCCTGGCGACCGTGGCGGAATTAAGAGAACGGTTGGGTGAAGCGGTTCGCATGGAAGGAATGACCAATCAGGAAGCCGCCGAAAAGGCAGATATTGTGGTGTTGACAGTGCCTTATGCAGCACATCAGGAGACGCTGCTTACTATTAAAGATCAAGTTCAGGGCAAGATTTTGATTGATGTGACCGTGCCCCTGATGCCTCCTAAGGTGACCCGCGTGCATATTCCTCCGGCAGGCAGTGCCGCTCAGGAAGCGCAAAATATTCTTGGACCGGATGTTCAGGTGGTCTCTGCTTTCCAAAATATTTCCTATGAACATTTACTCAATGATCATGAAATTGAGTGTGATGTGCTTGTCTGTGGTGGGACTCGAGCGGCTCGCGCAGAGGTGATTAAACTCGTAGAGGCCGCCGGTTTGACTGGATGGGATGCCGGCCCGATTGAGAATTCTATCGTGGCTGAGGGACTCACCTCCATATTGATTGGAATTAACAAGCAATATGGGGTTGAGTCTGCTGGTATTCGCATTACAGGTGTACAACGAAAGAAGGAGTAAAACAAGAAGTGTCTCTTCAAGTTCTCCCTATTTCGGGAATCCCTGAAATTAAGACAGGCGATGTTCTCAGTGAAATCATTCTGAAAGCGCTGGAAGAAAACAACCTCTCTTTACAGGATGAGGATATTCTGGTCCTCGCACAAAAAATTGTATCAAAAGCAGAGGGGAGATTTGTGAACTTGACCACCGTTACCCCTTCTGCAAAAGCGTACGAATACGCTGAGATTACACAGAAAGACCCGCGTTTCATAGAACTGGTTTTACGGGAAAGCCGCTCGGTATTGCGTTGCCGCCTGGGCACCATCATCGTGGAGCATCGCAATGGCTTTGTGTGTGCCAATGCGGGGATTGATCACTCCAACGTGCGAGGTCCCTGGGGTAATTCGGAAGATTGGGTGCTTCTCTTGCCTGAAGATGCCGATTCTTCTGCTCGAGTTATCCGCGATCAGGTTTTCCAGAAGACGCAGAAGAGAATTGGGGTGATGATTATCGATTCTCATGGACGGGCATGGAGGATGGGAACGGTTGGGGTAGCCATTGGGCTGGCGGGTGTCCCTGGTTTGGTAGATTTGCGCGGTAAACCGGACCTGTACGGCTATCGCTTAAGAATCACCATGATTGGGGCGGCGGATGAACTGGCAGCAGCGGCTTCTCTGGTCATGGGGCAAGCCGATGAAGGTACGCCTGTAGTTCTGGTTAGAGGGTTTCCTTATCCGTTGAGGGAGTCCTCCATCCAGGAGTTAATTCGACCCAAAGAATTGGATTTATTCAGGTAAGATGTTCTTTGCCGTTGTCTCTCTACTCGCTTTAGAAAACAACCCGGCTTTTTCCGAGGTTTGGACTCGGCTTAAGAAGATTTTTAGCAGATATGGACTTGAGTTGGTGGAAAGGCCGCATATTTCCTGGCATGTCAGTCCGGTTTATGATATGGAAAAGTTAGAAAAGAATTTACAAGGGCTGACTCAAGGGCGCAGGCAAATACGTGCCAGTATTTCAGGCTTAGGGGTCTTTACGGGAAAGAAGCCTGTTTTTTATTTGCCTGTAGTGCGTAGTCCTCAAGTGCATGAGATACATCGCACCATATGGGCAGAAATTTCTCCCTGTGCCTTAAATCAGGAATTGTATTACTCTCCAGAGGAGTGGATCCCTCATATCACACTTAACAGAAAGGCTTTTTCCTGCAACGTTGGAGAGGTTTTTCAGGAACTTTGCTCGCTTGACCTGAGATGTGAAGTTTGGCTGGATAACTTCGCTGTCATATATCGGGATGATGCTCACGATGGGGTTGGCACTATTTTTCCCTTTAGCAAGGAGAAGTCTGTATGAAAGTGGTCGCTTTGGCTGGTGGGGTAGGCGGAGCAAAAATGGCGGATGGATTAGCCAGAGTGCTCCCCGCAGAGGATCTCACCATTATTGTTAACACAGGTGATGATTTTAACCATTTTGGTTTGCGTATTTGTCCCGATCTGGACACGGTCTGTTACACCCTGGCAGGATTGGCAAATTCTTTGACAGGTTGGGGACGCTCAGAGGAAACCTGGAATGCTCTGGATTCGATTCGTCGTCTTGGAGGACCAGACTGGTTTCAACTGGGTGACAAGGACTTGGGTACCCATCTTGAACGCACCCGGCGTTTATCTCAGGGCGAACCGTTGAGTAAGATTGTACGGGACTTCTCTCATTCCTGGGGAATCGCACCACTGGTTTTACCCATGAGCGATCAACCGGTTGAGACATGGGTTGAAACTCAGGAAATGGGCTGGTTGCCGTTTCAGGAATATTTCGTTGCTCAACAGTGCCAGCCCAGGGTCAAGAAGTTTGCATTCAAGGGTGTAGAGCAATCCTTGCCCGCCCCTGGAGTTCTGGATGCGTTAGAGCAAGCCGATTGTTTGGTGATCTGTCCATCCAATCCCTGGGTAAGCATTGCTCCGATTCTGAATGTTCCGGGGATCAAAGAGTCTTGTGAAGGAATTTGTGTTCGTGTAGCCGTTTCGCCCATCGTAGGAGGAAAAGCCATCAAGGGCCCTGCTGCGAAAATGTATGAGGAATTGGGTATTGCCCCCTCTGTTCTTGCGGTTGCCGAAAGTTATAGAGGGTTAATAGATGGATTGGTGATTGATGCGGTGGATAACTCTTGTCGGGATGAATTGGAAGCCATGGGCATTCATGTGCTTGTCACCAAAACGGTGATGCAAGATTACATTGATCGGATGAATTTAGCCAAAGAGACACTTGAATTTTGTCAAAAACTGATGCTTTATAAAGGGAGACAATGAATCTCTGGGCGATTGTTCCGGTAAAGCCTTTACATCAGGGTAAATCGCGGTTGGCGGGAATGCTTTCTGTAGAGGAACGTGAAGCCCTTAATTTTTCATTGCTTTGGCATTCATTAGAAGTTCTCTCTTCGGTTGAGTTAATCTCCCGCGTTTTAGTGGTGAGCAAAGACCCAAAGGTCCTGGCAACGGCTCGGGAATATCATGCGGTTACCCTGCACTCAGAAGATGATAGGTTGAACCTTAATCTTGACTTGCAGAAAGCCGATTTCATGGCTAAATGGCAAGGGGCGCAGGAAATTCTGGTTCTTCCTGCGGATTTGCCTTTAATTACAGCCTGGGATGTGTATCAATTGATTCAAAAGGCTCAAAAACCTAAAGCGATGGTAATTGCTCCAGACCGCAATCGAGATGGCACGAATGGCTTGCTCTTCAACCCAGCAGAAGGTTCGAGATATTCATTTGGTCCGGGATCATTCGAGCGACATTTGGCTTTCGCAAAAAAGAACGGGTATAGAGTAGAGGTATATGAGAGTGAAACCTTTGCTCTGGATTTAGATACGCCGGAAGATCTGTCTCTTTTGTATGAAAAGGACCCAAATTTTTTCCAAAAATTTGCTAAACCGATCAGGAGGAATGTATGAAACAGCGGGTGGCTTTGTATTTGCAAGATGCGCACGATTTGCGTGCTGGCTTGGATTACGTTCGATATGCAGAGGTGCGCGGTTTTGAGGCTGTCTGGCAGGCGGAAAGCCGGCTTGTTCGAGATGCCATTGTCCCCATGGCGGCATATGCAGCAGTAACCGAGCGAATCAAGGTGGGGTCCGGAGTGATCAATAACTGGACGCGGAATATTGGCTTGTTGGCAGCCACTTTCCTCACGTTGGACGATCTTGCTCCCAATCGAATTATCTGTGGAATCGGCGCGTGGTGGGATCCCTTGGCAAAGAACGTGGGAATTGAACGGAAAAAACCTCTGGTTGCCATGCGGGAAACTGTTACCGTTTTACGGCGCTTGTTGAACATGGAACGGGTTACTTTCCATGGCGAGTTTGTGCATGTAGATGGGATCGAACTGGACGTTGTCCATGGACGACGGGAACCCAGAAACGTGCCGATTATGATTGGGGCTACGGGGGATCAGATGATGGAACTTACTGGAGAGATTGCTGATGGGGTAGTTTTGAATTATTGTGTGCCGCCTGAATATAACTTAAAAGCCCTTGAATTGCTTGAAAAAGGCGCCCGAAAAGCCGGCAGAACACTGGATGATCTGGATCGTCCGCAGTTGGTGGTGTGTTCGGTGGATTATGACCATGACAAAGCCATTGACACGACACGAGAATTACTGACCCAATATCTTGCTCAACAACCCCATATTGCTAAGGCGTCTGGGGTTTCTATGGATGTGGTGTCGGAGATTCAATCGATCTTAGGCTGGCCTGCTACCCATGAGCAAATTCAACGGGCTAAGCACCTCGTACCTGAAGATTTAATTCACCGTATTACCGCTTCGGGTACTCCGGATGAGGCTCGTGCCAAAGTGGAAGAATATCGCCGCAATGGATGCACCTGCCCAATTTTGTATCCGGTTGGTGGGGACGTTCGATTGTTGATTGATACTTTTGCCCAGGAATAAAATGAGGTGAGTATGATCATTGAGTACCATCGTCCTGAGACCCTGGAGGATGCCCTTGCCTTGTTGTCTCGCACTTTTCCGCGCACGCTTCCTCTGGCAGGTGGATCCTACCTCAGCAGACATGCCAATGAGGATATTGCCGTTGTGGATTTGCAAAAGTTAGGAATGGATTTTGTTGAAGTTACCGATAGAGGGCTTTCAATCGGTGCAACCACCCGCTTACAATCTCTGGTAGATCACCCTGATCTTCCTCAATGGCTTAGACAATCTGCCCATCGTGAGACCTCTGCCAACCTGAGACGAATGCAGTCCCTTGCAGGAACGCTGGTTACCAGTAGCGGAAGGTCCGTTCTGGGTACCTCTCTTCTCGCGGCAGATGCACGATTACAATGGTTGCCCGGAGAAGAAGAAAAAAGCCTGGGAGATTATTTTGCCCTTCGAGAGCATTGGAATCAGGGTATTCTGATTCGTTCAATTTTCGTGCACACGAAGGTCAAAGTGGCTGTAGATTGGGTGGCGCGCACACCCCGCGATTTGCCCATTCTGGTGGTGGCAGTTGCCAGGTGGCAATCCAGGAGAACTCGGATTGCCGTTGGAGGTTTTGGAAAGACGCCTTTGCTTGTTTTGGACGGTCCAGAACCAGGCGGGGCTGAGGTAGCACTTCGATCTGTATTAAAACAAAGTGACGATGAATGGGCTTCCAGTGAGTATCGCATGGATGTGGGGGAGAAATTGCTGAGGAGGCTTCTGAAGTTGCTGGAGACAATGGAGGATTAAGCCATGCAAATCACCTTAACCATTAATCAGCAAGAGAAGACATTTGAGATTCATCCTTCTGATACGCTCTTAAAAGTTTTGCGCCGTGAAGGATATTTTAGTGTGAAATTTGGCGGATGTTCTGAAGGGGAATGTGGCTCGTGTACTGTGCTCCTGGACGGGATTCCGGTTAATTCATGTTGTATGCTTGCAGCACAGGCGGATGGCCATGTTGTGGAGACGGTGGAGGGATTAGGCGAGCACCCAGAGCATGGTTGGAAAACTTCCAGAGGACTTCATCCCATTCAACAGGCAATGGTTGAATCGGGTGCGATTCAATGTGGCTACTGTACTCCCGCAATGGTGCTTGCGGCAAAATCTTTACTGGAAAAAAATCCTAACCCTTCAGAAACAGAGGTCAGAGACGCCCTTTCAGGAATTCTTTGTCGTTGTACAGGATATGTGAAGCCTGTAGAAGCCGTCCTCCAAGCAGCGCGGTATATGCGTGGGGAACAGCCTTTATCTGAAGAAAATGGCGATATTATCCCTGTTGACTGGAAAACAACCAACCCGTCGCCGGAAAACCCCATGTCTTCGGAAATACCGGCGGTAAAAACTCAAACCCGTATCACTCCCAAAATATGGACACATCCGGATGTCGTAAACACATCTGTGGTAGGCAAACCAGAAAAGAAAGTGGATGCCATCAAACTGGTTCAGGGCAAGCCGGCGTTTACAGATGATATCGAAATGCGAGGCATGCTGGTTGCTAAGGTTCTTCACAGCCCGGTGGCACATGCAAGAATCAAGCACATCGATGTCTCGAAGGCTCGAGCCCTGCCTGGGGTTGCGGCCGTGTTGACCTGGCAAGATATTCCTCGCGTGGTTTATTCTACAGCCGGACAGTCTGACCCTATTCCCGGTCCCCTGGATACCTTTTCGCTTGACAATAAAGTTCGCTTTGTAGGGGATCGTGTGGCGTTTGTTGCTGCAGAAACCGAAGAAATTGCTGAAAAGGCTCTGCAACTTATTGAAGTCGAGTATGAAGAACTGCCTGCCATTCTTGACCCTGCCCTTTCCATGCAACCTGGCGCGGTGCAAATTCACGATGAACCTGAATACGTGAATTTTGCTGATTCTGATCCTGCCAGAAACCTTGCTGCAAAAATTCGTATTGATATTGGGAATGTGGAAAAAGGCTTTGCCGAAGCCGATATGATTTTTGAAGGTGATTATGAAGTCCCCAAAGTTCAGCAAGCACATATTGAACCCCATGTAGTGGTAACGTATTGGGATGAGGATGATCGTCTGGTCATTCGCACCAGCACCCAGGTTCCTTTCCATGTGAGGCGGATTCTGTCTCCGGTATTGGGGTTACCTGTTAAGCGTATTCGGGTGATCAAGCCCAGAATCGGAGGCGGTTTTGGCGGGAAACAGGAAGTTCTGATCGAAGATGTAGCGGCGCATTTGACGATTGCTACCGGCAGACCTGTTCGTTATGAATATACCCGCGAGGAAGAATTTATTGCGGCTCGTTCTCGTCATCCCATGAGAATCCACATGAAAACTGGGGTGAAGCGCGATGGAACAATTACGGCAAATGAGATGTACTGTTTGAGTGACACCGGCGCATATGGATGCCATGCCTTAACCGTCACTGGAAACACAGGGCACAAAGCCATGGCATTATATGTGGGCGATGGAGTGTATCGCCAATCGCCCAATATTCGCTTCTACGCGGATGTAGTTTATACAAATACGCCGCCGGCTGGAGCCTATCGGGGATATGGTGTTCCACAGGGGTACTGGGCGGTAGAACGCCATATGGAGAAGATTGCCCACGCCCTTCAACTGGATCCCATTGAGTTCCGTTTGAAAAATACTCTCCGTGCTGGAGAGTTACATCCCTTCAGCACAGCATGGAGCGAAGGGCGGGAACCCCGTCCTGAGGTCATTCACACTGTTGGTTTGGAAGAATGTGTGCGTCAAGGCAAGTCGGTGATTGGGTGGGATGAGAAGTTTGGCAATCCAGACTGGCATGCTATTCCAGGGCATCCGGAACTTCGGCGCGGTATTGGAGTCGCGCTGGTCATGCAGGGAACAGCCATTCCTTATCTGGATATGGGCGGTGCCAGTATTAAGATGAATGATGACGGTTCCTTCAATTTGCTGGTTGGAGCAACCGATTTGGGCACAGGCTCAGACACGGTTCTCGCACAAATGGCAGCGGAAGTTTTAGGTACTTCGGTGGAGAATATCATTGTGTATTCTTCCGATACCGACTTTACTCCCTTTGATAAAGGTGCTTATGCGTCCAGTACCACATACATTTCAGGAACTGCTGTGGTGAAGGCGGCTGAACAGGTGGCGGAACGCATTCGCATCCGTGCCGCAGAGATGCTTAAACAGGATGAGGATATTCCCCCGGAGAAGATTCGACTTGCAGATGGAAAAGCCATTGCCCCAGATGGCAGGTACGTCACACACCAGGAAGTTGCCTATCATACTTTACACCACCAAAATCAGGAACAAATTATGGGAGTGGCGTCATATTTCTCACCTGTTTCGCCTCCGCCGTTTGCGGCACAGTTTGCCGAGGTTACGGTCAACGTTGAAACGGGATCAGTTACTGTTGACCGATTGGTGATGGCGGTAGATTCAGGGGTCATCGTCAATCCTGTGACGGCATCTGGGCAGATAGAAGGCGGAATGGCACAGGCTTTAGGTTATGCTGTCAGCGAGGAAATGGTCTATGATAAGAAAGGCAGAGCCCGGGAGCGTGATTTAAGGGATTATCATATTTTCCGGGCTGATGAAATGCCGGTGATGGATACCATTTTTGTGCAAACTTATGAACCTTCGCATCCATTTGGCGCGAAGGCTGTAGCTGAGATTCCCATGGATGGAGTTGCGCCAGCCGTGGGCAATGCCGTGCTGGATGCTGTTGGTGTGGATATTGATGCAAACCCGATTACTCCCGAAAAGGTTTGGCGCGCCTTAAGGAATAAAAGAATTAATGGTTAACGAGTAACAGGAGGCGGTATGAGCGTTTTTCAAGCCTTAGCCGAATTAGAGAGTCAGGGAAAAGGGGCGGTGCTTTGCACAGTCATTCGGAGTGCAGGATCAACACCGCGCCACGAAGGTAGCAAGATGATTGTGTATCCCGATGGACACATTCTGGGAACTGTAGGTGGTGGCGAACTGGAAAGCCGTGTGATTAAAGAAGCCCTGGATGTGTATCAACAGGGAAAGCCCAGGTTGTTGAGTTATTCAATGGTGAATCCTAAGGAAGGCGATCCAGGTGTTTGTGGAGGAACTGTGCAAATATATGTAGAACCGATACTTCCCAAACCAGTTTTACTGGTAATTGGGGGAGGACACGTTGGGAAGGCTGTGGCTCATTTAGGAAAATTTCTTGGTTTTCGCGTAGCCATATCGGATGACCGCCCTGAGTTTTGCAATCCAGAAGCCATTCCCGATGGTGACGAGTTCTATCCTGTTCCTATGAGAGATCTACCACAGGCGATGACGATCACCCCACAAACATACATTGTGATGACGACCCGCGGGAGTGTCGTTGATGTTCCAGGGTTGCCTGCGTTGCTTGACTCTCCGGCTGCTTACATCGGCATCATAGGCTCAAAACGGCGCTGGCTGACTACGAAGAAAGCCTTGCTGGAAAGCGGTATTGCAGAGGAAAAAATTGCCCGTGTTCATTCTCCGATTGGTTTAGAATTAAACGCAGAGACCCCCGAAGAAATTGCAGTAAGCATTTTGGCTGAAATTATCATGCTTCGGAATGGCGGTACTGGTGAAAGGATGAGAATTTAATCTATGTGGAAGCGATATTGCCTTGTAACCCGTATTGAGGAAGCCCTTGAGTGGCTGGCAAAGGAGAAAGAGAAAGCGCGAGTGATTGCTGGCGCTACCGATCTCATCCTTGAAATGGAAAGAGGTGGGCGGAAAGATGTTGAAACCTTAATTGATATTTCACGGGTTTCAGCATTGGACACCATTTCCCTGGATGAGGACGGATGGATTCACCTTGGGCCTCTGGTCACTCATAATCAATGTGCAACCTCTCACCTTTTGTACGATCGGGCATACCCACTGGCGCGTGCGTGCTGGGAGGTGGGGTCTCCGCAAATCCGAAATCGGGGTACCGTCGCCGGGAATTTGATCACCGCTTCTCCCGCTAATGATACTATTACCCCACTCATGGCATTAGGGGCAGTGCTCACGCTCCGTTCTCAACGGGGAGAGCGACGGGTTCCACTCAAAGAGTTTTATACAGGCGTTCGCCGTACGGTTTTGGCGCCGGATGAAATGCTTGTGGATATCGCCTTTCCTGCTATGCGTTCTTCGCAAAAGGGAACTTTTGTGAAATATGCTTTACGGAAAGCACAAGCCATCTCGGTAGTCAATCTTGCAGTCCTTTTAGATTTTGATGAACAAAACATCATACAATCTGCACAGATTACCCTGGGGTCAGTGGCGCCAACGATTATCCATGCCCGTTCGGCCGAGGAATACCTGACCGGTAAGGTGCTAATGCCGGAGGTTATCCTGGAAGCGGCTGAAAGGTGCATGGGAGATGCCAAACCGATTTCCGATATTCGGGGCTCGGCGCAATTCCGCAAGAAGATTACCGGAGTTATTGCAAAACGCGCCTTGCAAGCCATCGCTGGTGGCAATGAAAGAGAAGGGATGCCTCGCGTACCGATTACTCTCTCAATCAGAAAAATGAATTCTTCCTTGAGCGAAAGTATAGTTTTTGAGGAGCACTCTGCTCCACCTATCATATGTAAGGTTAATGGGGAAGAGAGAGTGTTTCATTCCGGGCATCACAAGACCTTGTTGAGGTTGTTGCGGGAAGATGGGCTTCTGATCGGTACTAAAGAAGGCTGTGCCGAAGGTGAGTGTGGCGCGTGTACAATTATTCTGGATGGTATGGCGGTGATGAGCTGTATGGTCCCGGCGCCCCGCGCTCATGGTGCAGAAATTGTGACCGTGGAAGGGCTTGCTCAGGGCGAAACACTGCACCCTGTTCAGAAAGCCTTTGTAGAAGCAGGGGCAGTGCAATGTGGTTACTGCACTCCCGGATTTTTAGTTTCGGCAGCAATGTTGCTCAAAGAGAAGTCCAAACCTACCCGTGGTGAGATTGTGCAGGCATTTTCTGGAAATTTGTGCCGTTGTACAGGGTATTATAAGATTGTGGAGGCGGTTGAGAAAGCCGTAGAAAAAGGAGGTTAAGATGCCCAAATACGGATCTTACCAATCGGAGCGGGATCGGGAAGAACGTGAGCAAAGAAGACAAATTCATCCCATCTGGCGAGGAGTAGGATTTGCCTTTCTGGTGCTGATCCCGCTTCTTTCCTATGCTGCAGCCGAGGTCTTCATCAGTTGGAATACCAAGTCCAATCAGTTTCCCTGGCCCTATGATTTAATGGCACGCCCGGGGAACTTTCTTTACAATGGAGATCCCTGGCTCTACTATAAAGCAATACTCACACTGGCGTTTATGCTGGTGCTCTATGCACTTTTTACCTTTGTTACTTTTCTTTTGAACAGTGCATTCGCGCCTCCACGATATGGTCCCTATGATGTTCCCCCTATCAAAGGACGTGTGCGAAAGCGTGCACGGTAGAGATTAAATATATCTTCTCAATGAGATGATTTCAGGGAGGTAGAATGACCATTCTGGGTCAATCGGTTCAACGTGTTGATGCAGTAGGAAAGGTCACGGGAAAAACACTTTATCCGGGAGATTTGAACTTTCCTGACCAGTTGTACATGAAGGTATACTTTGCGAAACGTCCCCATGCTCGGATTGTTTCAATAGATACCTCAGCGGCCGAGAAGGTTCCTGGTGTTGTGGCTGTCTTTACGGCAAAAGATGTGCCGGTCAATGAGTATGGCTTGGGAATTTACGATCAACCTGTGTTGTGTGGGCCAGGCTCCAGTAAACCTTACGCCGATCGGGTGCGTTTTATTGGCGATCAGGTTGCCCTGGTTATTGCCGAGAGCGAAGAAATTGCTGCTTATGCCCGGGATTTGATTCATGTGGTGTATGAAGATCTCCCTGTGGTGGATAATCCGTTGAATGCCATGCATGAGGACGCAGTGTTGCTGCATCCCGATCGGGGGAGTAACGTTCTAACGCGCTATCGTATTCGGAAGGGGGATGTGGAAAAAGCTTTTGCAAGCGCGGATGTCATTGTCGAAGATGAGTACGTGACGCCTGTTCAGGAACATGCCTTTCTGCAACCTGAGGCAGGAGTTGGTTTGATTGATGAAGAGGGCCGTGTAACCGTTTATGTTGCCGGGCAGTGGGCGCATAAAGATCAGGAACAAATTGCCCATGCTTTGGGGTTGCCGCTTGAGCAGGTGCGTGTGGTGTATCCTGCGATTGGTGGAGCATTTGGCGGACGCGAGGATATGTCTGTCCAGATTATTCTGGCACTGGCGGCATGGCGTTTGTACCAGCGGGGAATTCATCGTCCGGTGAAAATTGTCTGGTCTCGCGAGGAATCGATTATTGGGCATCATAAACGCCACCCTTATCGCATCCGTGCGCGCTGGGGAGCGACCCGGGAAGGAAAACTGGTTGCCGCCGAGATGGAATTGATTGCCGATAGTGGTGCGTATGCTTACACTTCCCCCAAAGTGTTGGGGAATGCGACATTGATGTGTACGGGTCCATATGAAATCCCAAATGTAAAGGTGGATTCGTATGCTGTTTACACCAATAACATTCCCAATGGCGCTTTTCGTGGTTTTGGTGGGCCTCAGGCGACATTTGCGGCTGAAATGCAGATGAACAAACTGGCAGAAAAATTGGGAATGGACCCTGTGGAACTGCGGATGAGAAATATTTTGCGTGAAGGTTCCATTCTGTCTGTTGGCACCCCCGTTCCAAAGGGAGTGAGTATTGAAGAGGTGCTGACCAAGTGCGCCCTCAAGGCTGGATGGCAAAAAACGGATACAGGTTGGAGGGCTCCGGAGATTCAAACAGTTGATGCTCAATTTCCCCATATCCGTCGGGGAATTGGGATTGCCTGTGCCTTTAAGAATGTGGGATTTTCGTTTGGTGCACCGGAGCAGTGCTGGGCTACCGTCGAACTGATTGGCAAGGCAGAAATCGAAAAAGTTCGGGTGTATCATGCCGGTGCCGATTGCGGTCAGGGCGCACATACAGTATTCGCTCAATTTGCGGCCGAGACGCTGGGTGTACCTCTGGAGAAAATTGAACTGATTGTCTCGGATACAGCAACTACCTTGAACTCAGGTTCGGCTTCAGCCTCTCGAATGACGTTTATGGCTGGTAATGCCATCAAAGGGGCAGCGGAGATTGCGTTGGAGAATTGGAAAAACGAGGAAAGACCTGCGAAAGGCACCTATCAGTATCGTCCTCCAAGAACCACACCTTATGATCCCGAGACGGGAAAATCGGAGCCCAACTTTGCTTACGGATATGTGGCAGAAGCCGCTGAGGTAGAGGTGGATACAGAGACCGGGCAGATTGAGGTGAAAAGACTGATCTGCGCGGATGATGTCGGCAAAGCCGTCAACCCTCAGCAGGTGGTAGGACAAATTGAAGGAGCCGTTGTACAAGCGTTAGGGTATACCATAATGGAGAATTTTGTTCAGAAAAACGCAGTGCCATTAACGACAACTCTGTCTACCTACCTGATTCCTACGATTCTGGACGTTCCTGAGAAAATCGATTCAATTGTGGTGGAGCACCCTGATCCAATTGGCCCTTATGGCGCTCGAGGTATGGGAGAAATGCCTTACATGGCAGTGGCTCCCGCAATCTGTTCTGCGGTAAAGATGGCTACGGGGGTGTGGATGGATGAGTTTCCGTTAACTCCGGAGCGTGTGTTGAGGGCTTTAGGTGAACTGGAAGAGGAAAGTGAGGCGTGAACGCTTGAAACAAGGGTTATGGGCAATTGTTCGTGGTGGTGGTGATTTAGCCAGTGGTGCAATACTTCGATTAGCGCGAGCGGGAATAAAAGTTATCGTCACAGAACTGGCACAACCCTTAATGGTGCGGCGCAAGGTTTCGTTTGCTGAAGCAATTTATCAAGGAGAAGTAGAAATTGAGGGCCTTCGAGGGGTTAAGGCTGAGATTGATGTTGAACAAATAATTCGTATAGCCAGCGAATACCAAATCCCGGTGATTGCCGATCCAGAACTTAAGATCCAAAGCCTCTTCACCCCGGATATTCTTGTAGATGGCAGGATGTTGAAGAAAAGTTTAGAGGATCAACGCACTCTTGCTTCTCTTGTGATTGGGTTGGGACCTGGCTTTGTGGCGGGAAAAAACTGCCATGCAGTGATTGAGACCAAGCGTGGACATTTTCTCGGTAGGGTGATTTGGGAAGGAGAGCCCGAAAAGGACTCTGGGATACCGGAAGGCGTGGATGGGAAGTTTGGCGAAAGGGTGTTACGTGCCCCTTCTGAGGGAGAATTTATGGCAGGGGTTGAAATTGGAGAGAGCGTTCTCTCGGGTCAATGCCTGGGCTATGTCAATGGGGTGCCTGTATATGCACCGTTTGATGGAGTGGTTCGCGGGCTGATATGGTCAGGACTTCATGTGATGCAGGGGCAAAAGATTGGAGATATTGATCCAAGAGGCGATCCACGTTATTGCTGGTTGGTGTCCGATAAGTCCTTAGCGGTGGGCGGAGGTGTCTTGGAGGCAGTCTTAACTATTCCGGAGTTTCGAGCGCGGTTGGGATAAATGATGACAACTAAATCAATCATCGGAGCGGTAGTCCTTGCGGCTGGAATGTCTCGAAGAATGGGACAGCCTAAACAACTTTTGCCTTGGGGAAAGACCACGGTTATCGGTCAGGTGGTGAACGTTTTACAGGCGGCACAGGTGGCACAGATTGTGGTTGTCACGGGCAAATCCCGTGAACAGGTTGAACAAACTCTGAAAAATACCTCTGCACAGTGTGTTTTCAATCCACGTTATGAGACCAGCGAAATGTTAACTTCGTTGAAAGTTGGGATATCCCGATTACATGATGAGGTCCAGGCTGTGCTGGTTGTGCTGGGCGATCAACCTCAAATTCAAGTTTCTGTGGTTCAGGGGTTAATAGAACAGTATCGCCTTGGAAAAGGCGTATTAATTGTGCCCAGTTATCAAATGCGGCGTGGGCATCCCTGGTTGGTAGATAGGAGTCTCTGGCAAGAAATTCTCCAGATGGACGATGAACGCGAAAGCATGCGGAATTTTCTCAATCATCACGCTCAGGATATTGTCTATTATTTAGTGGATACACCTTCAATCCTGACAGATATGGATACTCCTGAGGATTACCAGCAGATGCGTCCTGTGGATGAGAGGGATAATGAGTAAGATTTGGGGTTATCGGTGCACAAATAATCAACTTGAGAAATTGCTCTTACCGGAACAGGGCGAGGTAGATGATCTTGTCCGTAAGTATGGCGAAGGGGTGTACACCACCTTAAGAACCTATCACAGAAATAGAGTGCTCTTCCTGAAAGAGCACATTTACCGTTTAGAGCACTCTGCTGAATTATCTGGTGTTTTCCTTACGGTATCCGAAGCCTCTGTGCGAGATTTGATTCGCGCGTTAATCCAGGAGGCAAATGGAAAGGATATCAGAATACGCCTGATAGTGCCTTTTTCGAGTCCCGAAACAGTCATCGGCATGGCGACATTCCTGACTCCGCCTTCAATGGAGGATTATCGTTTAGGGGTGGCGGTAGAAACTCGCCGGATGCATCGAGACAATCCTCAAGCCAAGGTGACTGAATTTATTCAAAAGGCATCAGAAATTCGAAAACAGATCGGCAAAGAAATACATGAAGTGATCATGGTTGATGAAAATGGGAGGTTACTGGAAGGGTTGAGCAGTAATTTTTTTGCAGTTCATCAGGGTAAAGTCTGGACTGCCGGACAAGGGGTACTGCCTGGCATAACCCGTGAACTTGTCTTAAAGTGTGTCCAGGAACTTAATCTTCCGTTGAATTTAGAAGGGTTCCCTTATCAAAGGTTGTATGAAATTGAAGAGGCTTTCCTGACCAGTACCAGCAGAGGGGTGTTACCGGTTCGCAAAATTGATCAGTACACTGTGCCTCAAACGCCCGGAAAGATCACAACGACACTAAGTACACGATTTCAGGAAAGATTGAATCAATTGCTTGAAGAAGTTTAGAGGGTTGAATTTTCGCTGTCATTGTTTCTAGCGGGTTCATCCTGCTCTTCGTTGATGGATAATTCCCCATTTTCGTATTTTCGTAGAATATCTTTTGCTTTCTCTGCATCCTCTTCTGCCACCAGGATATCTACAGCACCCAAGGGCCCTACGGTTAACCCGTAGGCAATTCCTGCGCTCTCAGGCACAATCCACACAGAAATATCGTAAGACTCTAACAGCATACGAATCATCTCTGCGGAGAGCATTCCTGGAGCCGTATAAACACACTCAAAGCGGGGTTGTTCCATAAGAATCCTTCCTTTTCTTTTGTTCCAGGCGCTGAATTCGATGGGAGATTTCCCGAAGCCATTCTTTCCTCTTCCATAAAGGTAAAGGCAATGTATTGCACAAGGTGAACGCGCGATTTGCCCATTCCAGAGCGATCTCCAGATTTTTGAGTGTATGTTCGTAAATTTTCGCTAACTCAAGGTGGGCTTCAAGGTTCCCATATTCTGCTGCTTTCTTCCATAACTCTATGGCTTCCGGGAGGTTCCCTTTTTTCTTATGAATTTCAGCATTTCTGAGAAAGGTTTTTATCAGGATATCTTGTGGCATTTCTTCAGATAAGGCTTGAGAGTATAGATGGGAAGCCATATCCCAGTATCCCATGTCATGATACAGGCGGGCAACAGAAGCTAAATCCATAGAGTGCAGAGGGAATATTTCTGGTTGTGATAACACCCGGCTCATAAATTGAAAAAGTGCGGCCATCGAGAGGATATCTACACGGTTATGATAAAACACTCCATTCAGAAGAGAAAAATCTTTTGTTTTTAAATACCTAAAATATATCTCAGGAATGAGATAGCCAGGCACTTCCTGTTCCTCTCGCTGGACATGTAAAATCTGCTTTTCCAGTTCTGAAAGACTGCAACTCTCCAACCTTTCTCTCCAGAATCGCCGGGCAAGATGGAGAAGGTCAATGTGATTTTTTTCCTCCGGTATGGTTTGCATGCGGTTAAGGATGAAACGTGTCTGAAGCAGAGGCAGGTCAAAAGACTTCCCGTTGAAGGTAACAATCACAGGAAAGGGTGAAAGGATACGGTGAATTTCCTCTAAAAAGGCAAATTCATCAACGGGCTCTGGTAAGAAAATCTGGTGCACTTCAAATCGTTTTTCTTTGTAGAGCCCAATTCCTGCCATGAAAGCAAATGTGCCTGTTCCGCCAACTAATCCAGAGGTTTCGGTGTCAATAAATACTACATCACTCAAGGTTAGCGCTGAAATTTGGGGGGTTTTAGCCCATTCCCCAATCATGCCGAGAGGAGCAGAATCTTCAATAAGTACTTCTCCATGAGGATAAGGCAATGGGTACGATTGGATAACTTTGTATAGCCGGTCCTGAAAGGTAGAATCATTTACTTGCCTGGTCTGTCCATGATTATCTGTTAAGACATTTGTTTCGGATTTGGACGAACCATTATCTTTCTTATATCCTAGGGACTGTAATTTTTCTCGCAGATTTGTCATTTCACTTCTAATTGTATCAGCCCATTTAAGATATTCAGGATTGCCAGCGTTTCCTGTTTCCCGCCCATACCATTTTCACCTGCTGGCCCGACGCAGGATGGACATCCATGTTCGCAGGGACAGGTTTCTACCAGGATGGCGGCTTCCTTGAACAGAGTTTCTTCGATTTCATAGAGTTTTTTACTCAGTCCAATCCCGCCAGGAATCTGGTCATAAACCACCAGTGTAGGTTGTCCATCCGAAAGGGGCGATTGCGGTTCAGAAAATACTCCAATATCCTCAGTATCGCACATCAAGAAGAGTGGTGCTGCATGATGAATAAGATAACTCAGTCCCGCCAATCCGCTTTGAATACGCTGGTTCTCTTCCACTCTCTGATGACAGGACGGGCATAATGTAATGAGGTTCTCTGGACGATTGGCTTCTTGGGCGGAGGAGAACATCCGGAAAGGTACTTTGTGGTGTACATGATGTGCCTTTCCCTGTTCTGGGGTACCACATAACTGGCAGGTGTAGTGATCCCGTTTTCTTATCGATTCCCGAATCTTAATCCATTCGGGTCCGTAGTCGTTGGGATCATTTCTCCACAACCCAGCCTGTCTGAGGAAATTAACGGAGACCTCGCTTAAACTTCTCCAGTATCCCGTGGTGAACAGGGTGGAAGGAGGAAGTTCCAGCGATTCTGTACCAAGGTTTTCACGAGAATACCAGCGTATTTTCTTGAATCCTGTCACCTGATGGGTGACTTTCAGTTCCCCAAAAAACTTGTTTCCTCCCCGGGTTGGCTCATTATAAAGCACCTGTTGTTTTTCCACCGTAGTTTCCTGCACTGGTTCGGTGTAATAATCGAGTTCGGATGGCTCGAGCCAGGCAATCCCTCGATCTAAATCCAGGGTTTGTACCCAGTAGGTTTCTCCAGCATGCAAATACACTGCGCCTGGATGGACCATCCATAATGCACTGGAACGATCTACCACCCCAACAACTTTGGGCTTCCCATCTATAATCTGCTGCAATTGAACTGTATCTGGGGAGGTGGTTCTCAGGGAGATTTGCGAGGCGGGATACTGGTCTGCGGTCCAGATAAATCGTGTGGTGCCGGCATGAAGTTCACCACTTTCAGCCAGAAAAGACAGAATCTCCTCGACGGTTTCCGCTGAAACACCTCCAAAACCCTCACCTCGATAAAAGGGGAGTTCAAAGGCGGCACAACGAATGTGCTGAACCAAAATCAACAGATTGTTGGGGTCTACCAGTGCCATTTCAGGGGATTGTTCAAAAATATACTCAGGAAATCTCATCAAATATTGATCAAGCGGATCGGAAGAGGCAACCAAGAGCGAAACAGCCAGATCAGTTTTTCTCCCGGCACGCCCTATCTGTTGACGAGTAGAAGCAATTGAACCCGGATAGCCTACCAAGACAGAAGCAGAAAGGGTGCCAATATCTATTCCCAATTCTAAAGCATTTGTGGCTACTACGCAGTGGATTTCTCCCTTGCGAAGTTTGGCTTCAATAGTGCGTCTTTCTGTGGGTAAATATCCACTGCGATACCCTTCAATCCATTGCGGGGAGCCAGGAAAACGATCCCGTAAATATCGGAGCAGCAGTTCAACCGTTCGACGTGTACGGGCAAATGTGATGGTCTGGATGCCGTGAGTAATCAGGGGAGAAAGCAGTTTCAGGGCTTCATGAATGGCACTGGCCCGTATCCCCAAATGCTCATTGATTACCGGTGGATTGTAGAGAAAGATTCTCCTGGGGCCTGCTGGTGAACCATCTTGAGAAATCAATTGAATTTTGTCTTCAATCAAACTTTGGGCAAACGGTAGCGGATTGGCTATGGTGGCCGAACTCAGGATGAATTGTGGAGATGCCCCATAGAAGGAAGCCACTCTTTTCAACCTTCGGATGACATTCGCAAAATGAGACCCGAAAACCCCTCTGTAAATGTGGGCTTCGTCAATGATGATAAACCGCAGGTTCCGGAAAAATTCTGCCCAGAGAGTATGATGAGGCAAAATCCCCATATGCAACATATCAGGGTTACTCAGCACTATTCGTGCATTTTTTCGGAGGTCGTTTCGATGACTCGCGGGGGTGTCACCGTCATAAATGCCCACGGGGATTTGCTTGGGTAAAGAGGTATGAGATTGGAGGAGTTTGGCAAGTTGCGTCTGTTGATCTTGGGCTAATGCCTTTGTTGGGAAAAGGTAAAGGGCTCTGGAAGAAGGATGTTTCAGACAGTCGTCTAAAACAGGAAGATTATAGGCAAGTGTCTTGCCACTGGCAGTACCCGTAGCAAGCATAACGTGATTGCCCTGATGAATCAATTCGTATGCTTGTACTTGATGGCTGTATAATTGATTAATCCCTAGGGAATGGAGAGCATTTTTCAGATCCGGATGAAGAGATTCTGGAATATTTCCCCAAAGAGCCGGACGAGGGGGAATCTCCTCTATACGAACAATATTTTTTTCAATTTCCGGGTCACTCACCCAAACGAGCAGGACTTTCTCCAAATGGTTCATTGACTTTACGTTTTTACCTTACTTTGAAGATATTATCAAGGAATTTCGGCATTTCTATGAATGCAATGATTACCAGTCTCTTGATTTTTTTCTCTGGTTGGCTTGCCGGAGGTTTGGTCAACTGGTTGGCTGATTGGTTGCCTGTTGAAAGCAGGCTGGGTGGCTTAATCTGTTCGTCGTGCCGGAAAGAGATAAGTTGGCTGGATTACTGGACACTTTTTCCCTGTAAACATTGTGGAAGAACACGTGGATTGCGGACGTGGCTGCTTCATTTTGGGTTGGGAATAGCATTTTTAGGAGTTCACTGGACAGGTTCTCCACGTCTTTCGGAAGTTGAAGCCATGTTATGGTTGACGTATTCTTCCCTAATTGTAGTCATTGACTTCGAACATCGTCTGATTCTTGAGAAAACTTCAATTGCAGGAGGAATTCTGGCTTTTGTAATTGGCGTGCGTCTTCACGGCATTGGAATGACCCTGGCGGGTGGTACTGCGGGCGCGGCTTTACTGTTTTTACTTTTTCTTGGAGGCGAGGTATTCAGACGCTGGATGGAGAAACGCCGCGGGGAACCCATTTCAGAGGTTGCCATGGGGTTTGGCGATGTCATCCTTTCCGGTATCATTGGGCTTATTCTTGGCTGGCCCGGTATTCTCGCTGGACTCTTTCTTGCAATTTTGGCAGGTGGCATTGTCAGCGGCCTGATCATGTTCTCCATGATCATTAGAAAAAATTACCAGGCTTTTACGGCAATTCCTTATGGCCCTTACCTGATTTTTGCGACGCTTTACCTGTTGTTTCTTTCTTAACCCAGTTTCTGCGGTCTCAAATCTTTTCTTCCGGGCCCAGCAAGCACTACTTCTGGTGAGACTTCCTGAACAAATGGCTCAAAGTTTTTATTGAATTGTTCAACCAGAAGAGAGGCTTGCTGCTCATATGCCTCTGGATCTGCCCAGGTTTGACGTGGGTTGAGAATCTCACTGGGAACTCCTGGGCATTCCAGAGGAATGCTTAATCCGAAATGAGGTTCGATCTGATACTCCACATGTTCCAGATCCCCATGGAGGGCAGCGCGGATGAGGGCTCTGGTATAAGGCAGGCGAATGCGTTGACCAACTCCGTAAGGCCCGCCTGTCCAGCCTGTATTCACTAACCATACCCTTGCCTGGTGCCGCTGAATTTTTTCACCTAACAGATGAGCATATTCATGAGGATGTAAAGGCAGGAAAGGTGCACCGAAACAGGTTGAGAAGGTGGCTTGAGGTTCAGTCCCCAAACCGGTTTCAGTACCTGCAAGTTTTGAAGTGTATCCTGAGAGGAAGTAATACATGGCTTGTTCGGGGCTTAGGAGGGCAATCGGAGGCAATACCCCAAAAGCGTCAGCAGATAAGAAAAAGATATTTTTCGGGTGACCTCCTCTGCCTTCGGGAACAAAGTTAGGAATGTAGTGCAGAGGGTATGCCCCTCGAGTATTTTCTGTGCGATGATCGTCGTCGAAATCCAATTCGCGGCTAATGGTGTCTATGGTTACATTTTCAAGAACTGCCCCAAAACTTTGGGTTGCCTGCCAGATCAAGGGTTCTAACTCGGGACGTAGATGGATGGTTTTGGCGTAACATCCTCCTTCAAAATTGAAGATTCCATCATCAGCCCAGCCATGCTCATCGTCTCCTATCAGACGACGTTCAGGATCTGAAGACAGGGTCGTTTTGCCCGTTCCAGACAGCCCAAAAAACAACGCTACATCTTGTTCTTGCCCAATATTGGCAGAGCAATGCATGGAGAGAACCCCTTTTTGGGGTAAGAGGTAATTTAATACGGTAAAAATGGACTTCTTAATCTCTCCGGCATAACTGGTGCCTGCAATCAGAATGACTTTTTTCTTTAAATCCAGTGCAATAACTGTTTCAGAGCGGGTTCCATCCTCCTCCGGAGAGGCAAGAAATTCGGGCAAATGAAATATGGTAAATTCAGGGCGGTGATGGACCAGTTGATCATGAGGAAGTCGCAAAAACAGGTTATAGGCAAACAAAGCCGCCCATGCTTTTTCCGTAATCAACCGAATGGGCAGCGCAAATGATGGATGTGCTCCTGCTTGTAAGTCCTGAATAAAGACATCTTTTCCCTGCAGGTAGGCTCTTGCTTTGGCGAGTAAGCGTTCGAATTTTTCTGGCGCAAGAGGTTGATTGACTTTTCCCCACCAAATCTGATTCTCGATGCTGGGGTGTCTTACGATGAATTTGTCACTGGGAGAACGCCCGGTATGTTTTCCTGTATTTACAACCACAGCGCCTGTTCGGGAAAGGATGCTTTCTCCTCGCAAGATGGATTGTTCGATGAGACCTGCAGGGGGCAGATTCCAATAGGCTGTACGAAGGTTTTGCAAACCGTGCAACTCCAGACTGTAATCTCCTGGGATACCTGTGTAAATCATCCAGACTCTCCTGATTTATTCTTTAGGGTGAAATTGATTGAACCAAAACCATAACACGTCTTCAGCGGGTTTTCCGCGAACCGAAACAGACTTATCGGCCAGCGCGATGGGAGGAAAATACCCATCAGATACAACACCTGCAACCCATTCGGATTGACTGATCACCTGAAGAAAAGCATTGTAAATCTCTGCCTGTTCTCGGAAAGACTCCTCTGCCGCCGAAATGTCCAGACCGCCCTGATAGAAAACAAATAGGGGGAGACAGTTGCCGTTTGAAGGGATACAACCATTTGCGCTCCCTTTGGAAGAGGGATAAGCAAGTTCTACTACAATGGGGAGGTCGTATTGATCCCGAATGAGCCGGATTTTGTTTTCAATGAGTTCGCGCGCGGGCGGGATGAGGTTTTCGGCTTGAGGATCTTCCTGACTGGTCAGCGGATCATATACATGGACAAAAATCAAATCGGTTTCTTTCAATATTTCGCTTAGTGTGTCCAGGTTCTGCGAAGAAGATATTTGCCATGCGACTTTCCCAGAATAGATTTTCCGAATCTGTTGGATAAGGTCAATCCAGTAGGCTTTCAAATCGGCATCACTGACTACGGGAGCACCATTGGGTAAAGAATTGCCGGGAAGCACAGGTTCCAAATTTTCCGGATTGAGAATAAAGATTTCTGTACCGGATACACTTGCCAGTGCCGCATGATGAAGGATAAACGTCCGGTAGCGATCCAGCCAGGTTTTCCACCACCCGGACGTACCCGGGCATTCACTCCACCACACAGCAGGAGGTTTTTCAAAGGCGGCAGTGGGGCGCAGGGCAATGTTGATTTGTTTGGATCGGGCAATCTGTATTGTGTTAGAAAGGTCTTCCCATGTGGCATCTACACCAGTTAACCATTGAAGATTAGGCGGGTCGGTGGTGGTAAAATGCCATGTCGGTGAGAGAATGAGATAATTGGCATTCATTTGGGCAAGATCTTCAATTGCCCAGGGAATAAACGGCTGCCATGATGGATGATAATCGGCTGGAAAAGCCACGCCCTGAATAAAACTGCCTGGCTTGGGGGGGATGGTGCCCGCAGGGACAGTAATGGGCTCAAGAGGGGGTAATTGCCATTTCCATTCCTTAACCACTTCTGTAATCTTGATGCCCTCTGCAGGAGGGGTGAAGCGTTTTGTGCCCGGATTGTCAGGTCCAAAAGTCGTCAAATCGTCGGCAATCCCGCACTGATCGTTTCTGCAGAAGCGATATGCAGTTTCTCCAATGGCATCCAGTGGACTGTAAAGAATATACAGCCACTGGTGATTCCCAAGAGGCCACATGGGCAAAGGTTCTGTCCAACCATAGGGATTGAATTGAATCGAGATGCTTTCGTTGGCGCCAGTTGTTTCTGGAACAGTCAGGTAAAAGGAAATGCTCCCTTTTCCTGGAGATTTCCAGGTTTCAATTTGATCCTCAATCATGACATTTTGCGCAGGGACAATAAATTGCCGAACTCGAAACTCTCCCTGTTTGGTTCGCTCGGCATTCCAGAAACCATCACCCAGAGTGTACTTATATCTTAAGTCCAGGCCAACAGGCAGTTCCAGAGTAAGGCGATAAGTGCCGTCTTGTTGATAGGTGAGATAAGGAGCCCGGGAGGCTAAAACGTTCATCCCCCCCCGCAAATCAGCAAAGGTATTTCCGAGGGTAGAGATATTTCCTACCATGCGAATAGGGATTCCCGAAGGGCTATCCTCAGGCGGGGTTACCACGAAAGTGACCTGGACTTTTGGGGCAGGTTGTACCAGAATTTCTGCTGGGGTCATGGCTTCCTCAATCACCTGGGCACCTTGCTGGAATGGAACAAATTCCCCATTCAGACTCACTACTACCAGATGATGTGTCCAGGGGGGGAGCCCGTCCAGAGTAAAGGAACCATCCGCTGCTGTCAGCATGGTGACACCTGCCGCGGTGACCAGCACATTTGGCACAGGGGTACGGTCCAGAGCATTCAATACAACTCCCTGGATTCGCCCGAATGGACCTTGATAAGGAGTGTCATTCCAACCTGCAATGAAATCCTCTACACTTCCAGGGTCTTTTACGTAATACAAGCGATACCGTATTTGTTTCTTTTGGGTGTTGTACTCAATCGCGATGCTCTTGCTTTCCCGAATGTAACGATATTTGACGAGACTTCCCACCGCAAATGGCAAACGAACAGAATATTTCAAGTCATTCTGTCTTTGCAGAGGGTAACGTTGGGGATTAAGAGCAATGCCCGTAACCTCATCTAACACTTCAAGGCTCAGGTTTTCTCCCTCTTTTAGAGGTTGGGACAAGGTAGCCTGAAAGGTCACCTCAGCCATGAGAGTTTGCGAGGTGGTGTTTTGAGAGAGGATTTGCACTGTAGGAGTTGGTGAAGTGCATGAAATCAAAAAGAAGATGAGAAGAGGGATGAGCCAGTTGACTTTTGGTTTGGGGTAATTTCTTCTCATCTCTTTCCCCCGTTTGTCAATCCTGAGAAGTTTGATGAGGATCCAAGGGAGATTGAAATTGACTGAATTCCTGCTTAATTTCCGTTTCTCGATCTGCCAGGCTTCCCAGCACGCCGTTGACGAAACGAGCAGAACTATCAGAGCCATACTTTTTGGCTAGTTCAACAGCTTCATTGATGGCTACTTTGACAGGTGTGCATTGCCCGACAGCAAATTCCCATAAAGCAATTCTCAGAATGTTTCGGTCTATCACAGCCACCTGATCAAGGGGCCACTCAGGCGCATGTTTGGCAATTTGTACATCCAGTTGATGAGTAATGGGGAGAACTCCCATGACGATTTCTCTGGCGAAATCAGCCAGTTCGTCCTGGAGTTTTGCATCTTTTATGCGTTCCTCTAAGACGTCACCGGGTAGATGATTGGTCAGGTCTATTTCATATAAGGCTTCAAGAGCCACTGCTCGTGCCCGCGTTCTTAACTTCATAGGTCACGCTTCAACGGAGTAATCAATATCCTCAACATGCACGTTGATTTTACCAACTTCCATTCCTAGCATTTCGGAAATGGCTCGAGAAACTTTTTGCTGAATGGCTCGTCCCACTTCCCGAACATTGACATCTTTTGCCAGAACGACGTAGATGTCGGCATAAACTACACCATGATCCACAGAAATTTTTACCCCTTCCTGTGGATTTTTAGAAAATATTTGGTTAACATCCGCCGGCGCTGAACTCAATCGGGCTACTCCCGGAACGCTCAGGGTATTCAAGCGGGCAATAGTTAAGAGCACTTCGGGTGCTATGGTTGTTTTTCCAGTAGTTGAGGGTGTTTGTTCCATATGAAAATCCTCTTTCATGATGCCTTTATTCTAACCCATTAATCACGAAGTCGTTATGGTTTAGAAAATATTACTTGAGGAAACTGTAAGTGTTGTAGTGGCATAGGGCATGACACCAATACGAACTATCCCTTTTATATCTGCAAGAGCAAGGTTTACAGCGTTTTTCAGGGTATCGCAGGGCTGGATCAGCCAGTTTCTGACGATCTCTGGTGAGATTGTGGATACTAGATATACATGGTAATCGCGGACGATTCTGGCTACCTGATATCCCTTGTGAGGACCTACACGGAAAGGTTGTTGTGCAAATTTAGCAAAGACCTCATCCGGGGTGGATACATCTTTCATAAATTCCTCAAATGCCTGATTTCCACTTCCTTCCCGGCACTCGGCAACCAGAATAATCGTTCCACCTTTTCGGATGATGGTGGTAGCGTGAGTTAAGGCTTTTTGTGCTTGATAGAAATTAATATCTTTCGGATATCCGCCGGCTGAGGCAATGACAAGATCAAATAGCCCTTTGTCTTCTGTTGTACATATCTTCAGCGCAAGAGGAATCCCTGTTTTCATCACTTGTCGAGGGTGTCCGGCCAGAGCGTGGACAATTTCTTTCTTTTCATTCAAAATGGTGTTAAGAACAAAATCAACCCCCATCAAGGATCCTATTTCTTCAATATCTTCTCGTAAAGGATTGCCTTCGTAAATTCCTATCCATGCTTTTGGATCAGTAATCCAGGCATGATTGCGGTTGACAGTCTTTCGTCCCGCCAGTCCAATGGCGGCGGTTTTCACTCCACCGGAGAAACCGGCAAAATGATGGGGCTCGATGTCTCCGGTGCATATTTTCAGATCTGCTTGGGCAAATTTCTGATTTACCCATACGGGGGTACCCCTGGAAGTGACCCCAATGAATACCAATTGTTCAGCATTGTCGCAATCGTGTGAGATGCAGTTCACTCGTTCTAAAACTTCGAGAGGAATTAAAGACCGAATTTCTTCCTGTTTCATAGGAAGATGGGTGCCGGTGGCTATTAAAAGGGTAATTTTTTCGTCGGGAATGTGATGTTGATTCAGCCAATCTAACAAAGGGGGAAGGATGTGATGATGGGGAACAGGACGTGTTTTATCGTTTACGGCAATGGCTACATGGTCAATCCCAGAAGGGAATTGAAAATCTAAAGGATGAGACAGAGCTTTTTCAATCACTTTTAAAGGATTTTCGCTTCCCGGTATTTCAGGAGGTACAATCCATTCAATGGAATGTTCATCGGAGATAGAACATGATTGCGTACCCGAGCCAAATGGAATAGTAATCTGTTGCATGGTGAAAATGCACCCCGACAGAGGAAATCAAAACCTCGATTATTTTATACTACAGAATGTGGCTTGGGAAAAATCTTAATTCAATCGAAAAATTCGATTCACAATTTTTTCAGGATGCCAGAAAATTCTCTTATGCAGGAGAATTTCACGACGCAGTGTCAGGATTAATCGTTCCAGAATTTCAGGGACGGTTTCTCTTTCCAGCAAGTGCTGTTTTTCAATTAATGGAATTTGGAGTAAAGAAGCCGTCAAAAAAATGATGTTTGTGGGGTCTTCGTAATTTTTTAATTCTTCCAGGAAAAGGTTAAGGGTTTGTAATTCAACTCCGGCGGCTTTATAGGTGTCCAGCAACTGGACATACTCGGATAAATATTCCAGCAAAGCGTTTTTCATTCGCAAGGTTTCCAGTGTGCGAATTTGGCGAAAAGGATGGGCTTCGACCTCGGCAACCAGATATGGGGAGTGTTGTACCAAAGAGCGGATACGAAATCGCTCTTCTCCAATAGCGGTAAGGTTCATCCTGCCCTCTGACAGAGGTTGAACGTCAATGATTCGTGCCGAGCATCCCACAGGATAGGGAACTGGCATAGGACCATAAGCCTCAACTCCCTGATGAATCAGACAAACGCCAAAAAGCAAATCAGTCTCGAGTACTTGGCGCATCATCTTTTTATAGCGTTCTTCAAAAATATGTAAGTGAATAGGAGTTTTAGGAAATAAAACAGTCTGAAGAGGAAAAACAGGTAAGGTGTACATTTATTTCAATTTTACTGGAGGCTTTCCTCCCTTACGAATGGATATATAAGGTTTATTGTATTTTGAGATTGGGTCTAAAATAGTTTCAGACTTATGCCAAAGGAGGAATTGTGTATGTCTATCCCATTTCCCAGTGACCAATGGATTAAAGCGATGATGGAAGATCTTAATCATAGTTCTTCCTACGAAGAAGCCGCAAAAAATTGGGAAGGTGATTTTGTATTTGTTATTGAACCGGGGGGAAAACTGGATAAACCGGTGAGGCTCTACATGGATTTATGGCATGGGAAGTGTCGCAACGCTTACCAGATCCCGGATGGAGAGGTAGTGAATTCTGCCTTTCGTCTTTCCGGACCGGTGGCTGTTTGGAAAAAGGTCATGACCAAACAATTAGATCCAATGCAGGCAATGATGACCGGCCAGTTAAAACTTACAGGCAACATGGCGATGGTCATGAGGAACGTCCGCGCTGCCAAGGAACTGGTAGAGAGTTGTACCCGTATTCCTACTGAATTTCCTCTGTAGGGAGGAATTATGTGGTTCTTTCAAAGCCCTCAAATTGTTTATGGCGAAGGCTCTCTTTCTCATTTATCGCAGATTTCAGGTGTGCGGGTGCTGATTGTCTCTGACCGTACTCTTGAACGTCTGGGGATGGTAGAAAAAATCAGGGCTCTTTTACGAGAAAATCGATTTCAGGTGGAAACTTTTCTTGATGTCGAGTCGGATCCCTCTGTGACTACGGTTGAAAACGGCGCCCACAAGATGAGGGAATTTGAGCCAGATTGGATTATTGCTTTAGGGGGCGGTTCGGTCATGGATGCTACAAAAGCCATGTGGGTGTTGTATGAGCGTCCCGATATGGACCCGGTAGCCATTAATCCAATTGAACCAATATTCCTGAGGAAAAAAGCCCGAATGATTGCCATTCCAACGACCGCTGGAACAGGGGCTGAAGCCACCTGGGCAATTGTCTTAAGTGAGAAAGAATCTCACCGAAAATTAGGTTTGGGGAATCGGGAGTGTGTGCCAGATTTAGCCATTCTGGATCCTGAGCTGACCATAGGATTGCCTCCCAGAATTACCGCAGATACTGGATTGGATGCCTTAACCCATGCCATTGAAGGGTATACCAGTACATGGCACAATGATTTTTCTGATGGGCTGTGCCTGCAAGCCATCCGATTGATTTTTAACTACCTTCCTCGGGTGTATCGAGATGGCAATGATCGGGAAGCCCGTGAGCGTATGCAAAATGCGGCAACTATTGCCGGGTTGGGGTTTGGCAATGCAATGGCGGCTCTGGCACATGGTATGGGACATGCACTGGGGGCGCGTTTCAATGTTCCTCATGGCAGGGCTGTGGCTCTCTTCTTGCCTTATACGATTGCCTATTATGTTCGTGGTGAAGCAAAAACTCGCTATCGGGAGATTGCTCAATTTTTAGGAGAAAATGTCCAAACGGAAAATGAAGCCGCTGATTGGCTGATCCAAAAAATTCGGGCTCTGGAATCCGAAGTAGAACAACCTCTCTCCATTGCTCAACTTGGAATTGACGAGAAAGCCTTTGAAGAAGACTTGGAAACTCTGGTTGCTTTTGCTTTGAATGACTCCCAAACCTTGATGGGAACAAGAGTCCCTGAGGTGGACGAACTGACCAGGCTGTTTCGTGTTGCCTATCATGGGGATGATGTGACTTTCTAAGAGGCTACCATGAATAATCGGCTTCTCTTTGTGGATTTAACAACCGGTCGAATTGGGTGCTCAACTATCCCTGAAAATTACTTGAAAGAATACATTGGCGGAAGTGGTTTGGGGGTCAGAATTCTCTGGGATTGGCTAAACCCTTCAACCTCTCCACTGGATCCTTCAAGCCCTCTATTGTTCATCACGGGACCTCTTACGGGGGCAAATGGACCCGCTACAGGACGGTTTACTGTGTGCGGACGTTCTCCCCAAACAGGCTTATGGGGGGAGGCAAATATTGGGGGCTTTGTCGGTCCTGAACTGCGATACGCCGGATTTGATGCAGTCCTGGTTACGGGAAAAGCGCCAACTCCGGTCTATTTATGGATTCATCAAGGAGATGCCCAGATCAGGGATGCTTCGCACCTCTGGGGAAAAACCGATATCTACGAAACCCAGGTGCAAATTCGCCAGGAATTAGAAGAACCACGCGCCAGGATTGCCTGTATCGGTTTGGCGGCAGAAAATGGCGTTGTGTTTTCTGGAATTTTTTCCGATCACGGTCGCGCAGCAGCACGTACCGGCTTGGGATTGCTCATGGCATCAAAGAATCTCAAGGCGTTAGCCGTCCGCGGTACCCAAAAAATTCCACTTGCTTTGCCCGAGCGTTTTTCTGAAGAGAGGATACGGGTTAATAAAGAACTGGCAAACCATAACATGACGGCAGTTTTCCGAGCCACTGGCACTTCGGGTGCGGCAGAATATCTGCAGATGCTTGGGGATATGCCTCAAAAATACTGGATGGGTGCAAGTTTCGACGGGGCAGACAAAATCAGCGGGGCACAAATGGCTGAAACCATTCTGGCGGGTACCGCAGCCTGTCAGGGATGTGTAATTTCCTGTGGAAGGGTTGTCTCGATCCCGGAAGGACCTTATCAGACAAATGGGAAGACAAAAGGTCCCGAGTATGAAACCATTTGTTCATTCGGCTCACAATTGCTGGTTGATGACCTGGCGGCAATCACTGCATTGGGAGAAACATGCGACCGTTTGGGGATGGACTCGATTTCCGCTGGAAGTGTGATTGGCTTAGCCTACTTATTATTTGAGCGGGGTATTCTCACCGAGAAAGACACAGAAGGACTGACGCTTCAGTGGGGAGATCCTAAACCCGCATTTGTGTTCCTTGAAAAAATGGCTCGTCGTCAAGGCATTGGGGAATGGATGGCACAGGGAAGCCGTGCCTTTGCCGCTCGATTGGGTGTAGAAGAACTGGCTGTCCAGGTCAATGGGTTGGATGTTGCCATGCATGATCCTCGAGCATTCAGTGGACAAACCCTTTCTTATCTCACTTCTCCCCGAGGGGCGTGTCATAATCAGAGTGATTTCTTCACCGTGGAACTCGGCGGTACTCTGGATGAAATCGGTATCCCCATGACAGATCGTTTTACCGATGCCGGTAAGGCAAAATATGTTGCAAGGCATCAGCACTGGCGTTCGGTTTGTAATAGCCTGGTGATGTGCTTTTTTGCTTCGGTTTCTCCAAAGGATGTGGTTGATTTACTGAACTTGGCAACTGGTGAGGAATGGACATTGGACTCTCTCATGACTGCGGGGGAAAGAATCTGGAATTTGAAGCGGTTATACAATCTTGCTCTGGGGTATTCTCCAGACAACGAGAAACTTCCTGCTCTTCTGTTGCAGGCTTTACCAGATGGGGGACAGGGCGGTTTTATCCCCGATGTCCAGACGCTTAAAAAAGAATATTACGAAGCGTGTGGGTGGGATCAAAAAAGCGGTATGCCGGGAAAAGAGGTGATCGACAGGCTAAATTTGGGATTTACGAAGGATAAATTTTGATATGGGAGGAAATCCATGTTACAAGCAGTGATGGTTGAACCGGGAAAAATTGAATTTCACGAGGTCGAAAAACCCGTCCCGGCAAAAAATGAAGTTCTGATTGCTATCCAGCGTATTGGTGTTTGTGGTTCAGATATTCATGTTTATCATGGAAAACACCCATACACCTCTTATCCAGTTGTCCAGGGGCATGAGGTGTCGGGGATTGTTGCCGGGGTTGGAAATGGTGTACAGGATTTCATGCCAGGAGACAAAGTGGTTTTCATGCCCCAGGTGACCTGTGGCCAGTGTTACCCGTGCCAGCATGGAATGGAGCATATTTGTGAAAGTCTGAAAGTGATGGGCTTCCAAACTGGCGGGGCAGCGCAGGAATATTTCCCTGTAGATGCCAGAAAGGTACTGAAACTTCCGAATGGGGTGAGTTTAGACGAAGGGGCAATGGTAGAACCTGTATCGGTGGCAGTGCATGCGCTCAGACGCGGTGGTTTTGTTCCCGGGATGAAGGTTTTGGTTTTAGGCGCTGGTACCATTGGGAATTTGGTTGCTCAGGTGGCTCGAGCACAGGGCGCTTCTAAAGTCCTCGTGACCGATATTCAGGATTACAAGTTGGAAAAAGCCAGGGAGTGTGGTTTGACTGGAATCAACACTTCTCGAGAAAATTTACCTCACACAATTGATGAGGTTTTTGGCAAAGAAAAAGCAGATTTGATTTTGGAATGTGTGGGGGTTCAGCCTACCATCACCCAGGCCATTCAGGTTGCCAGAAAAGGTACCCCGATTGTGGTTGTAGGGGTCTTTGCTGAGAAACCGGTTGTGGATTTGGGCTTGGTTCAGGATCGGGAATTATCTCTGGTAGGTACCTTAATGTATCAACGACCGGATTATGAGAAAGCGATCGAGTTAATTGCTTCCCATGCCCTCATGCTTCAACCATTAATTACCCATCGCTTCCCGTTTCAAGACTATCTTAAGGCATATCAAGCCATTGAGGAGTCACAAGGGCATTACATGAAGGTAATGATTGAATTGTAATTGAATTATCCCAGGGATTTTTTACTGCGGGTTTTTTGCAACTCGTAATCTGGAATCCGTTGATGGAGCAAGTCCAGAGAGATATTCACTACCTCGTGAGCCTCTTCCGGGGTGGTTGTGCCTATGACCACCATATCTATCGGGCGGATTGTGCTCCAGACAAAAGAAAGCCCAACTACAGGTAAGAGACGTCCTGCTGCCAGGGGTTTGATGGCCATCACAGGTTTTTTAGCATTGCGGATAATCTTCATCACCCAATCGGCTTCAACCTGCATCAGAAAACCCGCGGCATTGTAAATTTGGATGTAAGTTTCCACATCCGCTCCAGTTTCGTCAGCAATGATAGGGGTTTCTGGCATGTGAGTCGAGAGCCCGGGAATCATTCCGCGTTCTCGAATCATTTGAGTGTAGCGGTCTAAATCGCGAATAGTGCGATGCATGCGATCCAACAGGGCATCGGTTACAGCCTGATGGGGCATACAAAAAGTTGCATGCCATTGAGCACACTGGTCAAATACTACTTCTGGTTCGTTTTCTTCAGGACCACCGGGTAGAATGTTAAACCATGGGGTATAGATTCGAGTGATAGGCTTACCGGAGCGTTGCTCGGCTTCCTGAATGGATTCTTCCAGTAAAGGATGCAAAGGTCCCATGACTGCATCAATTTCATATGTCAAAAAAACCAGCAGGACTTCCACAATCCTGTTGCGAGTTTGCAAATCCTTAATAAAGCGATCTTTTGCCAAACTGGTATGGGAATATCCCAAAAACCAGTTTGTCCCGATGATCAGCCGGGGTAAACTCACACCACCAACTTCAGTTCTGGGAAAGCCGTCCATCTTCTAAAATTTTCTGTCTACCACATGGTGCGCCAATTCTTCCAGTGCCAAACGTTCAGGGCATGGATCGAATATGCTCAGATGATTTAGCGCTGTTTCGACAAATTGGATTGCTTCTTGATGGCTTTGTTGAATGGCTTTACTCGAGCGAATGGCGCCAATTAGTTCATCCAGGACATCCTGGTCTTGAATGCAGTTTCCCTCGATAAGATTGATGGTTAAGGGATGTTCCGGGTGCATTTCAGCAAAATAGATGGCGGGGAGAGTAACAAGTCCTTGCCGCAGGTCACTTCCAATAGGTTTGCCAAGCGTTGCCTGCTCTCCTGTGTAATCTAGGATGTCATCAATGATCTGAAAAGCCATTCCAACAGAATATCCGTACGCGCGTAAGGCTTCTGTGTGCAGTTCAGAGGTAAGACATAATAACGCGGCAGATTTTGCGGAGGTCTCAAAGAGAGAGGCGGTTTTTGCGTAAATTCGCTGGTAGTAATTAGTTCTATCTGCCTTGCAGCGGGTGCTAAACATTTGGGTTAATTCACCGCCTACAATAATCGAAAGGGTTTCGGAAAAGAGTTTCATCACCGGAATGGAGTCGGTTTGTGCCGCCAGATTGGCCGCACGGGCGAAGAGGTAATCGCCTGTTAATACAGTTGCTCCGGGTGACCAGCGCGAGTTAAGCGTGGGCATTCCTCGGCGAAGCAATGAACCATCAATTAAATCATCGTGGACGAGGGTGGCAGTATGGAGCATTTCAATAGCAGCGGCGAGATGAAGCAAGGGCTCGCCCTTTGCCCTTAACATTTTACCCGCCAGCAGGGTTAAAGTGGGGCGAATACGTTTTCCGCCAGCACTCAAAAGCAAATCCAACGCTGACTGTAAATCAGGATAGCGTTCATCTGCCTGCGAGCGCATTAAGGTTTCAACTGCACGCAGGTCGTCCTGTATAGAAACCATAAAAGAAACAGCAGAGGTCAAATTTAACTCTCCCATAAAAAGAGCGAAGTTGCATTCCGGGTTGTTATTTGCCAGATTTCCGTCAGTGGCAGGTTGAACTGGTTTGCCAGTTCTTCCGCAACCAGCGAGACGAACATGGGTTCATTTCTCTTTCCTCGATGCGGATGAGGTGTCAGGTAAGGCGAATCGGTTTCAATTAAAAGCCTTTCCACAGGTATTGCCCTGACAACGCGTTTTTTCTCATCCGCGTTCTTAAAGGTGATTGGTCCTGAAACGCCCAGATAAAAACCCAGTTCAATCACCTGATGTGCAAGTTCCAGCGGTCCTTCAAAAGAATGCCAAACCCCTGAGGGTTTGGACAGGTTCTTTGCACTCACCCATGTTTGGAGAATCTGGAGGAGGTCATCTTCAGCCTTCCGATTATGAATCACGACCGGCAAACCGCGTTTTTCAGACAACTCAAGTTGTGCCTCAAAAGCCTCTCTCTGGACGTTTGCTGGAGTGTAATTACGATAATAATCCAACCCGATTTCACCAATCGCAACCACCCAGGGGGCTTTGCTTAATTCGACGATTTCCGAAAATGCCGTTTGAGACCAGCAATCTCCAGCACTGTTCGGATGAATCCCAACAGCGGCGAAAACCTGTGGTGAATACTGCTGGGCAATTTCCACCGCTCGAATGCTTGTCTCGACATCAATGCCAGGGACAAGGATTTTTTGAACGCCCGTCTCGAAGGCACGCTCCAGTACCTCCTCCAAATCCGACTCAAATGTGTTAAAGTTCAGGTGGCAATGAGTATCTGCTAGATAGGCTTTGTTCATTCACTCCAGCCCGGCAATTTTTAATCCATCCTTGAGGATGTAAGGCACGCGGTCTTTGTGGGTAGTCTCACAATATACCCGCATGATCGGTTCTGTGCCCGAGAAACGGATCAGCAGCCAACCGCCGTCCTCCAGAGAAAATTTAAACCCATCGGTGGTATTCAAGCCGGTCACTTTAAGTCCGCCAATGGTGGTGGGATTGGCGGCTAAAATGGCTTGTTCGCGAGCGCTGCGCTCACCTGTGAAGGTGCGGTCTATCCGATCGTAGAAGTGTGGACCTACTTTACTGAAAAGCAGATCAATCAGTTCACTGGGTTTGCGCTGGAGTTTGACCATCATATCAAGAATGTACAAACCAGCCAGGATGCCATCGCGTTCTGGAACATTCCCACGGAAGGCGTAACCACCCGATTCCTCACCGCCGATCATGGCATTGGTTTCGAGCATCTTGGGGGCTACATACTTAAACCCCACCCCGGTTTCGTAAACAGGGATGTTGTACATCTTCCCAAGTTTTTCCAGCATGCTGGTTGTGGAGAGTGTCTTGACGATGGCGCCGCGTTCCCCACGCACTTCAAGCAGGTACAGCGCCAGCAGGGCATACACCTGTAACTGGTTGATGAAGTTGCCTTTTTCATCCCCGACACCGACCCGGTCTGCATCCCCATCGGTAATGAGCAGAACGTCGGCACCCGAATCAACCGTTTTCTTCAATCCTACATTGATGTTTGGTGGTATCGGCTCAGGGCGTTTCATTTCCGGGAAGATGGGATTGCGTTCGTTGTGAATTTCGATAATTTCGGTTTTCCCACCGGAGAGGATACGAGGGAACCAGCCAGCGCCATTGCCCCACATGCAGTCCACCACGATTTTCAACCCGGCTTGTTTGATGGGTTCAACATCAATCAGCTCTTTGAGATGTTCAATATAAGCCGGGGCAGGGTCAAAGCGTTGAATCAGTCCCTTGGCTTCTGCCTCTGATGCCGGCATGCGTTTTACCTCTGACTCGTCTTCGGGAATCAGGGATTCGATTTCTTTCAAACCTTCCGGATCAATGGCGCCACCAAATTCATTGCGGACTTTGAAGCCATTATCGGTTGGAGGGTTATGGGAAGCGGTGATGTTGATAGCACCGGCGGCTTTGTGGTGAACAACCGAAAAGGCGATGACCGGTGTAGGGGTAGCTCCATCTGTAAGCAGGACTTTCAAGCCATTGCCTGCCATGACTTCAGCGGCAGCGAGAGCGAAATTCTCCGAATGAAAGCGTTTATCGTGTCCGATGACAAAGGTTGCTCCCGCTTTTCCGTGGCGAATCATGTATGAAGCATAACCTTGAGTAGCACAGCGCACATTGGCAAACGTGTAGTCTTCAGCAATCACTCCGCGCCAACCGTCAGTTCCAAATCGGATAGTATGCGACATATTATCTCCGAAAAGTGAGAAATAGAACAATTTATGTTATTATATCAGGGTTTACGGAAGAAAGAAGGGCTTGTGAAATCCCTTGCAAAGGATAGAATTGTTAAGAAGCAAGGAAGAGAGATTTATCGTATGACCCAAAAGCATTTTTATCTGGATTACGCTGCAACAACGCCGCTTGACCCGGCGGTTTTGGAAAAAATGCTCCCCTATTTTTCCGAGCAGTTTGGAAATCCTTCTTCAGTTCATTCCTGGGGACAGCAGGCAGAGAATGCCCTTGAAACGGCTCGAGAAACGGTTGCGTCCTGTCTGAGTGCTGAAGCAAGCGAAATTGTCTTTACCAGTTGTGGCACAGAAAGTGATAATCTCGCGCTACGTGGTGTAGCCCGTGCGCAACGATCATTGCATGGTAAACATCATATCCTCACTACCCCTGTTGAGCACCATGCGGTATCTCATACAGCCTTTGATCTGGCAAAGGTTGAAGGATTTGAGGTAGAACTTTTACCGGTCGACTCTACGGGAATGGTTGATCCTGATGAGGTTGCCCGGCGGATTCGAAAAGATACCGCGATAGTTTCGGTGATTTACGCCAATAACGAAATTGGCACGATTAACCCCATTGCTGAGATTGGAAAAATTTGCCGTGAAAAAGGCGTGCCTTTTCATACCGATGCCGTTCAAGCCGCGGCGCACCTGAGAATGGATGTCCAGCGTGATTTTGTTGATTTGCTTTCCATTGGCGCGCATAAGTTTTATGGTCCCAAAGGCGTTGGAGCGCTCTATATCCGAAAGGGTATACCTATCCAGGCTGTTCAAACGGGCGGTAAGCAGGAAAATTATCTGCGCGCAGGTACTCACAATGTTCCATATATTGTGGGACTTGCAGAGGCGCTAAAAATTGCACAAACTGAACCTGAAAAACGTGCACAACATTTCCAATCCATGCGAGATTCTCTCATTCACGAGGTGCTTTCCCGGATTCCCGGTAGTCAATTGACGGGGCATCCCTCCCGACGTTTACCTAACCATGCCAGTTTTGTCTTTGATGGGGTGGATGGCAATGCCCTGTTGATGATGCTCGATGTGCAGGGGTTTGCTTGCTCTTCGGGTTCTGCATGCAAAACGGGCAGTCCTCAGCCTTCCGAAGTGTTGCTGGTTTTGGGCATTCCCGCAAAGTTGGCGCTCTCTTCCTTAAGGGTTACCCTGGGTCGCGATACTACCTCCGAAGCGCTCTCCCTGTTTGTTGAAGCGCTGGAGCGTTGTGTGGCTCAGCAGAGAAAGTGAACGGTCAGTGAAGATGGCTATCCGAGATGAGACGGTTGTGGTTGCCATGAGTGGAGGAGTGGATTCCTCCGTCGCTGCGGCATTGCTGGTTGAGCAGGGATACCGTGTGATTGGCATGATGCTTAGGCTCTGGTCAGAGGAAGGAAAAGAAGACCAGAATCGTTGCTGTACCCCCGATGCCATGGCGCTGGCGCGTAGAGTGGCTGCGAAGTTAGGCATTCCCTTTTATGCGGTGGACGTTCGTGAAAAGTTTAAAGAAGTAGTGGTATCCCATTTTTTGGAGGGATACGCTTCTGGAATTACCCCTAATCCCTGTTTAAAATGTAATCGCTATATCCGTTGGGGAGTATTACATGAATACGCTCAATCACTGGGAGCCACCTGGTTTGCCACCGGGCATTATGCCCGCCTGAGACGTCTTGAGTCTGGTGAGGTTCAACTTCTCCGCGGCGTGGATGTAGAAAAAGACCAGTCCTATGTCCTCAGCGTTTTACCCCAGGAACAACTTCGGCATACCTTCTTCCCCGTTGGGGAATACCACAAGCCGGAGGTGCGTGAATTAGCCAGACGTTTTGGATTGCCGGTAGCCAACCGAGCCGATAGTCAGGACTTGTGCTTTCTTGCAGGCGGGGATTACAGAGATTTCCTTTCCCGTCATGCGCCGGAGGTTTCCCGCCCGGGAGTGATTGTAAATCGGCAGGGCGAGATTCTGGGGGAACACCAGGGGCTGGCTTTTTACACCATTGGGCAACGCAAAGGACTGGGCATTGCGTTCCCGCGTCCCCTGTATGTGCTGGAAAAGGATGTAGTACGGAATCGCCTGGTAGTGGGCGAAGAGCATGAGTTAGGGCGAAGTACTCTGATTGCGGAGAGGGTGAACTGGATTTCTGGTCAACCCCCAGTATCCTCCATACAGGTTGAGGTGAAAATTCGTTACAAAGCCCGGGAGGCTCATGGAGTTGTGATACCATTAACACCGGATCGTGTGAAAGTCGAATTTGACCATCCTCTGAGGGACATTACCCCCGGACAGCAATGTGTGTTTTACCAGGGGGAGATTTGTCTCGGGGGAGGGACAATCTCAACCGGGATGGAGTGAGTATGACGCTTCCCGCCCTTTTGTTTGGTTTTCTGGTGGCAACGTTAATGGGTGCTGCTTTCCATTTATGGAAAAATGGCGGTCTGGGCAGGCTCATTCTCTATTTGTTGCTCGCCTGGATTGGATTCTGGACCGGGCACATTGTTGCTAATGCTTTGGGCTGGCACTTCCTCAGTGTTGGACCCTTGCGGTTTGGCATGGCTGTTTTGAGCGCTTTGCTCTTTTTGGGTGTGGGGCATTGGTTAAGTCTGGTGAAGAACGAGCCGGAATAAATTTTTTACAAAGGCATATCATGTTTCGCATCGAATCCCTTTTATCTGCAAGACTGTTTGTTTCTCCCCAGGTAGTGGGAGAGCGTTTGTACTTCATCTCCAACTTAAGCGGACATCTCAGTTTGTATGCCATGAACTATGGCGGGAGTGTTCCTGAACCTCTGCTTCCACCGAATCTTGCCCTGCAAAACCCCCATTTGCTGGGCGGGTATCCTTTTTATGTCTTTGCTGACCTGAACAAAATTCTGGTGATGCTGGACAACGATGGAGACGAGAATTACCAGCCCATGGTGATACCTCTGGAGGGCGGTTATCCTGAACCAGTGTTTACCGAGGCGCTGGCAAACAGCCGCGTGCATCTGGTGCATTGTGACCCCCGAACGCATCAGGTGTATTTCTCCGCCGAATCGCGAGATTCGGATTTGCAGACCACTTACCTAGCCAACCTGGCAACTGGCGAAATCGAGAGCATTGCCGCCAGCCTTTATGGTTCGTACCCATTATGTTATTCTGACGACCATCGCCGAATGATCCTTGTGGATAGTTATACTCAGGGAGACCATGTGCTGTACCTGTGGGAGCGCGGTGGCAATGGACTGAAATTGGTGTACGGCAAGCCGATGGAACAGCGCCAGGCCGGAGAGGACGTCCCTCTGAACGGCATTAATTCGGGCGTGTTTGTCAATCAGGATTCGGGATTGCTGGTCAGTTGTGCCGTGTTCGATGACCGCTACGGTCCGGCGTATCTGGACCTCAATCAACCCGGTCAACTTGTAGAAATGAAAGTAGAGGGTATTGCCCATTCCGGCGATGGGGAGATGGTAGGAATCCAGCATCTCAAGGACGACCGCTATCTGGTGGAGTACAATATCGATGGCTGTTCCTGGTTGTACGAAGCCACTGTCGATTTCTCATCCATGACTCTGCGCCTGCAGAGACCTATTGTGGGCAATCATCCCCCCTTTGTGGATGGCATGCTGGCGTCCTATCTCTATGATGAAGAGTCCGATCGGTATGCTGTCTCGTACTCCACCGCCACCTCGCCCACGCAACTGTACACCATTGAGGGTGCAGATCGCCAGACGATCGTTCAGCATACCCGCGAGCGGGTACTGGGAATTGATGCCGATTTGCTTTCCCCCGGAGAGGATGCCTCTTTAATTTCTTTCGACGGGACGCGGATTTCGGCTCGCCTGTATTTACCTTCGCCGTTTCTGGGGTACCAGGGAGCACGCCCCCTGGTGTACTACATCCATGGCGGACCGCAAAGCCAGGAACGCCCGGATTTTGCCTGGTTCTCCATGCCGCTCATCCAGTTCCTCACCCTGAATGGCTTTGCTGTGTTTGTCCCTAACGTGCGCGGAAGCACCGGCTATGGACTGTCATACACCAAACAGGTAGATCGCGATTGGGGTGGCAAAGACCGTCTGGATCACGTGCATGCCTTGAAAGTCCTGGCAAAGGACCCGCGCGTGGACGTCAAACGCGCCGGAGTGGTCGGACGCTCGTATGGTGGCTACATGACGCTGACCCTGGCGGCGCGCCATCCCGAACTGTGGTCTGCGGCAGTGGATATGTTTGGCCCCTTTGACCTGATTACTTTCCTGGAACGTATTCCGCCAACCTGGAAACCCTACTTTAAACTGGTCCTGGGCGATCCGGTGGAAGACCGCGAGTTCCTTGTGGAACGTTCTCCCAAAACCTACATGGATCAGATTGCCTGCCCTCTGCTGGTCATTCAGGGAAAGAACGATCCGCGCGTAGTTGAACAGGAGTCCCGCGACCTGGTGGAATACTTGCGAGGGAAAGGAAAATCGGTGGAGTACCTGATGTTTGAGAATGAAGGGCATGACGTTTTAAAGTACGAAAATCGTGTGCGCTGTTACAACGCCATCACCGATTTCTTCAAACGCACGCTTAAACCTTAATGGCAAGTATGACCGAAGAAAGACCTTTCTTATCCGGTGGTGAGGTTGCCCGCGAAGGTGATCTGGTCCAACTGGTGGGCACTAATCATCGTCATTTTATCTTTCGCTTGCGCACCGGAGCAGAGTTTCAAACCCACCGCGGAATTTTGTACCATGACGAACTGATTGGCAAGCCTTACGGCTCGCAGGTGTACAGCCATATCGGTACGCCGTTCTTCATGCTCCAGCCCTCGCTCGCCGATCTGCTGATGAACATCCGCCGGAACACGCAGATTCTCTACCCCAAAGACATCGGCTACATCCTGGTATGGATGGGGATTGGTCCGGGCGCGCGGGTGATTGAAGCCGGCACCGGCTCGGGAGCGTTGACCATGGCGTTCGCTTACATGGTGGGAGAAACCGGCAAAGTGTACACGTATGAGACTCGTGTGGAAATGTTCAACCTGGCGCAGAAGAACCTCGCCGCGGTAGGGCTGGATTCGCGGGTGGTATTCCATCTTCAGCATATCAGCGAAGGGTTTGAAGAAACCCGAGCGGATGCGCTCTTCCTCGACCTGCCTGACCCATGGAATTATCTGCCGCAGGTCAAGCAAGCCCTGAAACCAGGCGGTTACTTCGGCAGTTTACTGCCCACGACCAATCAGGTGCAGACATTGCTTGCCGAACTGCACCGTCAGGGCTTTGCGTTTATCAACGTCAGTGAGATTCTTTTGCGCCATTACCGTCCCGACCCTGCTCGTTTTCGTCCCACCGACCGCATGGTGGCGCATACCGGCTTCCTGATTTTTGCCCGCACCGTACTGCATTTGCCCGAAGACCCCAAACTGAGGCGCGAACTGCGCTTTCCTCTGGGAGACTCTGTTTCTGAAGGCGTGGAGGACGATGACCTTGCCGGTTAAGATGAGCCTTTCCCCGGAGCAGATTGCGCGGGCGCTGGCTTCTCCCTGTCCTTTGGAGGGGATGCCCGTTTGTCAGGGAAAACTGACCCAGGCGGCAGTGCTGATTCCCCTCATTCGCCGCGCAGAGTCCTGGGAGGTTTTGTTCACCCGCCGCACGGACTCGGTCGAGAATCACAAGGGACAGGTGGCTTTTCCCGGCGGCGCAGTGGAGGAACAGGATCGCACGCCGGAAGAGGCTGCCCTGCGGGAAGCCTGGGAAGAAATCGGCTTGCCGCCCGAAAGCGTGCAGGTGCTGGGCAGATTGCCGCGCCTCTCCACCATTACCGGATATTGCGTGACCCCTGTGGTGGGAGAAATTGTCCAGCCAGTGACCTTTCACCCTGCTCCCGCCGAGGTGAGCCGGGTGTTTCAGGTGCCTCTCGTCTGGCTAGCTGACCACCGCAACTGGGAATGGCGCTGGTACACCCGCCTGAACGGCACTGCCGACTGGGTGATTTTCTACCAGCCGTATGAGGGCGAAACCATCTGGGGGGTGACGGCAATGATTCTGCATTCCTTCCTGTGCGCCATCGGCTGGATGAACCCTGCGCCGCCACCCGTCAATCATTCCTGAGAAAAGCAAACGCCGTCCCTTGTTGGGACGGCGTTTTTTTCAGAATTAGCCAGAGGATTACTCGACTTCTTCTTCTTTCTTGCCGCGTTCGATGACTTCCGGTTCTGACAATTCGCCTTCGGCGGGCGCTTCCACCTCTTCGGTGGTGGTGGAGACCACAACAACCACCTCGTCGGGGTCGTTCAGCACCTTGACGCCCTTGGCTACTTCCAGATCGCGCACGTGAATGGTGTCGCCAATGCGCGCCAGTTTGGAGAGATCCACCACGATACGCTCTGGCAGATCCTGCGGCAGGGCTTCCACCTCAACCTCATCCAGGCTGGTGACCACCACACCGTTGTAGTCCTTGACGGCGGGAGAGACGCCTTCAAAGTGCAGGGACACGGTGGTGCGAATCTTTTCGGTCAGCGAGACCACCTGGAAATCCACGTGCAGGAGGCGGTTCTTGATGTAATCGCGCTGTTTTTCCCGCACCAGTGCGGCATGGGTTTCGCCGTCCAGTTCGATGTACACCAGTGTGGACGAGGACACCTTTGCCAGTTTGAGACCGGCGTTGTGGGCATCCAGCAGGATGGGCGTGGAGGGGAAATGCGCCCCGTACATCACCGCGGGCAGGTAGCCTTCGCGGCGCAGGGCTTTGGCGGTGCGCTCCAGCGTGCGGCGCTGGGCTTGCAAAACAATTTTTTCCATCTTTGACCTTCCTTTGGAGCGCCTCTCACCCCGTTGTGGGGTTACCCTCACTCCGTTGGAATGATTGAAAAGGTTCTTGCCGACGGCCAGACACCTCGAGAGGCGGGGGAGATGCCTGCATCCATGCGGCGCGAGGCAGAATTTTACCCCGGAGGGCGGTGGGGGTCAAGGTAAAAATAATTTACAGGAAATATTTTCTCTGAAAATGGGCAAAAATTCAGGGAATTTTTTATTCGTTTTTTCTTTATAATAAAACATAGATCGGCGGTCGGCGCTCAGTCCAGGCGCCGGCGTCCGGGGCGAAGCCCGAACGAAAAGTGCCGCCGCAAAAGGAGCCCGCCGATCATGCTGTGGAAACGATATCTCTTTCCCAATAGTCTGCAAGAGGCTGTCCAGGCCCTCCGCGATGCCCGGGGGCGCGCCCTGCCGGTTGCCGGAGGTACCGACCTTCTGCTGCAAATCCAGCAAGGGCATCATCCGCCGGTGGATACCCTGCTGGATGTCACCCGCATTCCCGAACTCACCCGCCTGGAACGTCAGGGGGAGATGCTCTTTATTGGCGCGGCAGTGCCGGTGGGGCGCATTGCCGTTTCCGACCTGGTGCGCCGCCATGCCACTGCCCTGGCAGAAGCCTGTGGACAGATTGGCGGTCCGCAGGTGCGCAACGTGGCGACTCTGGGGGGCAATGTGGCGCATGCCCTGCCTGCCGCCGATGGCATGATTGCGCTGGTGGCGCTGGGCGCGCAAGCCTGGATTGCCTCGCCGGAAGGCATGCGTCAGGCCCCCATCCTCAGCCTGTTCCGCGGGCCTGGCGTCAGCGCGCTGGATTTGACCTGTGAGATTCTGGTGGGCTTCAGCCTGCCGGTGGTCGAGCAGGGGGCTGGCTCGGCGTTTGCGCGGGTAATGCGTCCGCAGGGGGTGGCGCTGCCCATCCTTAACATGGCTATCTGGCTGAGACGTGAAAGCCAGCAGATTGCCGAGGCCCGTTTGACCGCCGGTCCTGCCGGCCCCACCCCGCGCCGGGCGGAGAAAATCGAAGCCTTCCTGCGTGGAAAATCTCCGCAGGATGAGGGAGTATTAGAGACCTGCAAGGGGCTGTTGCGGGAGTGCTTTGCTTTCCGCACCAGTCCGGCACGGGCAACCGCCGAATACCGTTACCATTTAAGTGAAGTCTTACTGGAAAAGGTTCTGTTCACCGCCTGGAAACGGGCAGAGGAAGGTGTTTAATGGATACGCAGGTGTTAACGTTTTGGGTCAATGGCAAAGAAGTTTCAACCCCCGTTGCTCCGGGCGAGATGCTGGCAGAGACCCTGCGCTATCGTTTAGGGCTGACGGGGACGAAAATCGGCTGTAACGAAGCCGAATGCGGTGCCTGTACTGTGCTGGTGGATGGTGAAGCCGTATTGTCCTGTTCGTTTCCGTCGGTCAAAGCCCAGGGCCGCAGGGTGACCACAATCGAAGGGTTGGCGACTCCCGGACGGGAACCGAATCTGGCAATTCTCCATCCCTTACAGCAGGCGTTTGTGCTGTATGGGGCGGTGCAGTGCGGCTTTTGCATCCCTGGGCAAATTATGACTGCGTATGCACTGCTGGAAAAGAATCCTGCCGCAGGCGAGGAAGAGATTCGCCATGCCCTCAAGGACACGCTGTGCCGTTGTGGTGGTTATAACGCCATCCTTCAAGCCATTCAGGCGGCGGGAAAAGCCATTCAGACCGGCCAGCCTGTCCAGCCGCCTGTGGTACCCGAGGCGCGTCAGGCGCGCCGCGTGGCAGGCAGGGTTCATCCTCGCGCTGATGCCGTTGCCAAGGTGAGTGGAACAGCGAAGTACACCGACGACCTGTTCTTTGAAGGCATGCTCCATGCGCGGGTTAAGCGTGCGGGTACCCCGGCAGGCATTTTGCGCCGGCTGGATGTCTCGCGGGCGCGTTCCATGCCCGGAGTGGTGGCGGTAATGACCGCCGAGGATTTGCCGGCGGCCAGGACGCATGGTCTGGTGGTCTCCGACTGGCCTGTGTTGGTTGGCGTGGGCGAGGTCATCCGCACGGTAGGGGATGCCTTGGCAATCGTAGCGGCGGAGACGCGCGAACAAGCTACTCAGGCGCTGGATGCCATTGAGGTAGAGATTGAACCGTTGCCGGTGGTTTCCGATGCGGTGCAAGCCCTGCAATCCGATGCGCCTAAAGTGCATCCACAGGGGAATCTGCTCAAGCACATCAAGGTGCGCAAAGGGGATGTTTCTGAAGGTTTTGCTCAAGCGGATGTGATTCTGGAACAGGTTTATCATACGCCCATGCACGACCATGCTTTCCTGGAGCCGGAGTGCAGTATTGCCCGTCCGACTTTGGATGGACGCATGGAAATTTACGTCGGCTCTCAAATTCCCTATGCCGATCGCAGTCAAGTCGCCAGGGTGCTGGGAGTGGGCGAAGACCGCGTGCATATTATCGGTATGTTGATTGGGGGAGGCTTTGGTGGCAAGGAAGACATTGCTGGGCAGATTCATGCCGCCCTGCTGGCGCAAAAGACCGGCAGGCCGGTCAAATTGCTCTTTGACCGCCACGAAAGTTTGCTGGTGCATCCCAAACGTCATGCTACCCAGATTCGTGTGCGGGTTGGAGCAAAGCGTGACGGCACGCTGACCGCCGTAGAAACCGAATTATATGGGGATACCGGTGCTTATGCCTCTCTGGGCGAAAAGGTGATGACCCGCGCGACGACCCATTCTTCCGGCCCCTATGAAATTCCGCATGTCAAAGCCGATTGTTATGCCATGTACACCAACAATCCGCCTGCTGGGGCTTTCCGTGGGTTTGGCGTGCTTCAATCGGCATTTGCCATCGAGAGTACAATGGATACGCTGGCGCACCAGTTAGGACTGGACCCGATTGAATTGCGCCGAAAGAATGCTCTGCGGATGGGGAGCATTACCAATACCGGTCAGGTGCTTAAAGACAGTGTGGGCTTGCTGGAATGTATTGAGAAAGTAGAGCAGGAACTCAGGCGTAAGGCTGTGAGCAATCCCTTTGAGGCGTGGGTGGACCCGCAAAATCCGCACCTGAGGCGCGCCTGGGGCTTTGCGGTGGCGTATAAAAATACCGGTTTGGGAGGAGGCGCGCCGGATAAGGCTGGCGCCGAGGTGGAGTTGCTGGCAGACGGAACTTTCGAAGTGCGCACAGCCTCGGCAGAACTGGGGCAGGGTTTGCCTACAGTGTTGCAACTGATTGCCGCCGAGGAATTGAGGCAGTTGGTTTCAAACGTGCGGGTTTGGCTCTCTGACACCGATTACACCCCGGACGGTGGTCCCACCACAGCATCCCGCCAGACTTACGTCACCGGAAATGCGGTGCGATATGCTTCCGCCGCCCTTCGGGAGATGATTACCAGCCACCTGGCGGAACATTTCGACGTATCGCCCGAGCAGATTCAGTTCATCGAAGGGCTTGCGCAGGTAGCAAACTACTCCATTCCGATGACCCAGGTGTATGAAATTGTCCACAGCGCGGGCAGGAAACCAGTGGTGCAGTACACGTACTGGGCGCCTGCCACCAAGCCTTTGGGCGAAGGCGGGGATATGCACTTTGCCTATTCTTTTGCGGCACAAGCCGCAGAAGTAGAGGTAAATACTCTCACTGGCGAAGTGCGCGTGCTGGAGGTTATTACGGCAAATGATGTTGGGTTTGCGGTGAATCCTTTGGGCTTGCAGGGGCAGATTGAAGGCGGAGTGATCATGGGTATTGGACATGCTCTGACCGAAGCCTTCCTGACCGATCAGGGTAGAGTGATTACCGATCGGCTGGCAAAATACCGTGTCCCTTCAATCACTCTGACACCGAAAATTACCTCGTTTGTAGTAGAACATCCCACGGCGGATGGTCCCTACGGCGCGAAAGGAGTAGGGGAGATTGTGATTATCCCTACGGTGCCGGCAATCACCAACGCGATTTTTAACGCTGTGGGCGTGCGCGTTACCCGCTTACCTGTGGATCAGGAATGGATTCTCCGGCAAATCAAAGCCAGAGAAGCCGAATTTCAGCCGGGGGATTGATTTCCAAAGGGGAGAGATCTGAAGGCTCTCCCCTTTTATTATCTTGTGGTCAGTTCAATCTCAATTGCCTGAACCCCCGCGCCTTTCTCGGATTTCGCCAGTTCAAATTCGAAAATCATATTGCGGTTAGGAAGGTTGGCGGGGTTGATAGTGGAAGGTAGAGCGGAGTCGTGGAAAAATACCGTTCCATAAGGCGAATCGGGATTGCGGGTATCAGTAATCCACAAATTGGGACTGATTTCTTTCAGAAAGCGAAAGAATCCAAAGCCCTGATCAGAGTGCCAGTAACACCATCCGCGCACACGAGATCCTAATTCTCCCCAGGCAGGCGGGGTTTCGTATTTTCCGCCATAATCTACGGGGATGAGGTCGGGGATGAGATAACCGGAAATGAAAAAGTCAGCTTCGGCTTTCAGCCGATTGGACACGTTGTCCAGCCCGACGACCTCAACCCGGCAGCCTTTATTTTGTAAAGCGCGCACCACCTGGACAAAGTCTCCATCTCCACTGGCGATCAGGACCCGATCCAGATAATCCGATTGGGTCAGGGCATCCACGGCCATATCCAGGTCGGCATTGGCTTTGGCAACCCGGATACCGTTGACATCGGTGTACCAGTGAATATCTTTGACGATGACCTTGTATCCTAAATCCCGTAGGGCACCGTGGAAGTTTTGTGCGCCTTTGCGGTATTCCTCGTCATCTTCAGCGCGTTCCACGTCATAGGTGACATATGCATTCAAACGAATGGCTTCTGCGTGGTCCCGGCAGGCAAATTCTCTCAAAACATCATATTGCATGCGTTGCCCACCATTCAAATAGATATTTGCGACATCTACAAAGACGCCTTTTGAGTTGAGAACTGATTCGCGGCATGAGATTTTTCCTTTACAATTGTCTAGGAACTTACAATTTATTTGAATTGCGACATCCTTTATGAATGCCAAAAAAACACAAAATACGCCTCAGTTTTACGTTTTTCAGTGTACAAACCCTTCCTGTGGACTGCGATTTACCTTGAGCGGGGAAGAAAAACCACTGCAGGAATGTCCTCGTTGCCGGATCGCAGTAGCAGAATTGCGTCAAACGTTTTTTCAGAAAACCATACCTTCTTTCTCAAATACCTCCTTTCCTGTTATCGAGGTTTTGCTGGATAATCTTCGCTCTACCTGGAATGTTGGGGCAATTTTTCGTTCTGCGGATGGCGCCGGCGTTTCCAGAATTCACCTTTGCGGGATCACCCCGACGCCGGAGAATCCTCAGGTCGTCAAGACTGCCCTGGGGGCAGAAAAGTCTGTAGACTGGGAGTATCACGCAAATGGTCTGACTCTGGCGCTCCGGGCTAAATCTGATGGATACCATCTCATTGCTCTTGAGGGAGGGGAAAACTCACTCCCTCTTCACACGATCCTACCACTCAACGACTCCCGCCCAATTCTTCTTGTCGCGGGAAATGAAGTCACCGGAATTGACCCGGACATTTTCGAACTATGTGACACGGTCACTTTTTTGCCCATGTTTGGCATAAAAAACTCCCTGAATGTGGCTGTTGCCACGGGAATTGCGTTATATCTTTTGCGATTGAGTCAGGTCCGCTAATTCTTTTGCTCCATGATATCCAGTTTGGCTGCCTTGTAGGGAGGCGCAATCTCTGGAATGGAATCTGCACCGGCTTCAAATGCTTCTTCTATTCCTTCACGAATTTCATCCCAGAATTGCCGGGCTGCACGGTATTTGTCCTGTTGGAATCGATTCAGCCAATCCTCAAGGCTGGCGTCGTTCAATCCGCGTAATTTCCAGTCTTCAAGGAATTTCCAGATAAGATCGATGTTGCGTTCACTTTCCCAGAACACCACCGATGGACTTTCATGATCATGGATATCTTTACACAGATTAAACTGATGTTTCGTGTAGTCAATACCTAAATCATAATGAGCTGTAATAATCTCATCTACGATGGCTTCAACCCACTTGCGATGGAATCGGCACACCCCGCTGTTTTCTGAGAAAAATTCGTATACCATGCGGTGTACACACTTTCTCCCCAATTCCCGGGGTGAGAGATACTCTACACCGTAATAGACGAAGTATTTGCCCATCATTGGCATCGGGCTGAGCATTCCTGGTACCCAGTATTGATTGATAGTCATACACCCCAGTCGACCATGAGAAGTGAAGACAGCCCGGTCAATGGTTCGTTTTCCGGGTTGGGTGTATCCATATCTCTCATCCAGCGCGTAGGCAGCGGCTCGAATTCCCGATTGAAAAACTTTCCCTTTGTCTTTATCCATGAGCATGTTAATGATTTCCCGGGCATAACGGGCGTTTTTCAGGGAATCTTCTACAATTTGGAATTTTATGGGGTCATTGGCAAAATGAAAACTCAATTCACTCGCAGAGGGTAAATTAAAGTCTTCTGGTCGAATCAGCCCCTCTGCAACACACTCCATGATCCACGAGACCGTGCTGCCAATTTGAATCGCATCCAACCCAAGGGAATCGACAAAATGATTTAATTCCTCCGCTGCTCGTTGATCGAATACTCCGCATAGGGGACCCAAAGCCTGATAAGGTTCGTAGTCTTTTTTGTATTTTCCTGTATATTTCTTACAAACCACTGAGCAAGGCTCGCCACAGTGATCAAATTGCTTGGGCTGAATAATTTCCTCATTGAATTGCTTGAGGTAATGGTTAAGAATGAACTCTTTATGCTGTTTCAATCGCTCTTCCGGGGCTTGATAGATGGAACGATAATTAAAACTGAGCAGTTTTTCCTCCACCGTGAGCATATTGACCCCAAAGGTGCCGCCAGTCTGAAAGTCGGGGACGTAGCGGTACTTCTCTGTCGCACCCAGATCTGTTTTAATCATGGATTGCTGGTAATACGTCATGAAGTACGCATCAATTTCTTTGGAGTCTTGCAGGTCCGGATCCACCCAGTCACCGCCAAAAATGCAGGCGGCAATCCGATGGCACTGGAGCAAGCGACTGCCCAAACCACCCCGGCCTGCCCAGTCTTCGATGGGCGTAAGGATACCGCGACGTACCGGATTACTCCCAATGATTCCCTGATTGGTATATCGCGCTCCAGGACCTACGGCAAAAACCCGTACCCAATCTCCCTCGTATTCATCTTTGTATCGATCAAATACGGCTTGTTGCAGAGCATAAAATCCTGTCAGCCATTCTCCTTGAGGGTTGACATACCCGTTCCAGAGCACATCCGGGTTGATAGATTCCAAACGCGCGGTTACCTGTCCATCTTTATGATTGAGAATCAGAACAGAGTCTTGTTTGGCTTCCCCTTTCAGACAGACAAAATCCACACCCACCCGGTGCAGGATATATGCGGCGCCTCCCATACTGCTGATGTAGAAGCCATCCCATAGAGGCGAATATGAGCAAAAGACCAGCCGGCGCGTGCCAGGGATTCGTGAACCAGCCAGAGGCCCTCCTCCAAAAGTGAAAAGCGCTGGATCTCTTTGTCCGGTCATATGCAAGTGAGAGTGGTACTTGGACCATCCATAATCCACTGGCCCGATGATGCGAGGGTCCTCAATCCGATTGATTTCGTACTCGCCAGTGTCCAGGTGGATGACCAACTCTCTTAACATCAAGGGATAAGTCATGAAACTCTCCTTTTTGGAGTTATTAAGGGGAAATTTATTCTTTGAATTTCCTTTTCGTGATTATAATACGAATACAAGTTTCTCATTGAACAGGGAGGAAGCCATGTCCAGACTGGTCTATCGGGTTGAGGATTTGCGTAACTACGTCATTCGCTTTTTCCTCAAACATGATGTGCCATTAGAAGACGCAGAAATTGTTGCCGACGTGTTGATTTCCGCCGATCTACGGGGTGTGGACTCTCATGGTGTGATCCGTTTAGATTCTTACTACGGGAGTCGCCTTAGAAAAGGTCTGATTGATCCTCATTCACAACTCAAAGTTCTCACAGAGACGCCTTCCACACTGGCTCTGGATGGGGGAACCGGTCTTGGGCATGTGGTGGGTTACAAAGCCATGCAAATGTGTATCGAAAAAGCCCGCCAGGTGGGAGTGGGGATGGTTACCGTGCGTAACAGTAACCACTATGGGATTGCCGGTTACTATGCCATGATGGCGCTGGAACACGATATGATCGGCATCAGTTTTACCAACTCTCAGCCGCTGGTAGCCCCTACCTATGGAAAAACTCGCTACCTGGGGACCAATCCGATTGCTGTTGCTGTTCCTGCAGGCAAAGAACGTCCTTACGTGCTGGATATGGCAACCAGTATTGTACCGATTGGTAGGATTACTGTATATCAAAAAGCCGGAAAGAAAATTCCCGAAGGATGGGGAGTGGACAAAGATGGAAATGTGACTACAGACCCCGGCGCTGTCCTTAATGGTGGGGCTCTGATGCCCCTTGGGGGAATTGACCTGATGCGCGGCTATAAAGGATATGGTCTGGCTCTCTGGGTGGATATTTTTGCCGGGGTGCTGGCTGGTGCGGCTACCGGTCCCGAAGTGGGTAAATCAGACCGTCCTGCCAACGTAGGACATTATTTTGCTGCTATTCGCGTAGATGCCTTCCGCCCGGTCGATGAGTTCAAAGCAGAAATGGACGCCCTCATCCAGGGGTTGAAAAATGCTCCAAAAGCAGAGGGGCAGGATCGCATTTACATTCATGGTGAAAAAGAGTTTGAACTGGCTGAAAAATACCAGAAGGAAGGCATTCCATTGATGAAAGAAGTTGTTGATTCTTTGATTGCTTCCGGAAAGGAAGTTGGGGTGCCCTTTGACCTGACCCCTATTCGAGAAATTGACTAAGTCTTTGCCTAAACCAAACAGAGGGGCGCCTGAGCGCCCCTCTGTTTTTTTGAGTCTCATCTGATCCTATACAGGTTGTTTCACCAGCATCTCTTTGATAGCTTTTGCCAGCCGGGCGATACCTTCCTCAATCTTTTCGGGTGTGGCATTCGAGAAGTTTAACCGCATGGTGTTTTCTCCACCGCCTTTGGGGAAGAACGGCGCGCCGGGAACGAAAGCCACCTTCTGGCTCACTGCAATCTTGAACAATTCAGCGGTATCCATTCCTTCCGGCAGGCGCACCCACAAGAATAAGCCACCCTGTGGATGGGTCCATTCGACGCCTTCTGGCATATTCTCTTCCAGGGCTTTCAGCATGACATCACGGCGCTCGCGGTACACTTTGCGGATCAGTTCCACGTGACGGTCTATAAACCCGCCTCGCCCGACTTCGTAGGCTACCATCTGATTAAATGTGGCTGTGTGCAAATCCGCGCCTTGTTTTGCCATGACCAGTTTGCGAATGACTTCCGGGGGCGCTACTACCCATGCCAGGCGCAAACCCGGAGCCAGAATCTTTGAGAAGGTGCTCAGGTAAATTACATTTCCGGTGTAGCACGAGCCATTGTGGTGCTTCTGGCTGTCCAGCACCTCAATAGGCGGAATATGTTCTCCCTCAAAGCGTAATTGACCATACGGGTCATCTTCGATGATCGGAACGCCGTAGTGATCGGCGAGTTCTACCAGTTTCAAGCGTCGTTCGTAAGAAATGGTTACCCCAGTTGGATTTTGGAAATTGGGTAACACGTAAATGAATTTTGGCCCGGTACGCAGTGCTCCCTCCAGTTCATCGGTTACAATGCCGTCGTTGTCAGAACGGACCGGAACATACTCTGCGCCATAAATGTCCCACGCCTGTAAAGCCCCCAGATAGGTAGGGGCTTCTACGAGGATGCGATCGCCGTGATTGATGAATACTTTGCCCAATAAATCCAGCGCTTGCTGGGAGCCAGAGGTGATGAGGATATTGTCCGCGGTGACGTCAATGCCATAGCGGCTGGTATGGCGGGCAATCATCTCTCTTAACGGCGTGTAGCCTTCTGTTGAACCATACTGAAGAGCGCGCGAGCCCTGTTCCCGTAAAACTTTGGTAGCCGCTTCGAGAATTTCTTCTACGGGGAATACTTCGGGAGCGGGTAAACCGCCTGCAAAAGAAATTACTTCAGGGTCTTCAGTTAATTTGAGCAGTTCGCGGATTGCAGAGGATTTCATCCGCTGCGTACGCTGTGCGAAACGATGCTCCCAGGGTGTCACCATACGTTTACCTCCTTGTAGAATGAACCGAGGGCTGTACACGAACAGCCCTCGGCAAAAAACTACCCTAGTTTCGGAAAGCGGCTAATAACCACCGCCGGCGTTGGAAGGGTGACGCGATCGCCTATGGTCAATTCGGCAGGGGCTTTTCCTGCGGCTTTGGGTGCACTCTGGTAAATCCAGATGGGCGTACCTTCGACCGCCGATTTCAATTCCAGGAACGCCTGTCCGGTGAGGTAACCCTCGCTGTCAATCGAGCAAGAGGTCACCGTGCCGATGACGCGCCCTTTTTGATCTACCACCGGATCGCCTAAATGAGCAAGGCGCACTCCTTTTTCGTTGAAGCGGAAGCGTACCACCACGCCTTTACGTTGTTTCTCCCGCTCGATATAGGCATTTCTGCCAATAAACCATGGTTTGTACAATTTGACGTATGAACCAAAACCGGCTTCTGCCACGCCCAGGTTGAGTTGACCGCCCATTTCGTGACCGTAGAGCGGCAGTCCAGCTTCGGTGCGCAGGGAGTCGCGCGCTCCCAGCCCACAGGCTTTCAGCCCCATTGGCTCGCCCGCTTTGAGCAAAGCATTCCACAGATCGACTGCCTGATCGGGGTGGACAAACAACTCAAACGCCATCTTCTCGCCGGTGTAACCGGTGCGGGAGACTACCAGGTCAAACCCGCCAACGGTGGCTTCGCACAATTCGGTGCGTTTGAGCGCCATGATGCGTTTGCGGTCTTCTGGACTGCACCCCAATGCCAGCAGGATGTCCCGTGAACGCGGTCCCTGCAGAGCAATGTCAATGCGCATGTCTTTGCCCTCTTTGGGATCTCGCAGATTGCGAAGGCGCGCGCCCTGACCAAAGGCACGCACCCAGGGCTTTTCGCGGTCCACCTTGACCGTCCCCTGCAGGACAGCGTTCAACCATGCCCAATCCTTGTCGTCGTTCGAGGCGTTGACCACCACCAGATATTTTTCCTCACCGCGCCGGTAAACCAGGGTATCGTCTATGACGTTGGCTTCCGGGTCGAGGAAATGGGTGTAGCAGGACTCTCCTACCTCGAGCGCGGCAATGTCATTCCCGCAAACGCTGTCGAGGAAGGCGCAGGCTTGCGGGCCTTCCACCTGATACACGCCCATATGAGAGACATCGAACAGCCCGGCGGCTTTGCGCGTTGCCAGATGCTCTTCGGCTACTGAAGTGTATTGAACCGGCATTTCCCAACCGGCAAACGGAACCATCTTCGCCCCCATTTGCTTGTGAACAGCATTGAGCGGGGTGCGTTTCAACTCCTGACTTTCCTTTTCTTCCCAAACAAAATCGGGTAAGGCAGGTTTGGCACTGGTAGCGAATGACCCTATGAAGTACGGTTTGGCTTCCTCAACTGCAGGGGTATCCACCAGTTGCGCTTCGTACACAGGGACTTCCGTCACGAGGATAGGACCGGGCAGGCGGCGGGTGACGTCGGCATCAAATGCTACATATCCATCCGAAAGGTCCCGCAACCAGGTGGCTACCAGCCCAAATTTTTCCCGCGCGAAGGTGAAGCGGTACACATTGCCTTCAACCCAGTACAAGTTACCCTCGACCGTGCCTTGAGGGGTCCACAGTGAGGATTTCTGCCCCTGTCCGGGAGACAGGCGCTCGGTATTGCTGGAAAAGACGTAATTCACGAAGGAATGTACTGCTTTACCTTGAATTTCCAGGGTTGCCTTGTCGGTCGCATGTTCCGGTTGATCATCTGCATAGAAAAAGTGCGGATAGCCGTGTTTCCCAGGCGTGAGGTCCGTACCGGCTTTTTCTGCCAGCGCACGCACCCGCAGACGGGCGTTTTCAAAGACTTCAAAATCTACCTTGGCGCGTTGCGCCATGCCCTGGCGGGTCTCGATGCTGTAAGGTTTGGTGGCGAACAGGATATCGGCAATGATATCAGCAACTTCAACCATATCGGCTTCTTTCAAGCCCCGCTGAGTCATCCAGGGCGTCCCAAAGCGGATACCTGAGGCACGCAATGCAGATGTATCGCCGGGGATGGTATTGCGGTTCAACACGATACCAGCGATGTCCAGAATGCGCGCTGCCATATCGCCCGAAAGCGGGGTTCCGTCTTCGCCAACGATGGACTTGCAGTCAATATTGCCCAGGTGGGTATCGCTCCCGCCAAAGGGAATGCGCAAGCCGCGTTCCCGCAAGCGTTGGGTGAGCGCCTGACAGTTCTTGACAATTTGGGATTGCAATTGACGGAAGGAATCGGTCTGAGCAATCTTCAAAGCCACTGCCAGCGCGGCGATGGCGTGCACATGCGGGCCGCCCTGTTCGCCGGGGAACACCGCGCGGTCAATTTTCTTCGCCGTAGCGGAGTCAGTGGTGAGGATGCACGCCCCGCGCGGGCCGCACAGCGTCTTATGGGTGGTGAAGGTCACCACATGAGCAATACCCACCGGCGAGGGTACTACCTGCGCGGCAATCAACCCGGCAATGTGAGAAACATCCGCCAGCAGGATTGCCCCAACGGCATCGGCAATCTCGCGGAATTTCTTCCAGTCCGGCACCCAGGGATAGGATGAATACCCGGCAATGATGATTTTGGGCTTGTGTTCCTGCGCCAGTTGGAGAACGGCGTCATAGTCAATCTGCTCGGTCTGAGGATCTACCGTGTAATGCACTGCGTTGAACCATTTCCCTGAGCGGTTAACCGATGAGCCGTGCGTCAGATGCCCGCCGTGCAGTAAGTTCATCCCCATAATGGTATCGCCCGGGTTGAGGAAAGCGGTATATACGGCGTTATTGGCGGGCGCCCCGGAAAGCGGTTGCACATTCACAAAGATTTTCTCTGCAGGGGTGGCAGGAGTGGCGAACAACTCGGCACAGCGGCGGCGTGCCAGCGCTTCCACAATATCCACATATTCCACACCCTTGTAGTAGCGAGCATCCGAATAGCGCCGATACTCTGCCAATCGTTGCGGGTAATTCAGGATTTCCTCTTCGGGCAGTCCCAGCATGGACTCATCCGGATAACCCTCAGCATAGAGGTTCTGGAAAACCGACCCCAGGGCTTCGCGCACGGCTTGAGGCGCGGTGCTTTCGCTGGGAATGAGGATTAACTTGCGCACCTGGCGTTCGGCTTCGATGTCGATCAGTTCGTTCAGGTCAGGATCGACATCCACCAGTTTCCCTCGAAAAAGAAAATCGCTCATGGTCTGCTCCTTGGTGTTTTCAGGTTCCAAAAAACAACAGGGCGCTTAAATAATGCGCCCTGTCTGGATTCCGTTTTGTGTCCGGAAAATGCTCACCATACACTTCTATTGTATGAGATGACCGAAAAATCCGTCAAGTGAAAAGTTTCCCCAAAAACGTGGACGCGTTTCACCTTATGGTCTCCACTTATGGCCTCCACATGGGATGAAACTCCTGCAGTTCGTCGTGCGTCAGGCGGCGCACCTCGCTCCCGTCGGGTTTCATGCTGTACACATCCCATTGATTGTCAAAACGCTCCGAGACGAACAGGATGCGGCTTCCATCGGGATACCATGCAGGAGTTTCATCGTTGTAGGGGTTTTTGGTCAGATTGGTGACCCCTTTGCTGGCGATGTCGTACAGGTAAATCTCGCTGTTGCCGTCGCGTTTGGAGACGAAGGCAATCTTCTTGCCATCCGGCGACCAGGCGGGCATGATGTCGTCGGCTTCGTCGCTGGTGATTTGCTCAAGTTCCCCGCCGTTCACGCTGGCAATGTACAGGTCGTAATTGCCGTTGCGGTTGCTGGAAAAGACGATGCGCTGGCTGTCCGGTGACCAGGCGGGCAAGCCGTCGTCGCCGTCCCCCGGCGTCAGGTTGACGCGGTTGGAGCCGTCCGAGTTCATGCGCCAGATGTCGTATGTGCCTTCACGGTTGGAAGCGTAAGCAAGGTATTTGCCGTCCGGCGACCAGGCGGGCCAGCCCTCATCTTCCGGGTTGTTGGTATAGTTAAACACCACTTCCTTTTGGGTGTCCAGAATCCAGATATCCAGATTGCCGGAGCGGTCTGAAGTGAACGCCAGGTAGCGTCCGTCGGGCGCCCAGGTTTGCCAGAAGTCATCGCTGGATTTGTTGCTCAGGTTGAGCAGTTTGTCGTTCGAGGTATCCAGCATCCAGATTTCAGAATTCTGGGCGCGGATGGTAAAGGTCAGGTAGCGGGTTGGTGTGCTCCCACATGCCGAAAGCATCAAAACAGCGAGGATTGCCAGGATGAAACGGGAAACAGGCTTCATTGCACCTTCCTTCAGGATGAGATTTGCCGGTTGAGCCAATCCAGCATGGTGTTCAGCACCTCTGCTTTTTCTGGCTCGTTGTGCAGTTCGTGGTACAGGTGTTCCCACTCGCGGTAGGTGATGCGCTCGGGCGGGACGCGTCGGGCAAAAGCCCGCACCGCGTCCGGCGAGACAATGCGCTCCGCGCCGCCCTGCAGTAACAGCAGGGGTAGGGGGAAGTCTTCGGCGTGTTCCAGAATCCATTTGCCCTTGTCCATCATCTCCAGCCCCAGGCGCGCTGAAACCATCGGAGTGACCAGCGGGTCTTTCTGATAGGCTTCCACCACCTGTGGGTCGTGTGAGAGATGGCTCAGGTTCAACCCGTTGGGCATGGTGAAAGAGGGAGCGACCATATACAACACCCGCGCTACAGCCTGCAGGGCTGGAGAAAGCGGGGTACCCACTGCCAGCCCCGGGCTGGTGCAGATGACGCCGCGCAGATTCTGGGGCTGGCGAGCCAGGGCGTAGTACAGCACCATATTGCCGCCCATGCTGTGCCCATAGAGGAACAGCGGCGCGTTGGGGTAAGCCCGCCGGGCTTCTTCGAGGAAATGGTCAATATCCTGCATTGCCCGTTCGTACGAGGGGATATGTCCGCGTTTGCCGTCGGATCTGCCGTGACCGCGGTGGTCAAAGCCAAAGGTAGCCATGCCCTGTTCGGCAAAGAACGCCGCCACATGATCATAGCGGGCGCAGTGCTCACCCAGCCCATGCACCAGAACAATGACAGCGCGCACGCTTTCCTGCAGGGGCGTCCAGCGGCGGGTGTAAATGGATTGCTGGTCCGGGGTGGACCACATGGATTCATGGATGTGCAATTTAGCGGTCATGGAACACACTCCGAGGGAGTAAGTTTAAAGCACATACGGGCAAAAGGCAAGAGGCAAGAGGGCAAATGCCTTCAGGCGCACTGTGAGCGTTGCAGGATTTTCCGGGCGGTCTCGGCGATTTGTGGGTGCGGATGGCGGCTCAGCGTTTGCAATCTCTGGCAAATTTCTCCGGGAAACATCAATGGAGCGCGCGGCTTGAGGCTTTCAAGCACTCTGATCATGACACTCATCCAGGGGAAGAAGCCCTCGGGAATCTGCACAAAGAAGGGGGTGAGCAGTTGTACGGCTTCCTCGGCGGCCTGCAGGGCTTCGGCGCGGCGGTTGAGATCGCTGTAGTGGAGGGCCAGGTTGTTGAGGCTCCTGGCCAGGTCAGGGGTGAAGGCCTGGGGGTTGGAGCGGGCTAACTGGCGGTAGAGGTCGCAGGCTTCCTCGGCGGCCTGCAGGGCTTCGGCGCGGCGGTTGAGATCGCTGTAGTGGAGGGCCAGGTTGTTGAGGCTCCTGGCCAGGTCAGGGGTGAAGGCCTGGGGGTTGGAGCGGGCTAACTGGCGGTAGAGGTCGCGGGCTTCCTCGGCGGCCTGCAGGGCTTCGGCGCGGCGGTTGAGCGCGCTGTAGCGGAGGGCCAGGTTGGTGAGGCTGCTGGCCAGGTCAGGGGTGAAGGCCTGGGGGTTGGAGCGGGCTAACTGGCGGTAGAGGTCGCGGGCTTCCTCGGCGGCCTGCAGGGCTTCGGCGCGGCGGTTGAGCTCGCTGTAGCGGAGGGCCAGGTTGGTGAGGCTGCTGGCCAGGTCAGGGGTGAAGGCCTGGGGGTTGGAGCGGGCTAACTGGCGGCGCAGTTGTACGGCTTCCTCGGCGGCCTGCAGGGCTTCGGCGCGGCGGTTGAGCTCGCTGTAGTGGAGGGCCAGGATGTTGAGGCTCATGGCCAGGGCAGGGGTGAAGGCCTGGGGGTTGGAGCGGGCTAACTGGCGGTAGAGGTCGCGGGCTTCCTCGGCGGCCTGCAGGGCTTCGGCGCGGCGGTTGAGCTCGCTGTAGCGGATGGCCAGGTTGGTGAGGCTCATGGCCAGGGCAGGGGTGAAGGCCTGGGGGTTGGAGCGGGCTAACTGGCGGTAGAGGTCGCGGGCTTCCTCGGCGGCCTGCAGGGCTTCGGCGCGGCGGTTGAGCTCGCTGTAGCGGAGGGCCAGGTTGGTGAGGCTGCTGGCCAGGTCAGGGGTGAAGGCCTGGGGGTTGGAGCGGGCTAACTGGCGGTAGAGGTCGCGGGCTTCCTCGGCGGCCTGCAGGGCTTCGGCGCGGCGGTTGAGCTCGCTGTAGATGTTGGCCAGGTTGTTGAGGCTGCCTGCCAGGTCAGGGGTGAAGGCCTGGGGGTTGGAGCGGGCTAACTGGCGGCGCAGTTGTACGGCTTCTTCGGCGGCCTGCAGGGCTTCGGCGCGGCGGTTGAGCTCGCTGTAGTGGAGGGCCAGGATGTTGAGGCTCATGGCCAGGGCAGGGGTGAAGGCCTGGGGGTTGGAGCGGGCTAACTGGCGGTAGAGGTCGCGGGCTTCCTCGGCGGCCTGCAGGGCTTCGGCGCGGCGGTTGAGCTCGCTGTAGAAAGCCGCCAGGATGTTGAGGCTCATGGCCAGGGCAGGGGTGAAGGCCTGGGGATTGGAGCGGGCTAACTGGCGGTAGAGGTCGCAGGCTTCCTCGGCGGCCTGCAGGGCTTCGGCGCGGCGGTTGAGCTCGCTGTTGCGGAGTGCCAGGTTGATGAGGCTCGTGGCCAGGTCAGGGGTGAAGGCTTGGGGGTTGGAGCAGGCTAACTGGCGGTAGAGGTCGCGGGCTTCCTCGGCGGCCTGCAGGGCTTCGGCGCGGCGGTTGAGCGCGCTGTAGAAAGCCGCCAGGTTGTTGAGGCTCATGGCCAGGGCAGGGGTGAAGGCCTGGGGGTTGGAGCGGACTAACTGGCGGTAGAGGTTGCGGGCTTCCTCGGCGGCCTGCAGGGCTACTAGTTTTGGGTATTCACTTTGCCCTCCCCTTTGCTTCGCTTCTTCCCAGTCCTGGGTTAAGAACAAGCGGCCCAAAACTTCAAAGAGGGTGCGCAGCCTCTTTCCAGCGCCCTCGGGGTTGTCGGCAATGTCCTGCATTTCTGGCAGTGTCAATCGAAGCAGGGTCAATCCTTTGTCGCCGGTGAGGGCTTTCCAGAGCACCTCATCTGCCAGAGGGTCGGGTCGGATGGGGGGAACTGCCGCTCCTTCGCCTTCCCCCGCAAATAACCTGCAAATCTGTTCCGCCAGCCAGGGAACTTGCAGTGAAGCGCCTGTCGCGCCTTGAATTGGGTCGAAGTGTTTATCCAGAAAATCTGCCACTGCGCGTTGATCGGTAAATGACACACCCAGCGTTGCCAGTACTCGCAGGGTTTCAATTCGCTCCACACTCTCCACTAATGCCCATCCGACCCCGTGTTCGTTAAAGGAGGGTTCGAGCAAGCGTTTGTAAGCATCTTTTTCCCGTTTCCAGGTGTGTTCCAGGATTTCCTGCTCATTCTTTGGGTGTCTTAGCGAACGCCCTTCGGCGGCGTGCAGTGCCAGCAACAGCAGGTACAACGGGCGTTCAGACAGGTCTTCCGGCAGGTAGTCTATGGACTCGCCGGCGAGGTTCAGGCGGCTTTTCAGGGTATCCCGGGCGGTGCGGAAGAACTCTGCCCGTTCCTGTGGGTTGGTGAAGGTCGGCAGAGAATGTTCTTTAAAGTCCAGCAGGCGATACAGTTCAACCAGTCCGCTGTATGAAGGGTCACTGCCGCGCTGAGTCTCCTGTTTCAGCCAGTGGGGATAATGGCGCTCTGCCAGCACCAGCGCCAGCGGGGCTTTGCGCGTCTGCTCGGAGATCGTCTTCGCCATGGCTTTCAACAGGTTTAACACCGCCTGCGAGCGCATTTCCAGATAATCCACGACAATGAAGGTCGGGCGGCAGTCCTGCGTGAGAATTTCTGCCTGCTGGGGGGATAAATTATTTTCCCCAATAAATCCCGCCCACCAGCCATCTTCGCGCAGTTTCAGGGCGGCTTCCAGCAAAAGGCGGGTTTTGCCGCTTCCGCCAGCGGCGGTGTACAGGCGTAATCCCAGCGGGGGAGATTGTCCTTCCAGTTGCTTTGCCCAGTTGCACAGATCGTCCAGGGCTTGCTCAAAGGCTTTCCCGCCATATTTGACCAGACGGTAGCGCGCATCCAGCAAAAAGGCTGAAAGTTGGGCATCCAGATGTCCATCTTTAAAGTGGATGGGGGGCTCTGGGCAGGTTATCAGGTTTTTCGGCAGTCCCACCAGGACGTTTAAAGCCTGGTGCATAGCGTCAATTTTTTCCAGCAGAATCTCGGTGTTTTCACGAGCCTGCAAGGCTTGGATGACTGTCAGGATCGGATGAAAATCCTCATAACCGACCAGGGCATGGTAAACGCACATCATATAAAGGTGTGCTGCGCGCTTAGCCTGCGGCTCACGGGCAAATTCCTGCGCCAGCAGGTTTTCCAGTTGGCGTTCATCGCCGCTTTCCATCAGACCCTTCAGCCCTTCGCGGAACCACGGGCGGTCATGCTGGCGCATGCTGGCAACCCACTCAGAGGCGTTTTTCATGCCTTGCCGCCGGGCTTTCTCCAGGAATTCTTCTTCGGCCTGTTCCAGCAAGCGCGCCAGTTTTTCCTGCGCCTCTCTGGAGGCGCGCACGGATTCAATTCCCTGAAGGACTAACCTGGTAATCTTCGTACCGGGCAAACCTAAATCGCCCAGCACTTCCAGGACAATATCTGCTGTTTGAGCGATTTGCGGGTGGGTAAGCGGCATTCCATGCCCCCTGAGTGTTTTTTATCAGTATAGCAGGTTTCGGAGGATGGTTGCATGTTAAATGCGTTTCTTTTTTGCCTGTGTGGTATCCCTCTGCGTTTCTTAACCTTTGTGCCTTTTGCCCCTTGGCGGTGAAGGATTTCTATCTCAAAACCATATTGCATGGTTTAGCAGGTAAAATTACAGCAAGACTATTTCTCCATGAGGTTTCGTATATGGCGTTGCTTTTGCCCCTGTATCGTCGGTTCAAAACTTCGTTATTTCCCAACTGGTTCTCGCAATTGTACGGACAGGACCCTGCCCGCTTGCAAGAAGAGCAAACTCGCTGGTTGAATTTGTTGAGCCGTTTTCAACAGCGCTTCCCCGGGGTGGAGCAGGCGGCTCTTTTCAGCACTCCCGGGCGCACCGAGGTGGGCGGCAATCACACCGATCACAATCAGGGCAGGGTGCTGGCGGCGGCGGTGGATCGCGATGTGATTGCTGTTGCCGCGCCTGCGTCGGATGGCAAAATCATCCTGGCTTCGGAGGGCTACCCCCTGCTGGAGGTAGACACCCGCGATTTGTCCGTTCACCCCAATGAGCGGGGGACGACGCCCGCGCTGGTGCGCGGCGTGTGCGCCCGTCTGGCGCAGTTGGGGTATGCGGTGGGCGGCTTCCGCGCAGTGATGACCAGCAGTGTCCCAAAAGGCTCGGGCTTGAGTTCCTCGGCGGCGTTTGAGGTGGCAGTAGCGACCATTCTCAATCACCTGTACAACGGCGGGCGTATTCCCGCGCTTACCTGCGCGCAAATCGGGCAGTACGCCGAAAATGTGTACTTTGGCAAGCCCTGCGGTCTCATGGATCAAACCGCCGCCGCGGTAGGCGGCTTTGTTTCCATTGATTTTGCCGAACCGGAGCATCCCGCGGTGCATCAGGTGCATTACGATTTTGCCCACAGCGGTTACGAGGTCATCATTGTGGAAACTGGCGGCGACCACGCCGACCTGACCGCCGATTACGCCAGTATCCGCGAGGATATGCAGGCTGTTGCCGCTTTTTTTGGCAAACACGTCCTGCGCGAGGTATCCAGGGAAGAGTTGCTCAGGCATCTGGCGGAACTGCGCCGGCAGGTGCACGACCGCGCCATCCTGCGCGCCCTGCATTTCTTCGATGACAATCAGCGGGTAGAAGAACAGGTAGCGGCACTGGAAGCCAACCGTTTCGATCAATTCCTGCGTCTGGTGCGCGAGTCCGGTCGCAGTTCCTGGATGCTTCTGCAGAACGGCTTTTCCCATCGCAAGCCGGAGCATCAGGGCATCCCGCTGGCGCAGGCCATCAGCGAGATTCTGCTGGGTGAACGCGGCGCCTGGCGGGTGCATGGGGGCGGTTTTGCCGGCACCATTCAGGCATTCGTGCCAAAAGACCAGGCAAATGAGTACATCCAGCGCATGGAAGCCGTGTTTGGCAGGGGGTCCTGCTACCCGGTGAGCATTCGTCAGGCAGGCTCGGTGCGTCTGGATGATGGCGAAGGGGATTCGCAGTTGTAATTCTGAAGTTTCAGACTAAAATACTCATATCCCAATTTGTTCCCGGAGGTGTCTGATGGCGCATTATCCGATTGATCACAGCGATGTCCCTATTCGCCTGTTTAAATCCGGTTTTCTGGAGTTCTTCACCCATATCAGCCCGGTGGTAGTAGTCATCATCTGGCTGCCGGTAGCGGTAGCCTTCATGGCGCTGGAGGTGCTGAGCGGGGGATATGCTGCGCGCGGTGTGGGTTATCTTGTGGGTGGGTTCTTCGTGGGGGTGTTCCTGTGGACTTTTGCCGAATATACCCTGCACCGTTTCCTGTTCCACTACCAGCCCAAAGACCCCAAATGGGAGCGCATTTTCTTTCTGTTCCACGGTGTGCATCATGCGCAACCGCAGTGCAAAACCCGCCTGGTCATGCCGCCGGTGGTGAGCATTCCCATGGCGTTTATCATGTACGGCATCATCTCGTTGATTTTCTCCATCCTGCTGGGGTTGCCGCACTGGGTGTTTCCAGTCATGTCCGGGTTTATTGTGGGTTACCTTTTTTACGACCTGACCCATTATGCTACTCATCATTTCCCCATGCGCAGGGGGATCTGGAAGTACCTCAAACGCTATCACATGCAACACCACTATAAGACTCCCAATGCACGCTTTGGGGTCAGTTCTCCCCTCTGGGATGTGGTTTTTGGCACCAAACCGGCTGACTAAATCTTCCGCAGGAAGTTCACCTGCAAAAGGGCTTTCAGGAACGGTACTGGCGGGAGGGAAGCAATCAGACGAATATTTTCCAGCAACGACCCTTCCTCATCGAGAAATCGAAAGATTCGCTGAGGAGGGTTGTTTTTAAACAGAGCCGTGAAAATTGCCTTGCCTGTCTGGGGTTGTCTGTAGAGAATCTGGAGCAGCAGACGGTCGTACCAGGCGTACCGGCGTGGAGATGCAGGCACGCGGAAGGGAGTGCCGTACTTTTCCAGCGAACGCACAATCTCACGGCTGTCGCGCAAGATGCGCGCAAAGGCGTATCCCGAGGAAGGTTTGACCCGTCCGCCGCGTGTACCGATGTTCATCACCCGCCTGCCGCCTCGGCGGGGCAGGGGATGGTCGGTCATGGGAATCACGCCTTTCTCGACATCGTGGATTTCATAAGTATCCAGCCGGAGCACGTTCTTCAGGTAGGTTTCCAGTCCACGCTGGTATTCTTCATCAGACAGCAGGGTAGGGGTGAAGAAGGTGTACTCTACCAGCGCGCGGTTTTCATTGAACGGCAGAGTGTAGAAGAACTGAAAACCCGTTTCCTGCGAAACGCGGAAGTCAAAAAGGATGGGGATGGAGGAATCCCAGGTGGGTTGTAAGGTTTCAATTTCCCAGCCCAGAAAGTGTTGAAGCAGGTAGTGATATCGTTCGGGTTTCTTTTCTATGAGATTGGGGTCAAAACGGCTGTCGAACACCCATTCTGCCTGATAGGTTTTCCCACCTGCCGCAACCAGAGCAAACTCCGGGGTATCGATAATCTGCGTCACCGGTGCGGTAATCCAGTCCACATTCAAACGAGCCCTGAGGGTTTGTCGGACTTCCTGGTAAAAGTCAATCCCGCGAATCATGTTGTAGCGGTACTCCCCAAGCGGGATGACTTTTTGCCATTCTTCATGAATAAAACCAATTTTCTCCCATGAGCGATAAAAAATCGACGAGAACACCTCATCCCGACTTGACCAGAAGCACCAGGTGCGGTCGTTACGGTTCTTTTCTTCGCGGTCAATGAGCAGAATAGATTGATCCCGCAGTTTGCTGTGTACCAGATAGTAGGCCAGACTCAGTCCAGCCGCGCCGGCTCCAAGGATGATGAAGGTGTATTTCTTCATGGGCTTATCTTTCCATCTTTTTCAACATCCGAAACAGCAAATAAAACAAAAGAAGTACCACAAAAAGAAGAATGACGATCCCACAAGCCCATTTCAGGGCAGATAATACCGAAGCAAGGGCGAGAATACCCTCGGAAGGTTGGGAAAATGCGCTTAAAGCAACGGTAATGGCAATATTTTCTCCGTAATCCATGAGAGCCATCAGAAACGGCACCAGCGGCACCAGTGAAAAACGGGAATCGGTTACAGAGACAACCCTTAACAGGAAAGCCAGCAGAAGAGCGAAAAATGTGCTGTAGAGGGCTGGATAGACCAGATCCGCCGTCCAGGTGATTAGCCGGTACCATTGTTTGCCCTGAACACCCAGTTGGCTAATCTCATCCAGAGCCTGCTCTGCCGTGTAGCCTATCTGCACATCCAGCATATGGGCATCAGATGTGAGGGCGCGCCGCGATAATTCCATCTGCATGGCGGGAAAGATGAGGAGATTGAAGGGAATCAGCGCCATAAAGAGCAGGATGAGAATTTTCCCTGAAGCATACTTGTTTAACAGTGTCAGCCACTGGTGAATCATGGGTTTTCTGTTTCCACAATCTCAATGACTTTTCGAATAGCCTCTATCTGAAGTTCCATGCTCATGGATGGAGTCAATGAGGTGCGCCTTGCCGCCTGTTCGGGAAGAGAGGGAACATGGATAAACCCTGCTGGAATGTCCATGTTGTGAGTTGCGAGAAAGTGCATCAGCGTATAAAAGACTTGGTTGCACAGGTACGCTCCAGCCGAATAAGATAATTCTGCTGGAACACCTTCGGCAAGCAAGCCGTCACGGATTTTCCTGACCGGTAATCGGGAAAAGTAAGCCGTTGGACCATCCGGGGCAATGGGTTGGTCTGTCACCTGTTCACCGGCATTATCGGGAATGCGGAAATCCATCAGGTTGATGGCGACTCGCTCAATCGAAATCGCCGTTCTGCCAGCGGCTTCACCCAGACAGAGCACGGCTTGGGGACGAATTTGTTGAAGGTTCTCCACCAAAATAGCCGGAGCGGTTTTTGCATTGACCGGCAGAATGAGCCCGTGGAAATGTTCGGGGAATATGCTTTGCGAAAGTGCAGTTACAATTTGAGCAGAGGGATTGACATGCGAACCATCGAAGGGCTCAAAACCAGTGATCAGCCAATGTTTCATAGGGATCTCCTCAAGGAGTTTTCTCAACTATTATACCGGACATGGTTGATAGTCCTTTTTGCTGGCATAATGGGGATACTTGTTTTCACTGCTCCAGAGGATGATTCTTTCTGGCGGGTTGGCTTTGGAGTTTCGGAGTCTCTTTCTTCCAAGCAATGGGCGAACAATTTAGGAGCCGGCTGGTATCTGGACTGGCGTGCCTTACCCCGCCATGCCTTGCGTTCCCCTCAATACTGGATGATGATACGCACGTTTCCCGATCGAAATATTCCAGACCTGAACAGTGCCGCGGAAATTGCCCGAACGCATCCGGGAAATGTCTGGATCATCGGAAATGAGCCGGACAACCCTTATCAGGATTCTCTTTCCCCTGAAGAGTATGCTTGGCGTTATGAGCAGTTTTATTCCGCGCTCAAGCAGGCGGATCCTACCTGTCTGGTTGCCATTGCAGGGGTAACCCAGCCTTCGGAGTTGCGCATGCGTTATCTGGAGCGTGTTCTTTCTGCATACCAGAAGCGCGCAGGAGTCCCCATGCCTGTGGACATTTGGACGGTACATGGGTATGTGTTGAGAGAGGAAAGAGGAAATTGGGGGGCGGAGATTCCCCCTGGCATGGATGAAATTACGCAGGGTTTATTGATTGAACCAGAAAAACACGGAGAGATTGCTCTTTTCAAAAGCCAAATCCTGGCTTTTCGAACCTGGATGAAACTGCAAGGTTATCAGGACACTCCACTGGTCATCACTGAAATGGGGATTTTACTTCCGGAAGAATTTGGTTACACACCGGATGCTGTGGCGGACTATCTGAGCGAGACTTTTTCCTGGCTGAATACAGCAATTGACCCCGAGATTGGCTATCGGGCGGACGAAGGCAGACTGGTACAACGCTGGGCATGGTTCAGCCTGGCAGATAGAACGTTTCCCGTTTCTAACCTGTTGGATCCTTCCAGCGGCGAACTCACCCCTGCAGGAAAGGCTTTTCAAACCTTTACCCGCTCACATTCTCGCTGAAAGCGTCTTTATCCACAAACCAGTGCAGTTCACCGCTTGCCGGTTGTATTGTAAGCACCGGGAAGGCCTCCGGTGAAGCATTGGGGGTTTGGATGAAGGTGAAAACTTTCTTTTTGTTTGTTCCACTTACCAGAATCATGGTTGTCACAGCGCGGTTAAGAAAGTGGGCCGTCAGGGTAATTCTCCAGGCTTGCAGTTTTGGCACATAGTTTTCAACTACCCAGCGTTTGGTCTCATGCAAGGCTTGGGTAAACGGGAATAGTGAGGCTGTATGCCCATCTTCTCCCATTCCCAACAACAAAATATCGAATCCCGAAGAGGAATCGGAAAAATACTCTCTCAAGGTTTTTTCGTATCTCGCCGCCGCTTCAGCGGGAGAGTGTTCAGTCTCGATGCGATAAATCCCGGGTTGCCAACGGCTGGTAATCGCATCCAGCATCGTTTCTTTCGCCATGAGATAATCGCTATCTGGATGGTCGGGAGGGACACAACGCTCATCGCCCCAGAAGAAATCAATTTGATTCCACGGAATGCTGGAAAGGTAAGGCTCGGATGCTAACACCTGATACAATTTACGAGGAGTGTTCCCCCCCGAAAGGGAGATAGAACAGCGTTTTTTTTGTTGAAGTGTATCTGTAATTCGTTGCTGGATGAACTTTGCCGCTTCCTGTGCTAGTATTTCCGAAGTGGGTAAGAGATGAAGAATACCTTTAATCATAATAATTTCTTCTCCGTCAAAAAGTGAATTGAATCCCATTGGCTTGCATTTCTTCTATGAATTCCCCATAGGAAAATAAAACTGAAGGTGTAATCAACCCATTGGGCAGGTTTGTGTTACCCAATACGCGGGATGCCGCGTAGCCTGCAATTTTTGCTGTCAAAGTGTAAGGGCCCTTTCCAGAGACAAGAGCCTGTCTCCAATCTTGCTCCTGTTGTTCTTGTACGCCAATGAGAATTTCGAAAGGACTTTCAGCATCTTCCACCGGGAGCGGGTCATGACGGCTGATGAGCGTGTAAACCCATTTCCCGAAAATCGAGCGCATAAAACGGGCAAAGTAGGGGAGAACCACAGGACCCCAGAAACCCCATGAACGGGAGACTGTCATCCAGACTTCTACGCTTCTAACCGGATGTCGCCATGGCACACTGAAAACTTCTGCACTGGGAATTTGAATAGCAGTTTGGACGCCGCTTGGAAACTGAAATTGAGAAGATTTGCCCGCCGGAACCATGCCATTCCAACTGCCATCCTGAAAACCAATCCATGAAGTCGTCAGGCTTCTCAAAGCGGAAAGTCGTGTGCCTTTAGAGATTTTAGTGTCAGGGGTATGGTACACCACATACACGTGTTGTGCTGAGGTTTCCTGTAATAATTTGGCGATGATTACATCAGAGAGCGCTATCTCAAAAGCGCAAGCCGGCAGTAGAAAGGAATGATTTGTTACAGCCATTTTATGATAGGTTTGCAGGCGGTATACAAATGCTAATTCATTGGTAGTGTCTAAATAGTGAACCCCTGCAAACGAAGCCATTTGAGCCACTTTCTCTCCCAAGTCGGTAAACGGACCTGCGCAGTTAATCAACAGGCGCGTATCTTTGAATAGGGGAGGCAGGGTCTCATTTTTTTGCGCATCGGCTACAATCCAGGCAGGTCTGGACGGTAAAGAATTGGACAGTTCTGTCAACCGTTCTCTTGAGCGCCCCGCAATTCGAAATGGAAGTCCTCGACGTTCCAGTTCAGCGGCAATTTTTCTTCCTGTGTAGCCTGTTGCGCCGAAAAGAGTAATCATGATGTGCCTTTCTTTCTACCCGACGTATTGGATCAAGATGCGGTCCACTGCCGCCCCATAACTTTCTCCAAAAATGTTCAGGTGGTTCAGTAAATGATAAAGATTGTATAGAACTTTTCGTTCCTGATACTCGGGCTCAAGCGGAAAAACACTTTGATACGCTCGATAAAAATCGGCTGGAAATCCATGGAACAATTCTGTAAAAGCAAGGTCGGCTTCCCTGTCTCCATAGTAAATTGCAGGGTCAATCAGAATAGGCGTACCTTCTATATCGAATAGCACGTTTTCAATCCATAGATCCCCGTGTAGTAAACTGGGTTTGGGTGTGGCGGGAAGCCATTTCTCAAGATGATCCATCAGTTTTTGCAGGCGCTTGCGCTGTGTTTCGGTTAGTAAATGGTTTTTTAATGCTAACTCAAACTGGAATTGCAAGCGTTGAGTGCGAAAAAACTCAACCCAATTTGCAGTCGGGGAATTCTTCTGAGGAGTACTACCAATGTAATTATCAATATCTAACCCAAAAAATACTGAGTCGGTTTTTAAGTGGTGTAAAGCAAGTTGTTCACCCAATTTTCTGAAGGAAAGAAGAGTAGGGGAGGGGGAGGCAGAAATCCATTCCAGCAACAGATATCCACAACCTTCCAGTTCTTCAGGCGTTCCCAGCGCAATGACACCAGGGGTCTTGATAACACCTTTTTGGGCAATTCGCGAAAGTCCATCCACCTCGGATGGGAATACCGAGGCTAAAGAGCCGCAATTCCATTTTAGGAAATAGGATTTTTCGCCCGCTAAGAGTCGCACCCCATGATGAATACATCCTCCTGACACAGGCTTGGTTTGCACCAGGGTGTCCAGTGGAAGTCCAAGATGCTGAAGAATGGAACGCTGAACCTTAAGAGGTGGATTCATCATCTTTCTGAAAGTGTTTAAGAAGATTCTGACAGGAAGCATGAATAAGGTCAAAAACCTCATCAAAATCCCCTGTATAGTAAGGATCAGGAATGTCCTGAGGGCTTCCTGGAGGGGCAAAATGGGTGAGCCTCTGCACCTTATCAAAGCCTTTCAGTGCTCGCACGTTGTCACTGTCCATGACCAAAATGTGATCATAGTATTCCAAATCGCGAGGGGTGATTTTAACAGCGCGTTTGGTTGGGTTGATTGGAATGCCATGCTTTTTCAAGACCGATAAAGTTCCCGGATGGGGTGGCTCGCCAACTTCCCAGGAGGTGGTTGCGGCAGAAGCCACCTCAAAATGGTTTTCAACACCGGCTTGCTTTACAAGGTGTTGAAAGATGGCTTCTGCCATTGGAGAGCGACATATATTTCCTGTACAAACAAAAAGGATTTTATGACGATGATTTTGATGTTCCATAGAATTAATTTTAATGGCAAAATCGAGTTTGCTGAGAAAATAGAGGAAAGATGAGCAGAAAAATAGCAACCCGTTTTTTAATAGGCTTGGTTTTCTTCTGGAACATTCAGGCGGCAATAGTCTTTCTTGCCTTTCCTCGTGAGTACCTTTCCTCTTTCATACTGAGTGGAAAGGTTGGAGAAAAAGTGATTCAGTCCTGGGGAATTTTGTTTATCATGTGGAATATTCCGTATTTCATGGCAATGCTTAATCCAGAAAAGGAACGTGGATTGGTTCTTGCCTGTTTACTGATGCAACTGGTAGGGGTGGTGGGTGAGACGTTTCTTTATGTGGATTTATCCGAGCAATTCTTCACTGTAAAACAGTCAATCCTGCGCTTTATTGTGTTTGATGGCGCAGGATTGCTGTTTTTGTTCATTGCCTGGTGGTTGTCCAGAGATCAGTCAACCGCCACTGCTTGACGCTTTTGAATTAACTCATCACGCCGTTGCTCCATCATACGGCGCACTTTTTCTGCATCTCTGGGGTAGGTGAAATAGAAGATGGAGAAGAGCAAACCACAAATGACCCATGGGAAAGGTATGGTCCACAGAAGCGCGTTGGTCAACCCAATTTGATCCGCCAGAGAACCGGCGATATAACTGGCAAATGCGGATAAACCACCTTCAATCAGATTGACGATCGAATACGCGCTGGAACGCATTTCGGGAGGAACGACAGCCTGCATCATGGGTTCTTTTGCACCTCGGCCAGGCCAGCCAATCAACAGCGCAGTCACAGAGGCAAAAATGAAGAGTTGGATGAAACTCCAATTTTTTGCCTGTGTGAGCAAGATGTACATGAGAGGAACACCCACGAAAACCGAAAACTGTCCAATGACAGTACGCCCGTATTTGGGGTTTACTTTCTCAGCAAAATCTCCAATGAAACCGCCCAATAAGTTACTGATGGCAGCACTCACCACTACGCCAGCAAATACGAGGGGCGCACTTCCTTTAGGGTCCGAAAAAGAAATATCGTTCGAATAACCCAGTTCGCGCACCATCCAGTTAATGAAGTAAATACCCATGACAACCCAGGGCATGGAGCCGGTGATTCCCTGTAAAATGGCTGCCCAAATGGTGGGGATACGCAGGGTATTGAACATATCTTTCCAGTTAATGGAATATTCCTTTTCGTCATCGTGAGTAATCAGCCCTGCCAGTTCCGGCTCAGCAGAACCACGAGGTGGTTCCTCCACGAGCAGCCAGATGATGATCCCTGAAAGAATACTGGCTAATCCCAAGCCAATAAACCCCCAGCGCCACAGTTCCGGTGAAGCCACAAACCCAAGAGCCAGCACCCCCAGCACGGTCCCCATTAACCCCACCAAACCTATGACCCCTAAAGCGCGCCCGCGCTGATTTTGGGGGTAGTGATCTCCCAGCAAAGAAAATGTTGCTGGCATCAAACATCCCAGTCCCAAACCAGAGATAGCTCTAATAAGCAACATGCTGTAAAAATTGGGTACCAAACCGACAAGGACTGTCCAGATTCCCCAAACCCCAGTCCCAAAGATGAGTACTTTTTTGCGGGAAAACTTATCAGAAACATATCCCCAGAAAGGCGCGCTAACCGTTTGCGCAATACTGCGCAGGGTTTCCATGATTCCTATTTGCTGAAAGGTAATTCCCCAAATGCTTTGAATGATAGGAGAAAGTACCCCCATGGATTGACCTTCGCCTTGGTCGACAAGGTATCCCAAGCCAAGTGCAAAGAGTGTGCGTCCAGAATGTTTGTGTTTTCCCATATATCATCCTTATTGAGAAGATTGAAACCATTTTAGAGCCGACGAAAAGATCTGTCCAGCGAAATTAATCCAAAAATTTCGAGATAAAAGAAAGTAGGGGAGGGGGGTGGACAATCAGATCACCAGCGAATTTAGAATCTTGTGTTCCCTGATATTTTGTTTGTATTAGCGAGTTCACCGAAAAGGAGAGTGTGAAGATAGAGAAATGCATTGATTGGTGTATGGTGGGGGAGGATGAATTTTTTTATTTCAGATTATGTTTTCGATAAGTATTATTATCGAAAACATAATACAGGGATGGTTTTTGCGTTCTAATAAACAATCAAGGCAATGTTCATAGTCTCTCATCAAAATTTAGCCCTTTGAAGAACGATTGCCAATGATCAACTCCATTGAATACACATGAATACCACACATTGTTCCAATATTATATTTGAGGCTGTTGTCAATTCCGTGGGAAGGACTTTCGGTAACAACAGTGCGATTTATCAATTACTACCTCAAACTTAGCCTCTGTCAATTCTTATAGTCGAATAAAACTCAGACGCCGCATCTAATACTATACGAAATTTGAAAAATAATATTTCAATTTTGGATGATTTTTTTGTTTATTTCCGATATAATTTGAGCGCAACATAACAGGTTTTACCTTTGCCCCCTTCCCCACCCTATCCTGTTAGTTTCTTACAAATGTCAGACAACTGAAGGGCCCGTATGATCCGAAAAGCATTACAAATTGTTTACCGCAGACTTACTGAACAGGGCTTACGGATTTCTCTCTTGTGGTTGTACGGACGTGGATTACCTGCCCTGACCGGTATGCCGCTCCTCAGGTTTTCAAGAATAACCCCCAGTCTTTACGTAGGTCCTCAGTACCGGAAAAATGGATTACGTCTTCTTCAGTCTGAAGGAATCCATGCGGTGGTTAATATGCGGGAGGAAAAAGACGACCGGGATTTTGGACTGGCGCCTGCACAATACTGTTACTTGCCTACACCAGATGATGAAGCCCCGACCATAGAACAACTTCATCAAGGCGTTGATTTTATTCAGAAAATTATTCAACAAGGTGGCAAGGTATACATTCACTGCGGTGCTGGAGTTGGACGAGCGCCTACCATGGCAGCGGCGTATTTTATCCATCAGGGAATGAGCGTTGAAGAAGCCATCAACACTATTCGGTTGGTCCGCCCGTTTATTTTTATCACCCCGCCACAGATTAAACAGTTATACCGTTATTACGAAATTGTCCATTCGGATGGACACGTTTCTTAACCCTTTCTGTGGTTAGCACGATGCTGAATCATTTCTGCAAGGATAGAAATGGCGATTTCTTCGGGTGTTTCAGCGCCAATAGGCAGTCCTATAGGCGCATGAACCTGTTGGAGTTTTTCTTCAGGCAAGCCTTTTTCTCGGAGTGACTGGAAAATCAAGTAATTCTTTCTGCGACTCCCAATCATTCCGATATACCCAGCATCAGTTTGTAAAGCCTGTTCCAACACCTGGTAATCCTGTAGGTGGCCACGAGTAACGATGACAATGTAATCAGTTGTCTTAAATTTTCTTTCCCGGAAAATATCTGTAATTGATGACGTCACAATAATTTCATCGGCTTGAGGGAATCGATCTGGATTGGCAAACTCATCCCGGTCATCAATCACTACAACCCGGAAACCTACAGGTTTGGCAAACAGTGCAATGGCCTGCCCTACATGCCCGGCTCCAAAGATGTAAGCGGTAGTTTGAGGCTCATGGTACTCAAGGAAAACAGAAACGCCAGAAATCGTCATAAATTTTGTTTTTGCCTCTATCGACACATCCGACGTTTGGGGAATCCACCCTATCTCCTCGCTGGTTGAGAGGTTCTTTCCGCCATACAGACAGTCCCCATTGTCTTGAAGTCCGATAATTTCTACAAAGTTTTGCGCTTTCTCCTCCCATGTAAGAATGGTTTGCTGTACGTTGAAAAATTCCGAGTCGCTTTTGGGAACGCAGGTAATCAGTACAAGCACTTCCCCCCCACAGATCATATCCATTGAAGCGGCATCCTTACCTGTAAATTGATAAGACTGCAGTTCACCTTTCAGTTGATTTAACCTCACAAGGCATCTTTCAATGACTTTTGCTTCGAGAACTCCCCCACCAATTGTGCCGGCTGTCCTTCCATCCGGAAAAACAAGCATTTTTGTCCCGGTAGATCTCGGAGTTGAGCCCTGATGTGCCACAATTGTGGCAATAACAAAATCTGTTTTATCTTTTAGTTCCAGAATGACTCTGCGAGAGATCTCCATTGCATACACTCCGTTTTTTTACTTCACCAAAGCCCTGATGTTGGGATAAAATACACACACTTTGGAATATGAAAGAGGATGAACGTATGGCTGCCGATAAAGAAATGGCCATTTGGGATCACATTAACGAACTACGCAGTCGTTTGCTCAAAGCCCTGTTCTCTTTAATTGTAACTACTCTCCTAAGTTTCATGTTCTCCCAGTACGCCATTGAGATTCTTGCAAGACCCATTGGCGGAATAAAAAATGTCGTTTCCATTGAAGTTACAGAAAACGTTGGCGTTTTCATGCGTGTTTCTTTGCTTAGTGGTTTTATTCTGGCTCTTCCCTATATCTTATATCAGATTTTTGCGTTTATTGTGCCCGGACTGTTGCCGCATGAAAAACGAATTCTTTTCACCGTAATCCCGATTGCTTCCATTCTATTTATTTCCGGTGTAGCGTTTTCTTACTTTGTCATGTTACCGGCGGCGATCCCCTTTCTGGTTTCTTTTTTAGGGGTACAGTCTTTTATCCGCCTCTCGAACTACATTAACTTTGTAACAAACCTGATGTTTTGGATTGGGGTGAGTTTTGAAACTCCTCTAATTGTGTTTGTTTTGGCAAAGTTTAAGATTGTTAATTCCAGGATGTTACTGGCACAGTGGCGTTACGCAATCGTCATCATTGCCGTAATTGCGGCAATGATCACACCTACAGTAGACCCCGTCAACATGGGGTTATTGATGGCTCCGTTATTTGCGTTGTATTTGCTCAGCGTATTCTTTGCTCGATTCGCCCAATAATCTTATTCTTCTTCCTCGTCACTTGATTGGGCATATTTATCATAAGTTTGCACAGGCGGCACAGGAAGGGATGTTCCATCTTTTCCATGAGTTGAAGAAGTAGACGCATTCAGAGGAACAGACTTTGCAGGAGGATTCAAGTCCAGGTTGACTTCAACTTTCCCTGCTTCTTTGACTGTCTCGTTGATCTCGCGGTTGACTTCCTTGACTGTGTTTTCAACTTCCTCCGCGGTTAATTGCGTAGATTTTCGAATCTCTTCCAGATCTTCTTCCAATCCAGTTTCACGAACAATCTTTGTTGGTAATTCCCGGATTTCCTGGGAATACCCCATAATCTCACGCCAAATAGGCGACTGAACAACTTTACGAATCCATAAACCTATTTGCCTTGCAGTCTTAATCATCCCTTCTGGACCAAGCAAAATGAACATTACAAGAAATATAATAATTAATTCCAGGGGCCCAATGTTCAAGATTTGCATAAGACTGGTTTGTAATCCTTTGATGACTTAAGATTTACTGGCTGATTATAATCCAATCATCCCCAGAAAAAGAAAAACCTCTCTTGTTTTAGAGAGGTTTTTAGCATTCTCACACCGGGAGGTAAATTACTGCTGAATGATATCAAAAGGTATTTGCATCAGTTCAAAGAGCGCCTTAAGTTCGTCTATCACACTCCCATAAATCATAACCCAATTCCTTCCACTACCTGTTGCCGAAACTACATCAAGATAGTGGTCAATTGTGCAATCCGGCCGGATAACGGCTTGAGGAAGCCCTTCAACCCATAATTCGCTTTCCAGGCACATTCCTGAAGTGATCAAGGCTTTCCATCCATCAGAGCGATATTCCATCTGGAGCATGGTCACCCTGCCTGGCTTTGCAATAAACTCCAGTTGCACTCCGCCGTCAGGGTCTGCACGATTACAATAATAATCTCCGCAAACAAGAGAAAGTTTTGGCGCGCTAATATTTGGGAATTGTAACCCGGTATGTCCGCCTACAAGGATGTTCCGGGCTTTGTCCCAAAACCATGCTTTGAACAGAAAACCTACCTGCCCGGTTACCAGACGCAGAAGCACACTGCTTAAGATCGCCCCCGGATCTAGGGTCGTCAGGTAAATAGTGTGAGGATTATCACTCCATTCCGGAGGCAGTCCCGGACAGATTTTTAATGCTTTGCGAATTTCTGCAGAATGGGCTGGAAGAGCAAGCACATCTAAATTATTCTGAAAGGCCACCCGTCGTAAAGCCACAGAGAGTTTTGCCCCCAACTGTAATGTAGGTATGGTTACCATCAAATCGGGAACATGCTCCCTTAATTGTTGAACATACTCAGCAACTTCATCCTCTGACACTTTTGTCACTTCTTCCTGATACTCGGTAAGATGAACTTCCTTCAGAGTAATGCCCAATTCTTGAAATTCTTTGAAGATTTCATCGGTTTTAACCCCCGTGTGCTCCAGCACTGCGATATTTGCACGTCTCAACTGAGTCTTAACGCGTGCCGACTGAATAAAAGCGTCCAATTTGTGCAGCAAATCGGCATCTTGAATCGACCCAAAGACAGGCAAGTAGGGGACAGATCGTTTGCGCAGTTCGTAGAAAGCCACAAACATTGATGCCGCACCAGAAGCACGAAGGTACTCCTCATAAGAAAGTGGCTTTGGTGCTCTTTTCCATGGAAGATAACACCACGTTACCAGTGGTTTTTTACCTACCGCGGCAACAAGTTCCTGGATGTGCAATTCTTCTACCTGGGTTTGGTATAAAAGAATGACAATATCGCTCTCATCCGATTGAAATGCTTGAACAAAACTCAATAGGTCTTGATTGGTAGAAACCACCCAGTGCGAGCAGATACGATATTTTTCGGAGAGCTTTTCCAGAATTGCCCGGCGATCTGCCTCCAATTCCTGGTGGATCGACTCAAAGGCGGGCTTTTTCAAGTGATCGGAGTATAAAAAGATAACACTGACCTGCGTTTGGGATTCCACGGTATTGTCCTCCATGTTCAACTGGATTTATCTCTGGATCAGCGAACAATTCGCGGGGCTAACCAAATCCCACGATCCTGTTTCATTTCTCCATTGGCTAATACAGTAAGAATGAAGCGGACAGTTTTTCCATTAAGAGGGCTCAGGTCAACTTCTACACTGCGGAAAGTTTCATCGTACACTTCATTCCAGTAAGCCAGGGTTTGAATGGGGTCTGTGCCTATTTGATAATCCAGTTGGAAACGCATATCACAGGACTTGTAGTTATAACTGCAGCCAATAATGGCTTTGAACTTATCCCCTGTTTGCACTTTATACCCCGGGAATTTCCCTCTCAATGTTCCATCAGTAATGGCTTGAGGTTGGGTAATCAGAGCAGGCTCATCATCAACTACACCGCTTTCTAATTGAGGTTTTTGCTGTACCAGCACAAAGCCCTTAGCGTCTCCATCCGTTCCAGGACATGGCAAGGTGCCCGCTCCACTACTCCACTCTGCAGAGCATACCATGAGCACAAAATCAAAGGGATATGCAGAGGTCCCGCTTTTAACTTCAATATCTACATAGAAAGCAGAGTCTCGTGAACCTAATCCAAATACAGTGCCATCCGGGGCGCGCAGTTTCCAACTACTGCGATATTTTCCTTCGGTAGTAGGGGCGGTAAAGGTAATGGAGATATCAATGGTTTCTCCGGGGGCTACCGTGGCATTTAGCGGGGTCGGAGAGGCTCCTCCCATTCGATCCCCCCCTGAAAAGACAGCAGAGTAATTGGTGTTCCAGGTGCAGGTTCCATTGTTTTTTAGCCGCCAAACCTTTGTGAATGTGGCACCGGGTGGAATAATCGTACCATCAGGAATGGTTACATCGGCAACAAAGCCGGCACGATTGCAAGGCACCGGTGTTGCTGTAGGAACGGGTGTAAAAGTAGGAAACGGCGTAAAAGAGGGCAAAGGCGTTTGTGTAGGGGGCAAGGTAGATGTAGGCAATGGGGTACTGCTTGGAGGAACAGCCGTGAAAGTTGGGGTAAAAGTGGATCCCAATAACGCGGCTTTGGTAGCAATGTTAGCCATTTCAGTTTCCATTGCATAGGCTGTTGCTGTAGCTTGTGCAGCCTGCTGAATAATCAGAGCACTTTGTGTAGCCACTTGGCTTTCATCCACCTGGGGTGTACCTAACAAATTACATCCAGAAAGGACGAAGAAGATGAACCCCAAATAAGTGAGTAAATATGATCTCTTCTTTGACATGATCCCTCCCAATCGAGTGACGAAAACAACACTCTGAAAGTTCCTGAATATCTTCCTTATGATGAGGATGTTATACTTGGCGTAATCAAAATTTATGATCCGTATTGCTTACTTTATCACACCTCATGGATTTGGACATGCTGCAAGGGCAACCGCCGTGATGCTGGCTTGCTTGCAGAAATGTCAGGATTTGTGGTTTGAGGTGTACACTACTGTTCCCCAATGGTTTTTTGAAGACTCTCGACTGATTAATTATACAATTCATCCTTTGGCTTGTGATGTTGGAATGGTCCAGAAAAATTCTATGGAAGAGGATATTCCCGCCACAATTAAGGCGTTACAATATTTTTATCCCGTCAACAAACAGTTGATTGAAGAACTATCCAGGGAATTTAGCGAAAAGGAAATAAGAGCGGTGCTCTGCGATGTAGCCCCTTTAGGAATTCTTGCGGCTCATCAAGCCCGAATTCCCTCGCTGCTAATAGAAAATTTTACCTGGGACTGGATTTATGAAGGTTACCTTTCAGAAGAACCAGATTTTCAGCCTTTCATCGAATATTTGCAAGGCGTATATCGCCAGGTAATCTATCATATTCAGACCCAGCCGGCTTGCTCGGTAAGTACTCAGGCTGATTTGAACGTTTTTCCTGTCAGTCGCCCCATTTACAGTTCTAGAGAGGAGATTCGCAAATCCTTGACAATTCCTCAAGATGTTCCAGCGGTCTTAATCACCATGGGAGGAATTGAAAGCAATCAATTTCCTTTTGAGGTATTGAAAAAGATGCCCAATGTAGTCTTCATTGTGCCAGGAGGCGCAAAAACCCCTTACAAACAGGCGAATTTAATCCTTCTTCCCCATCGTTCCGGTTATTATCATACCGACTTAATGAACGCATGCGATGCTGTTATTGGGAAACTTGGGTACAGTACACTGGCTGAAGCCTACTGGACAGGAACGCCTTACGGATTCATCCCTCGTGCCAGATTCCGCGAGTCGCCCCCTTTGGCTGTTTTCGCAAAAGAAACAATGGGAGGGTTAGAAATCCCCATGGAGTCTTTTTGGGGGGAACCTCTGTTGAGTTTTATTGAATATTTAATTCAAATACCTAAAAAGAACGCAGTTATGAATGGCTCTGAACAAATTGCTGATTTTTTGATGGGATTGGTTAACCAAAAAACTCCGCTGTAGAAGCGGAGTTTTGGTGCAAAGCATCGTGTTTTAGTGAGTGTTGGCAGAATTAACTACCTCTAAAAACTGAGACACAATATCTCGAAGCGCCCGTTCTGGTAACGCGCCTACCTGACGGTGCACAATTTTCCCGTTTGAAAAGAACAGCAAGGTGGGAATTCCCTGGATGCCGTACTTCATTGCCCATTCAGGATTCTCATCTGTGTTGACTTTTGCAACGATGACTTTTCCGGCATATTCTTTGGCAATTTTCTCCAGAACTGGGGCTATCATTTTACAAGGTCCACACCAGGGCGCCCAAAAATCGACAATTACAGGTAAAGTGGACTGCAATACAGTTTTTTCAAAAGCAGCATCGGTTACATGAATCGGTTCATTGATCATAGAGTTACTCCAATATTTCAATTTCTCGATGCAATATATCAGAAAAAGAATGGTTCGTCCAGTGCCGACTTAACCTTGGGAGGATTCTGCTGCTTTTCGGAAATCTACAAATCGATAACCAACCCCTCTTTCGGTGAGAATATATTTTGGATTGGAGGGGTCTTCTTCGATTTTCTGTCTCAGATAGTTGACATATAAACGTACATAATGCTCTTCATCCCGGTATTCATACCCCCATACTTTGGTAAGAAGTTGTTCATAGGTCATCACCCAGCCGGCATTTTGCACTAAATGGTACAACAGACGATACTCTGTAGGTCTAAGTTTGACCAGATTTCCTTCTACCCATACTTCCCGACGCCCAAAGTCAATTTTTAAGCGATCATCAACCTGGATAATCTCATTTTTTGCGGTTAGACTGGTTGCTTCAACTCTGCGGAGCACTGCTTTGACCCGACTTACCAGCTCACGAGGACTAAACGGTTTGGTTATGTAATCATCTGCCCCCAATTCTAGCCCTCGCACGCGATCGTCTTCTTCGCCTTTAGCAGTGAGCATAATCACTGGCGTATTGCTACTCTCTCGGATTAGTTTGAGGACCTCAAAACCATCTAAATCCGGGAGCATTACATCCAGTAATACAAGATCGGGCATCTCTGTGCGCACTTTCTCCAAAGCCTCATAGCCTCGATAGGCAGAGATAACCTGGAAGCCATCATGCTCCAGGTTCAGGCGGATGAAACGCACCATTCTTTCTTCATCATCCACGACGAGAATGCTTCGATTTTTGAATTGTTCTGGCACCTGTCTCACCTACTCGCGAATAAACGTGATAATTTCTTCTTCCTCGCCGGTTGGAAGAACCTCGATGAAGTTAATCCTGGCAATGGGCCAAATGACCGTGGATACGTTGGGCTCCAGGTAATGAAGGTCTTTTCCATCGCGTTTGCGGGGGTTCTTGAGAATAACCAGATTATCTGTTGGAGAAGGTAAATGTTCTATTTCTCCCGCCACAGGATCTTCATTCATAATGTGAAGCAATACTGTTGGCATATGATGCACCTCTATTTCTTGATCAAAATTTGCAAGGCAAATTTTCCCAAAGAAATCATATCCCCATGGTTAAGCGGGTAATCTACATGGGGCACAATTTTCTGACCATTGACACGCGTACCATTAGAAGAGCCTAAATCGGTGATCACAACTCGATGACTCTGGATTTTCAATGCTGCGTGCAATCGAGAAACGCCCTTTGAATAAGCATCGTAGGGAGAGAGGTCTATATCGGGAAGAATGGGTTGACCTTCAGAGGTTCTCCCGAGCGTATATTCGTTTTGTCCAGATAACTCAATTACTTTGCCGCTATCCACAAAACTCAACAAAACCTTAAATTCTGCTTCGCCTTCCGGGTAAATGCCTGGTTTGGAAGGTGTTTGAGTAGGGGGAGTAACAACAAGTACATCAGAAGGATTGCGTTGAATGTGCTGGGTTGTGGTAGTTTGAGAAACCACCAACTGTGCACCACACTCACTGCAATAAAGTGAGCCAGGAAGTTCTTCGTGGTGGCAATTGGGACATTTGATCATAGGCTAATGCTCCATCCCTGAAGGTAAAAGAAGTGCTCGTGTGCCGTACTTAATTCTCTTATCTCCCTCCCGACTAAAGGTACGACTCTGTTGCAAGTGCTCCGCTTCCAAAAGCACGGCATGTGCCAGTTCACGATCCCCCTGCGAGAGTAATTGCGTCGCCAGATAGTGAAGCCTTCTTGTGGCTTTGTCTATTTGCCCTTCCTCTACTTCTTTTTGAATCTTTTCCTGCATTCTGTAAAGTGTCAATTTCCCCAAGGCTTCAATTAATGCGGGGGGTGGCGATTCCGGTTCAGGTTGATCCATTACTGCGCGTTTAATCTGAATGGGCAAACGTGCGCGCAAGGATTGAGCAGATGGAAGTTCCATTTTGATTTTACCCGTAAGGATCTGAAGCGAGGTAACATCCGCTGAAATGGGATGAATGACAAACTCGAAGAGCAGGCTCATGCTTTTATGATACATCAATGTGCCTAATGGGATAGGATTCGTGGCAGGCAGTGGGCTTGTTTCCGGATGGAGGCGGAATGCGTACTTAAGTTCCACACCCTCACCCAACGTAAATTCTAAAGAGAGACCTCTGGCATAGGTATCGTTCAATAATTGTAATTTTTGCTCAAAGAACTTATTCAAGTCTTTTGGAGATGTTACAAAGATGGAGTTCGCCCCGCTTATGGTAGCAATTTTATCCAGTAATTCATCATTCCACTCATGTCCGATTCCCATGGTGTTGATTTGAATTCCATCCTGGGCAGCTTCTTCAGCTAACTCAATACAGGCTTCATCATCTCCGTAGGTATGCCCATCCGTCAGCAAAATCAACTGACGCATAAAACGCGGATCGATAGAACGAAGTTGTTCGATACCAAGTTGTAAACCTTGATAAATTTCGGTTCCGCCTCCCACCTGTAGCATGCTAATGCGGTGATCATCCTTGGCTAAATCAGGCACCCGAGTGGGAGGAATAACAACTTCTGCCCTGTCACTAAAGGCTACAACCGAAATCAAATCCTGTTTACGGAACTGCTTCAGCAAGTTGAGCGCACTGGATTTCACCATGTCCATTCTGGCGCCATGCATGGACGTGGAGCGATCCAGGACCAGGCAAATATGGAAAGGAGGGGCTTCTTTTACGTTGTATTCGGCTGTACAAATTAAGTCCACCAGAGCATAGAACAGCTGAGGTTCCTGAATTCTGGGGATCACCATCCGACTGGTACGGACATTCAGGGTAACTTCCGGGCCTTTCTTAACAGTATCAGGTAAGGAAGCATCGTATTTTGCTCTACGAGCGGCATTGGAGAGCACATCGTAGGCTTCCTGAATTTCTACAAAGCGATCGTGGGCTTTTGGATCGTCCGTTACATCCGGATGATACTTTTTGGCTAAATCAAAATACGCCGAGCGGATTTCTTCCGGCGTTGCATCGAATGATACCCCCAAAATCGAATAATAATCTCTCAAGTCTTAAACTCCCTCAGGAGAGATATTGCGCCAAAATCACACTGATGTTATCAGGCCCACCCGCAATATTCGCCGACTCTACAAGCGTTTGACAAGCTTGGGCAGGGTTTTTGGATGTGTTGACAATGTGAGCAATGCTCTCTTCGGGCAAAACTCCCCAGAGCCCATCGCTGCAAATTAACAGGCTACCCGGATGAGGAAATTCACAAGTGATGATATCCGGGCGGAAAGGCTCAGATTGTCCTAAAGCACGATACAGAATATTTCTTTGGGGGTGTGAGGAGGCTTCTTTATCGGTGATTTGTCCTAACTCTTTCAATCTGTGTACCAAAGAATGGTCTTGTGTTTTCACCTGCACACGCCCATCAGGATACACAAAATACACCCGGCTATCTCCAACATGAGCAATGGTAATTTGTTCGCCCAGAGCAAGCACAGCAGTTAGCGTAGTGCCCCCTCCAGGCGCTGCTTTCAGCACAGCGCGATGCGCTTCGCGAACACCATTTTCCATCATTTCCTGAATACTTTCTCCGGCTCCTTCGAGTTCAACCGAAAGCATGAGGGGTGAGATTTTGTTCAGGATAAATTGCGCCATTGTTTTTGCAGCGGCGGCACTGGCGACTTCTCCACTGGCATGTCCTCCCATACCATCTGCCAGGACAAAGACTCCAAAAGGCAGGTCCCTCACCCCATCGGCAATCGTTGCTGACAGGGCAAAAATAGTGTCTTCATTAACCTCTCGTTGTCTACCCACCGAAATGCCCATTCCAACCTGGTATTGTGGAGGGGAAATGTGCACCATTTCGGGTAATACTGACTGCAACTGTTCTTCGGACAAAGGAGCAGTCTCGATGCCCACCATAGCAACCGGCTTGGTGGGTTCAATCTGTTTTTTGCCAAATAATTTCTTGAAAAAATCCAGCACAATTCCTCCGCAATGGATTATGGAATGAGCGCATACAAAATGTGGTCTGCTGATCCAACGTACAAAATATCATTATACACAATTGGAGCGCTGGTAATAGCACCACCAGTGCTGAATTTCCATCGCAACCTTCCAGTTCTGTATTCCAAACAATACAAATTCCCGTCCGCTGCGCCGCAATAAACCGAATCTCTGTAAACCAAAGGTGAGCCACTTACCTGGTGATCGGTCTTGAAGCGCCAGATTTCTTTGGAAGTTCCACCATCCACACAATAGATAAACCCATCTGCAGAACCGACGATGATATAGTTTTCCACATTGCATGGGGAAGAAACCGAACCCTTCCCCATACGGAAACGCCAGATTGCCCAACCCGTTCGAGCATCAACAGAGTACAAAATAGAGTCCAGAGAGGTGAAGAACAGTGAGCCTTTTACCACAAGTGGTGATGAATAAATTGCACGCTTGGCTTTGAACCGCCACTTAACTGCGCCACGGAAGTCCATACAGAACAGGTCACCGGTTTCTGAGCCGAAGAAGATCAAGTCATTGGCTATGAATGGCGTTGATCGAACCGGCCCACCTGTATCGTATTTCCACACCAGTCGACTGGAGGTAAGATTAATGGCATAAAGAAAACCATCGTCCGAGCCCACAAAAGCGTGTCCTTCCGCAATCTTGGGAGATCCTCTCGCCGGTCCTTCCGTAGGATAGGTCCAGGCAATTTTACCGCTTCTGGAGTTCAAGGCGTAAATTCGATGATCTTCCGACCCAAAGATGACCAACCCTTCTCCAAAGGCAGGACGTGTGACAATTCCCCCTTCGGTAGGGAATTTCCATACAAACTTTCCATCGGTGGCATCTACAGCATACAGGTTATTATCATAAGAGCCTACATAGATTAACCCATTCTCAAAAGCGGGGCCCCCTCGAATTTCATCTTCACACTCAAAAGTCCACAGAGGTTTGGTGTTTTCTTCGCTGGAAATCAATAAGGATTTTGTGGCAATTCGTGAAAGCACACCCGTTTTTCGCGCTGCATTGAGCAGCGCCTCTTTCATTTCCTCAGCGCTCTGGAAACGATCTTGAGGATTGTATTGAACCGCTGTGTTGATAATCGCTTCCAATTCCGGCGAGACAGAAGGGTTAAACTTTCGCACCGGGCGCTCATTAAACGTGAAAGGTGTTTCAATTCTTGGATCTCGCTTGGTCAACAAATGATGAAGGGTCGCGCCCAAGGCGTAAATATCTGCCAGAGGTGTGGCTTCCCCCCTGTATTGTTCAGGGGGAGAATACCCCTCGGTACCGATCATTGTACCTTTTTGACCAGCGCGGAACATTTTCGCAATACCAAAGTCAATCAGGACAATGTGACCATCCTGATTGACCATGACGTTTGATGGCTTCATATCTCTGAAGATGATTGGCTCCGGCTTGTGATTATGCAAATAAGCCAGAACATCACATAATTCAATTGCCCAAGCAACGACCCGATCTTCGGGCAGGGGACCAGGAGATTCAGACAGGATTTCCTCAAGATCTTTCCCGTTAATGTATTCCAGGACAAGATACGAACGTTCATCATGGGTAAAGTAATCAAAGATCCGAGGAATGGAAGGATGATTCAGGGTTGCGAGGATATTGGCTTCTCGTTCAAAGTTTTGCACAATCGTCTGGCGGATCTGGCTATCCCGTGCCTGGTTGATCATTTCTTTAACAGCAACCAGTTTGACCACATTCGGAAAATGGAGGTCTCGCGCGCGATAAACTGACCCCATTCCGCCAATGCCTATGACTTCCTGAATGAGGTACCGATTGGCGAGCATGCTCCCCGGTTGCAGTTGGGTTTCCTGACCGCCTTGACCTGGTGAAAAACTTTGTGTAATTCGATGGGCCTCCACAGAATCCAACTCCTGTTATTTCCCCAAAATCACGTTACAATAATTCCAACTTTGCTACCCTGGTAAATTGCATTGTTAAGCAATTATATATTCCAGATTGCTAGAATGCTACATTTTTACCTTGCAATTTCCTAACCGTTGGATGGACTAATGATGACACCTAATTATACCCTTTATCAATCTCCATTTAGTTGGCGATATGCCAGCACTGAAATGCGCACCTTGTGGAGTGAAGAATATAAGAGAAAACTTTGGCGCAAAATTTGGGTTGTTCTGGCTAGGGTTCAATCAGAATTTGGATTGTTTTCTTCTCAGGTTCTCAAAGAACTAGAAGAAAAACAGAATGAAATTGATCTCGAGAGATCCTTGGAAATCGAGAAAACGATCCATCATGACCTGATGGCGGAGCTTCAGTGTTTTTCCGAACAATGTCCAAATGCAGGAGGATATCTTCATATTGGGGCAACCTCAATGGATATTGAAGATAACGCAGAAGCAATTCGATTAAGAGAAGCCTTGGAAATTCTCGTAAAAAAACTCGACGATTTACTCGGTCTCACCGCTCAAAAAATTCGGCTCTATTCTGAAATTCCCTCACTTGCCTTCACTCACTTACAGCCGGCAGAGCCTACAACTTTAGGATATCGAATTGCGGGATTTGCTCAGGAATTACTTATTCATAGCCAGAAAATGAGAGACCTCAAGAAAAATCTTCGAGGTAAAGGTTTTAAGGGCGCTGTAGGTACAGCTGCTTCATATGTGGAGATTCTGGGTCCAGACCATTTTGATGAATTTGAAAAAAAAATGGGGGAGGCTCTGCAATTAAGTTTCTTTCCTGTGAGCACTCAAACTTACCCAAGGATTCAAGATTATCAGGTTCTGGTAACTCTGGCTGGCTTAGGGGCAACGCTGTATAAATTCGCTTTCGATCTTCGCCTATTGCAGTCTCCTCTTTATGGAGAATGGAGTGAGCCGTTTAGCGTAAAACAGGTAGGATCTTCTGCCATGCCTTTCAAACGCAACCCCATCCAGGCGGAAAAAATAGACTCCCTGGCAAGGCTACTTGCTTCCCTTCCTCAAGTTGCCTGGGAAAATGCTGCACATTCCTTACTCGAACGAACGTTGGATGACAGTGCAAATCGCCGGACAATTTTGCCCGAAGCCTTCTTAATTGCAGATGAACTTTTGTTAACAGCCATCAGAATATTAAAAGGGATCAAAATAAATACAAATTCCATTGAGCGTAATCTGCAGGTTTATGCCCCATTTTCTGCCAGTGAACGGTTATTAATGAGACTTGTACAAAAGGGTGCCAATCGTCAGGAAATGCACGAGGTTATCCGGGAACATTCAATGCAGGCATGGTTGGAAGTTACTGCAGGGAAGCCGAATCCTCTTTTCACTCTTTTACAGTCTGATGAAAGAATCAAAATTTTCCTTAACGCTGAAGAAATTTCAGAATGCCAAAATATCCAATCTTACACAGGAATTGCCGCGCGGCGAGCCCAACAAATTGCGGAAGACATTGAAAAGTATCTTCAGGCTTCAGAAACTTACTCTCCCTGAACACGTGATCGGCAGGAAGGGCAAGGACATAGCAGCCGTAAGAAATGCCAGGTGTAAATCCCATAATGGTGTCCATCCTGAAAGTGAATGGTAATGGCGTATTGCCCGGCCATCTCTACCTGCTCCACCTGTGTAGCGGGAGAATCGGCAAGCGTCATATCAAATACAAGGGGATCTGGTTCAGAACGCATATTCTCATGTCCCCCTCGACAGGTCGCACAGGGACAGGCAGCACGCAGGAGCGAAAATGGATACTGGCTGAGGTGTCCATCTTGCCATGCAATTTCGAGATGTTGCTCTTTTTTGTTGAGGGTAATTTTCTGGGGCAGTTCTTTTAGGTTCATGGGGAAGAATCCTCCAATTCTACATTCACCACCTTAAGATAGTCCGCTGCTGCCCAACCACTTCTGGTTTCATCATAAGGTGCAATCAGGTACCACCAGGTGATCCCGTCTGAGAATTTTGGACCATCTTTCACTTCAAACACCTCTGACTCATAACCTAGGAAAAGCGGGGCAAACTCTTTGCCAGGCCCAGCACGCAGTCTTAAACCATCTCCGCCGGTTCCAGCGATCTGGACAAACTTTCCCAGGCTAATCCCATTAATCTCTATGAATGTGGCTTCAGGGGTACTAGTGTATAGCAAGGTAGAAGTGGGGAGCATTGTAGGCGCTGGAATGACCGTAATCATGGCTGGAATTTCCTGGGACTGAAGACGAGACGCAGTCAGGCTCAATCCCAAAATAAGGAGAACAGATAATGCTCCAGCGATGATAATTGAACCGAGGATCACCCATGGAGTTACAGAAAATTGAAAAGGATGTTTCATGGTTATGAAGGCAACAGGAAAAACCCAACACCCAAAATCAGATAAACCCCTATCAGAGCGGCACCTTCCAGCCAGTTCGATTCTCCATCCGATGATACCAGAGCGGCAACCACAACGGCGGCGATCAATGCAATCAATTCAAATTGATTAAACACCAGGGTGAGTGGATTCCCCATAAGAAGGCTGATGAAAACCAGCACCGGAGCGACGAATAAAGCGATTTGCAGACTGGAAGATACAGCAATTTCTACGCTCAGATCCATCTGGTTTTTCATAGCCACCTGAACAGCCACAAGATGCTCCGCAACGTTCCCAACCAGAGGGATCAGAATAATTCCCAGAAAGAATTCAGAAATCCCTAAATTGCTTACCACATGTTCTACTGCACCAACAAGTAATTCTGAAAGCCAAACGACCGCCAGGGTAGAAAGAGCCAAAACAATAATGGCTTCTCCTTTTGTCAAACCGTGTTGGTGTACAGTGGCGTCAGCTGGAGAATAAGATATTGGACTTGATGCAGTTTTCAGGGTATAAATCAACCCCAGAGAATATAACAGCATGAGAACGATGGCAACCCCAATACTTAAGGCTTCTACCTCAACGCTATCATCGGGGCCGATTGAGTGGCTGAACAGGGATGGGATTGCCAGTCCAATCACTACAATGATCAGAAGGATGGCGTGATTGGCGGCTTGTCTGCGGTCAAAGGATTGTACACCGTGTTTCAGCCCGCCAAGAAATATAGAAGCCCCTAACACAAGAAGCAAGTTCCCTAAAATAGAGCCAGTGATAGAGGCTTTTACCAATTCGAGAAGCCCCGCTTGAATCGCAACCAGAGTGATGATCAATTCAGCAGCATTTCCAAGAGTAGCATTTAGAAGTCCACCAATTTTAGGACCTGTGTAAATAGACAGTGACTCTGTGGCTTCACCGATTAATCCAGCCATTGGGATAATGCCGATACAGGAAAAAATAAAAATCCAGAAATCTCCCCAGTGAAATAAGTCTGCAAAGAGAGCAAAAGGCAAAGCGACGATCAACCAGTTAATAGGCTTCCTGATGATAGCGAGGAACTTTTTCATAAAAACAGGACTTCCTTCTGATTGTTTTGGTTATTATATCTGATTGCTTCTGAAAAATTGAGGGAACGTTGATTAAAAAAACCAAAAATTGATTGTGATATAATGATTTCTAAATGGGAACCGTGAACTCAACAACCACGCCAATGCTTCAAAATCGTTATGCACTTGAAGAGACAATCGGCTCTGGCGGAATGGCGGTTGTCTATCGCGCCAGAGATCGCATGCTGGAAAGAACCGTTGCCATCAAGTTATTGCGTCCAAAATATTCAGGAAATCAAGCGTTCCAGGATCAGTTTCGCAGGGAAGCCAGAGCGGCAGCGAATCTCTCTCATCCGAATATTGTTACTATCTACGATATCGGCTACGATGCAGGACGTTTGTTTATTGTTATGGAATATATCGAGGGGCAAAATCTCAAAGACCTGATTCGGCAAAAGGGACTCTTTGAAGTGCACGAAGCGCTTCCCTTGATGATTCAAGCCGCAAAAGGTGTGGGATATGCTCACCGCGCAGGTGTAATTCACTGCGATGTGAAACCTCATAATATGCTGGTGACCAAAGATGGACATCTCAAGGTGACTGACTTTGGAATTGCCCGTGCCATTGCCAGTATTCATCCTGACGAAACAACAGATGAAATCTGGGGGTCTCCTCAGTACTTTTCCCCTGAGCAAGCCTCCGGACAACCTCCCATGCCCTACAGTGACGTGTATTCCTTAGGGGTTGTTTTTTATGAGATGCTAACCGGGCAATTGCCATACTCCGGGAAAACGCCAGCAGATTTAGCCAGGCAACATCGAGACCCAAACATCCGTCCCATTCCCCCACGGCATTTGAACCGGGAAATTCCAGAGGAATTGGAAAAAATCCTGTTGTTGCTTCTTTCTAAAGAACCCCGACAGCGGTATCGTAATGCGGATATTCTGGCACGGATTCTCGAAGGTCTGGATACTCCTATTGCCCAGAACAGAGTCGTAAGTACATCTGCGCGAAGTGCGTCTGTGTCGTCTCATACAAGGCAACAACCTGTAGGAAAAGAAAATGCCCCTCAGCAAACCAAGGGTTCCCCATCTGCAGTGCTGCACCCTACCCCATCCTCTACACTGCTTACTCCAGATATTATTGTCCTGGCTATTATTGCACTTGTCCTGGGAGTTGGATTACTTCCTTTTTACTCTTATATCCTCAATGTGCTTGGATGGGTAAAGTGAATTCATTTAGATTATGTGCTTCTGTGCTCTCAGCCGACTTTCGCTGTCTGGAAGATCAAGTAAAGCAATTGGAAGAAGCAGGGGTTGATGAAATCCATGTAGATGTCATGGATGGTCACTTTGTCCCTAATTTGACCATGGGACCTTTCATTGTTTCAACCCTTAAGAGGATTACTCACCTACCCTTGGATGTTCACTTGATGGTTGAAAATCCTGACCGGATGATCCCCTGGTACGCAGAAGCGGGGGCTCATCGCCTATCTGTGCAGGTTGAGACCTGCCCGCATATTCATCGCACCCTACAGAATATTCACTCTTTGGGGTGTGAAGCCGGTGTGGTATTAAACCCCGGCACACCAGCCTCATGGTTGGAAGAGGTAGTTTCGCACGCTGATTTAATTCTTGTAATGACAGTAAATCCTGGGTTTTCTGGGCAATCTTTTTTGCCCGAAGTACTTCCTAAAATAGCCAAAGTGCGTGATTTAGTAGAAAATTCACATAGCAGAGCAGTTATTCAAGTGGATGGCGGAATTGATCAAAAAACTTTGCCTCTGGTATATGCAGCCGGAGCACGCTACATTGTATCTGCTACGGCAATTTTTAAGCATCCAGAGGGCATTAAGGCAGGAGTAAACGCTTTACGGGAAAGCGTACAGAAAAACATCGCTTAAACAAAAATCACGGCAATTGCCGCGATTTTTGCACAAACCAGGAAAAAGAAGGTAAAATCAGGCTGCTTTGACCATCGTGCGGATGCATTTTGTGCACAGGACTTTATGGACCTTACGCCCGTTTTCAATCACCAAAACTTTTTGCAGATTCGGACGGAAAGCCCGATTGGTTGCCCGCATCGAGAAACTTCGACGATGTCCAAACACAGTTTTCTTGCCGCAATTTTCACACTTAGCCATAGTCAATTCCTTTCTTCCTTGCGCCAGATTGCCTGGAGTGTTGCCAAACTCAACGAGCAGCAATTTTACCACACCTCGTATCGAAATACAAGAATTGGGTTATTAACTCAAAAGGGTCGTATATGAAGGACAGTAATCCATTGGGAAATATCTTTGTGAGTTATCGGGCTATCGCCACCGTCGCTTACCAGTCCGCTTTGTCTTCTTATGGCGTGGTTGGTTTTGCCGCCAAAAACCTTGCAGAAGGCTTGGCACAGGTGTTGGTTAAAGATCCAACCCTTGGGGTTGATGTACGGTATGTTAACAATTCCATTCAAATTGACCTCTATATCATTGTGGAATACGGAACTCGTATTAAAATGGTGGCTTCGAGCGTTGCCGATAATGTCCGCTACCAGGTTGAAAAAACTATCGGCATCCCGGTCAGTCAGGTAAACGTGCATGTTCGTGGCTTACGAGTAAGCAATCCGGATTGAGTTTATGGTGAAGGGAAGAGAATGAGTGTTTTATGTCCATAGATGAGATGAATGCGACTTATTCACATCAAAGCGATACCCATGCTCAGGAAACATCTTCAAACGATTGCCGGATTGACGGGCAGAAGTTGAAAGAATTGCTTATTGCGGGAATGACTTGGTTAAAAACCAATCAGCAGGTAGTGAATGCTTTGAATGTCTTCCCGGTCCCCGATGGTGATACGGGTACAAATATGCTGCTGACCATGCAGGCCGCTTACAATGAAGTGGCAAATTCTGGCGAGGGGAATATCGGTAGAATGGCAAAAGCCATTGCCCAAGGGGCACTTATGGGGGCGCGGGGAAATTCAGGGGTGATTCTTTCCCAAATCTGGCGCGGTTTTGCCCGTGCTTTGGATAATTTTGATACCATGGACGCCGATCTGTTTGTAGCAGCAATGCAGGAAGGACAAAATACGGCTTACAAAGGGGTGGTAAGGCCTGTAGAAGGTACAATTTTGACCGTGGCAAAAGATGCTGCCGAAGCCGCCCGAAAGGCCCGTGAGAAGACAAGCGATTTGAAAGAAATCCTGGCAGCCGTTGTGGATGCTGCTAATGAATCCGTGAAAAAAACCCCTGAGTTGCTTCCCATTCTCAAGCAAGCAGGCGTGGTGGATTCTGGAGGAAAAGGGCTGTTTTTCATTTTAGAGGGAATGCTTCGTCACCTGAACGGGCAATCTCTGGAAACGAATCTGAATATTGTGCAACCACTTTCTACAATGCAGATCGAACAAACTGTGGAAGAAATTGAGCCAGGTCAAGAAGTTGAAGTGGTGATTGATTTTCGGCCTCATCAGCCTCTGAACCTGGAACAGTTTTATGCTGATTTGAGTGAAATGGGTACATCCATTCAGGTTGGGGAAGGCGATGGAATGTACCGAATGCATATCCATGTCAGCCAGGAACGGCAGTACGACCCTATCCAGTATATCGCGAAGATTGGGGTTTGGAGCAAGATCGCCATGGAAAATCTTCTGGCGCAGATGGAAGAGCGCTCTTCCACGGCAGTTGAGGCTCCACGTTTAGAATTGGCTTCGGTTCTTCCTGGTCAGGTAGGAGTTGTTGCTGTTTCTCCAGGCCCAGGGATTTCCCGAGTCTTTGCCAGCTTGGGGGTCTCTGCAATTGTCGAAGGTGGGCAGACGATGAATCCGAGCACGGAGCAAATCCTCAATGCTTTTGAGAATCTGCCAACCGATAAAATTATTATTCTACCAAACAATAAAAATATTATCCTGGCGGCTCAAAATGCCGCCAGTGTCACGGTCAAAAAGGTAGAAGTCATTCCCAGTCGCAGTATCCCTCAAGGGTTAGCAGCAATGTTTCGGTACAATCCTGAGGCGGAGTTAAGCGAGTTGGTGGATGAGATGAAAGAAGCCATTGGAGAAGTTCACACAGGCGAAATTACCACAGCAACCCGCTCTGTAAACCTAAATGGTGTAGATGTTCAGGAAGGTGCGGTAATTGGACTACTGGACGGCACATTGGTAGTATCCAGCAACACCCTGGAAGATGCCTGTCTTCAATTGCTTGAAAAGGCTCAGGCAGATGAATACGACCTGATTACCATGTTCTACGGTGAGAATATCAGTCACAGCGAAGCCAACCGTATTGCTGATTTGGTCAGGGAAAAATATCCTCAGCAGGAATTAGAACTTAAGGAAGGGGGACAACCCCACTATCAATTTATCATTGGGATTGAATAAGAAGGAATGGATAAAGTTTGTATCCTCACTGATGCTGCATCCCAATTTACCCACCCGGGCTTTCCGGGGTATCAGTACGTTTGGATTATTCCTTTTGATATTTCTTTGCGAGGGTTATTATATCCAGAAGGGGAAGGAATTCGATGGAATTACCTTCCCCCTTCTACATTGAACGGTATTAAGCCTTGCTTGAAATCGCCGGATGCCGAAACATTGTATACGCTGTTTCAAAAACATGCCAAAGAGTGTTCTCATATTCTGGCAATTTTTTCCTCTTCAGAGTTGGTTCCAATTTACAAAGCCGCAGAAGAGGCAGCTCAGGCTGCCAAAAACCTGGTGCCCATTACCCTGATTGACTCCCAAACCATTTCGGTTGGAGTGGGTTTGCTGGTACAAATGGCGGCCCAGGAAGTTGCCAACGGACAGGATCCCTGGTCTATTGAACAAAAAATCCGGAAGACAATTCCCAAACTCTATACCCTAATCTGCACGGCTGGGCTTTCTTATTTGCATGAAGCGGGTTTTCTGGAAAAGCCTCAGGCAATCGCTGGGGAAATGCTGAATATGCTACCGGTTTTGTCTTTTGAAGAGGGTAAAATCACTCCAATTGAAAAAGCCAAAAACGTTCGTGCCGCGCTTGATTTCTTCCAGGAATTTCTGGAGGAATTTGAAGACCTCAAGCATATTGCAGTAATACAAGGTGTCTCGCCCTTTAATCACGAAACACAGGTCTTAAGAAACTACGTTCATGAAATATATCCGGATGTGCCTTTTAGTGAACATAGCCTGAATCTTCCTACTGCTATCTTGTTTGGTCCCCGTACGCTAGGTATGGTTATCCTCGAGGGGGAGTAAAGTGCGGTAAAATACAAATATGCTGTCTCCATTGGAAAAATTAAACAAGTTTTTAGAATTGGAGCGCGAACAAAATTATGAAAATCGCGCGGTCGTTGGTGGTCTGGATAAGGCAGTCCCCTATTGGGAAAAAGAAGCCCGTGCCTTTCAATTACCTGATGACTTGATCTCGTTTGTTGTAGAAAAACTTCAAGAATATCCCCGGTTGACTCCAGAACAGCGCAGGGAGTGTGTACACCAAATCTACGCTCAAATTGAGTCCTGCAATGCATCGACAAAACCGATGGTAGCAGAAACAGAGCCTACGCCAGCACAAAGTCGTGGTGTCAAACTCTCGGAGCGTGCCTCGATTGCAACAGATGCCCCAGTAGAAACAGAGCAACACATTTTGCGTACCCTTCAAACGCCTCTCCATCGTGTAAGTGGGGTTGGTAAAAAAACTGCTGAAGCCCTGGAGAAACTGGGAATAAACACCCTGCAAGATTTGTTGTATTTCTTCCCTCGTCGCTACGATGATTACAGCCGCCTCAAACCCATCAACAAACTGAAATATGGGGATGAAGTTACTGTGCTGGGTGTTGTACAAGCCATCGCATCACGTCAGGTTCGTGATGGAAAATTGCAGTTGATCGAAGCCATCATTACCGATGGCACAGGCACACTACGGCTTTCCTGGTTCAATAAATTGTGGTATGTGAATCGTTTCCCGAAAGGTACTCAGGTTGCAGTTTCTGGAAAACTGGATATGTACCTGGGTAAGTTGATCATGAAAGATCCAGAGATTGAAGAAATCGATCGAGAGCAATTACATACCAGTCGCATTGTGCCCGTTTATCCACTTACTGCGGATCTCAATCAAAAATCTTTGCGCCGGCTGATGTATAGAACCATCATGCAATGGGCACCTAAAGTCTCTGATTTTCTGCCAGCATCTGTTCGTTCATCCTTGAAGTTGCTTGAATTGGGCGTTGCCCTTTCGCAAGCCCATTTCCCTGATAGTCAGGATGTTCTGGATCAAGCCCGGTGGCGTCTGGCTTTTGATGAGATTTTCTTGCTCCAACTGGGGGTTTTACGTCAAAAACATTCCTGGAAATCTTTGCAAGCAAGGGTTTTTGACGTCCCGGATACCTGGCTGGAGCAGAAGTTGGCACAACTCCCTTATGAGCTAACAAATGCACAAAAACGTGCCGTACAGGAAATCCGGGCGGATTTAGTATCTGGCAAACCTATGGATCGCTTACTCCAGGGGGACGTGGGTTCAGGGAAAACCATTGTTGCCGCTCTGGCTATTGGTATGGTCACATATCATGGCGCGCAAGTTGCGGTCATGGCGCCAACGAGCATTTTAGCCGAACAACATTATCGAAATTTGAGCCGGGTATTAACTCAGTCAGATGAAAGCACTCTACCGATTCTTCAACCCGAACAAATTCGTTTGCTCACCAGTGATGTCCGTGGAGCAGAAAGAGAAAAGATTCTAAACGACCTGCAGCATGGCTCGGTTAAGTTACTGATCGGTACGCATGCTTTGATTGAAGACCCGGTTCAATTCCAGGATTTACAACTGGTGGTCATTGACGAACAACACAGATTTGGTGTGGCACAGCGCGCAGCACTCAGGCAAAAAGGGAACAATCCTCACCTGTTGGTGATGACGGCTACTCCAATTCCACGCTCTCTAGCATTGACAATTTATGGCGATCTTGACTTGACGGTAATGGACGAAATGCCACCGGGCCGTCAGCCTGTTGAAACCCATGTTCTTCATCCATTGGAACGAGAACGGGCTTATCAATTAATTCGTCATGAAATCAGCAAAGGACACCAGGCATATATTATCTATCCGATGGTAGAACAAAACGAAAACGGAGAGCACTTATCGGTAGTTCAGGAATATACACGATTACAACAAGAAATTTTCCCGGAATTTCGTATTGGCATGATGCATGGGAAATTAAAGCCCGAAGAAAAAGATGAGGTAATGGCTGGTTTCAGAGATGGGAAATATCACATTCTTGTTTCTACATCGGTCATTGAAGTAGGCGTGGATGTTCCTAATGCTACAGTGATGCTCATTGAAGGAGCAAATCGTTTTGGCTTAGCCCAGTTACATCAATTCAGAGGCAGAGTTGGGAGAGGGTCAGAAAAGTCATATTGTTTGTTGATCCCCGAATCTGACGATGCATTAGAAAATGAACGACTTTCCGTAATGGTTGAAACGAACGATGGTTTTGTCCTTGCGGAGAAAGATCTCCAGCAGCGTGGACCTGGAGAATTTCTAGGGACTCGCCAGGCAGGGTTCTCTGAGTTAAAAATGGCAAACCTGACCGACGTGCACATTATTGAAAAGGCGCGTCAGCAAGCACAGTTAATTTTCCAACAAGACCCTGAATTGTCTTTGCCGGAACATACGTTGCTTGCTAAGAAGTTGGGAGAATTCTGGCGGAATGGTAGAGGAGATATCAGTTAACCTATGGTACGCGCCTTCTTTCCTGGAACTTTCGACCCGATCCATTATGGGCACATGAATATTGCTTTACGTGCCTCAAATCTTTTTGATGAGTTAATTGTTGCTGTGTATGATCGCCCATTGAAAAATTTGTTATTTAGCCCAGAAGAACGAATGGAACTGGTTAAGCAAGCATTTTTCGGGCAGGAAAAGATTCGTGTAATAGGGTATCGCGGATTAACCGTAGATGCGTGTCGGGAAAATGGTGCACAGGTAATTGTAAGGGGTTTGCGGGTTTTCTCTGACTTTGAGTACGAATTTCGTATGGCACTTGCCAATCACCGCCTTGCCCCCGATATCGAGGTTATTGCTCTCATTACAAATGAGGAACATACCTTTCTCTCTTCAAGCACAGTGAGAGAAATAGCCGCGTTGGGGGGAGATATTTCCAGTATGGTACCACCTCACGTGGAGATTGCTTTGAAAGACAAATTAAAACAAACCCCTTCTTTGCAATTACCCATGCCTGTAAGGGATTAGAGGAAAATTACATATAATATCGGTATGAAACTTGCATCGGATAGATCGTAAAAGGTCACGGAGGAAATAAATGGATATCCTGCACCTGGTAGATCGGCTCGAAGAACTGTTTAACGAAAGTCGTCCTTTTCCTCTAACCCACAGTGTACTGGTTAATGAGGATCGAATGCTGGACATCATTGACCAAATGCGTGTCTCCATTCCGGAAGAAATCAAAAAAGCCCAGCAGATTCTTGCTCAGAGAGACCGCATTCTGGCACAGGCGCAGGAAGAAGCCAATCGCACAATTGCCCTGGCTCGCGAAAAAAGTGAACAACTGGTATCCAGAGATTCTATCGTGGCAGAAGCCCAAGCAAGAGCAGAGCAAATTATTCAACAAGCCCATGTGGATGCAGCCAATATCCGCAAAGAGGCGGATGACTATGTTTTGGAGTCGCTAACACGCTTGGAAGCTGAATTAGAACGGATTTTGACACAAGTACGAAATGGTGTGCGCACCCTGCAAAGCGAGCGGCGCTCTCCAGAAGAATAACCAGTTTGGTATTCATAGAAAAACGGGACTGTCCGATTCAGTTCAGACAGTCCCGTTTTTTTACTCCTCTTCTTCCTCGTTTTTCTCTTCTTTCTTTGCCTTCCAGCGAGGTTGCACAGGATTATCACTGGAAGGATGCAAGGCTACTCGGAAGACCTCATCGATGTGAGTTACGAACACAATTTTTAGATCTGAAAGCACTTTTTTAGGAACATCTACCAGATCTTTTTTGTTTTTCTCAGGTAGTATCACGGTTTTCAAACCTGCCCGATGAGCAGCAAGGATTTTTTCTCGCACCCCTCCAATAGGAAGCACTCTTCCCCTCAAGGTAATTTCTCCTGTCATCCCAACTTCCCGGTAGACTTTGCGCTCGGTAAACGCAGAAGCCAGAGCAGTGGCGATAGTAATACCAGCGCTGGGACCGTCCTTTGGTACGGCTCCCTCAGGAACGTGAATATGGATATCCAAACCTTCAAAAACGGAGGGGTCAAGGTCAAAATCGGAACAGTGGGCTTTGAGATAAGATAAAGCGGCTTGGGCAGACTCTTGCATAATATCTCCTACCTGCCCGGTAATCTGGAGATTACCTTTTCCTTCCATGATCAGGACTTCTACAGGCATAATCTCTCCGCCTGTCTCTGTCCATGCCATGGCTGTGGCAACCCCTACTTCATCCTGTCTCTCTGCTTCTGATACAAAGAATTGAGGTGGACCTAAAAATTTTTCCACCAGATGAGGGGTCAATTGAGAAGGATATCGCTTTTTCTGAGATTTCAACCTTGCAACCTTACGGCACATTCTTCCAATTTCGCGTTCCAGGTTCCGAACGCCGGCTTCATATGTGTACTCACGGATAATTCGTCGTATGGCTGCATCTCTGAAGACCACTTCTTTATCCTGCAAGCCGCTTTCCTCGATTTGACGAGGGATGAGAAATCGTTTGGCAATTTCAACTTTTTCTTCCTCAATGTATCCTGGAAACTCAATCACTTCCATGCGGTCAAGCAATGCTGGTGGAATTGAAGCCAACGAATTGGCGGTGGTAATAAACATGACTTTGGATAAGTCGTAAGGGATTTCCAGGTAGTGATCCGAAAATGCGTGATTTTGCTCCGGGTCAAGAACTTCCAGCAGCGCGGCGGCTGGATCACCACGAAAATCGGCGCCTAATTTATCAATTTCATCCAGCATAAACAAAGGATTGATTGTCCCAGCACGTCGCATCGTTTGTAAAATTCTTCCGGGAAGAGCGCCGATATAGGTCCTGCGATGCCCTCGAATTTCTGCTTCATCCCTCACTCCTCCCAGTGAAACCCGCACAAAGTTCCTTCCAAGGGCTTCAGCAATAGAACGGCCCAGGGATGTTTTCCCTGTTCCCGGAGGACCGGAAAAACATAAAATAGGCTGACGCAGTCTTTTTGGTTGCAGACTCCGAACAGCAATGTACTCAAGAATCCGATCCTTGGCATCTTTTAAGCCAAAATGATAGTGATCTAATACTTTGGCGGCGTGTTCAACGTCGAGATTATCTTCAGTTTGCTGATGCCAGGGTAATTCTCCAAAATCCATTCCACATAGGTTCGAATGATTCCCACCTCAGGCGCCATGGATGGCATTTGAGCAAGACGCTCTACTTCTTTCTCGGCAACTTTGCGCGCCTCCTCGGGTAAACCTGCTTTTTCAATGCGCTCACGTAATTCCGCAATATCCCGCATCCAGATATCGCCTTCACCCAGTTCCGTCTGGATGGCTTTCATCTGCTCACGGAGATAAAATTCCCTTTGGCTTCTGTCGACCTCATTTTGAACTTTGCTCTGGATTTCGTCTTCAAGCTGTAAGACGTCCAGTTCCTGTGCCAGCAACCAGTTAAGGCGCTTCAATCTTTCCTTGGGATCAGCCAGCAACAAGAGGGTTTGCCTTTCCTTGAGTGGGAAGGAAATGGCAGTAGCAATCATATCTGCAAGCCACCCTGGTTCAGGGATGTTCAGTGAATAAATATGGGCTTCATCAGGGAGACTGCGATCCAGTTGAACACATTTTTCAAACAAATCTCTGGAGGTACGCATTAAAGCGTCAATTTCGCGGTTGACTTCGATAGACTCGTAAATTGGACGTGCCCGAACCCGCAGGTAGGGATCGTCCTGTACGATTTCAACAATCTCCACCCGCCGTCTTCCCTGAATTAATGCAGAACTTTTTCCATCTGAAAGGGAAAGCAATCTACCGACCGCAATCTCCACGCCGATAGGGAGAAAATCTTCCAGCGTAGGAACTTCAGCATCCGGATTTTGAAGGAACATGGCGATCATTGTTTCATCGTTAGCCTGAGCGTCTAATACCGCAACCATGTTGGGACCCGGAAGAATGAACACCGGAGAGATCATTCGGGGGAAGATCACCATGTCCTGCATGATGAAAGCGGAACACTCAATTAGCCCTTCATCATCAGGTTCTGCGTCAGGGATATTGTAGAGTTCTTCTGTCCGTTGATGTAAATGGTTTGCAAATTCTTCTGCGTCTGAATCGGACCAATTTTCTTTCATAACTTCCCCAGTTCATCACAAATTTGATTGGTGGAATTGTGGCTGTAACATGTTTTGCCAGGCATGCCTTACCGCAGCAGCAACAAACAAACTTCCAGTTGCAAGAATAACCGCCTCAGATTTCTGTGCTATTTCCATTGCCGAAGCCAGAGCTTTTTCTACCGGGACGATGGCTTCTGCACGGACGCCATATCGGTGGATCCATTCTACCAGCGTTTGTGCATCCATGGCTCGGGGGTGCACTGACTGTGTGGTGATAACCCGTTTTACCCTTGGGAGCAATTCGCCGAGCATACCAGCAATATCCTTATCTTCAGAAACCCCGAAAAGTAAAATCACAGGCTTACCAGGCAAATAATCATCGAGAGTTAATCGAAGTTTTAATGCGGAATCACGATTGTGTGCCGAGTCCACAATGAGCATGGGATTTCTGTTCAAAATTTCGAAACGCCCAGGCCAGTAGACGGTACTAAAACCTTTCTGAATTGCAGCATCTGAAACAGGAACTCCGCAGGTTTTCCCGATCTGTAAAGCAGCATAGGCTGTTGCCGCATTCTGTACTTGATGATATCCAAGTAAGGGAATGCGCAATCTCAAAGGCTCCCAATCTGTGTGAGCTCCGGACTCGATGAAGGAGTTCACCATGTCCTGCTCATCCTCTTTCCAAACAAAGAGTGTTTGTCCCTCTAAATCATGAGACCAGGGAGCAAAGTGGAAATCCACTCCTACTTTGTATAATGCAGAACCTCGTTCGCGGGCAACCTGCTCAAGCACTGCCATTGCCTCCGGGAGTTGAGGGGAAGTGACCACTGGCTTTCCAGGTTTAATGATTCCGGCTTTTTCAAAAGCAATTTTTGCTAACGTATCTCCAAGAACATTCATGTGATCCATGGAAAGCGATGTGATGACTGAAACGGTGGGCGTAACCACGTTGGTTGCGTCCAATCTGCCACCTAACCCCACTTCTATCACTGCCACATGGCATCCTTTGCGGGCAAAGTAGAGGAATGCCATTCCTGTAGTAATTTCAAATGTAGTCAATTGGGGTACCATGGCAACAAAGGGTTTAATTTCTTCAACAAGATGAACAAAATCTTCTCGGGAAATTTCTTCTCCATTTACCTGGATTCTTTCTGTGTAATCTTGCAAGTGCGGGCTGGTATAAAACCCTACACGATACCCTTCAGCCTTAAGAGCACTGGCTATCAATGCTGATGTGGAGCCTTTACCCTTTGTTCCAGCGACATGGAAGACAAAAAACTTGTCTTGAGGATTTCCGAGTAGTTCCAGGAATTTGAATATTCGATCCAGGTTGAATTTATCTGGGGTGTAGCGGAAATTTCGCGTCAGGCTGTAATCCACAAAACTGTACAGATAATCCAGTGATTCTTGGTATAAAATTTCATATTCGTTCATTTGTTCCGTATAACTCCCTGTGGCATTGTAATCGTCAGGGAAGAATTCTGCAAGACCAGATAGAGTGGTGCCTTTGTGTTAAACTTAGGAAGCCATGGATAAAAATCTCTTGCTAAAGAATAATCCTCTGCTTTTGGATATTTCCGAGGAAGATCTTCTTGTTTTGATAGCAAATTCATTACAGATAAAGGCTGAAGCGGGAAGTTATCTGTTCTTTCAGGGTGATCCAGCCGATAGTTTATATTTCCTTACAGAGGGACATGTACGATTAATATCCTTTACCCCAGAAGGGCAACAGGTTCTCATGCATGTAGTCACTCCTGGAAACTTCTTTGCCATTATTGCTCTTGTCCCTGGTTCCACTTACCCGGTAAGTGCCGAGGTAACCTTGGATAGCACACTCTTGAAATGGAACAAAAATTCTCTTCAGAAAGTTCTTAAGACCGTACCTGTATTTGCCTTGCAAGCCATGCGTTTAATGTCTGAACGGTTACAGGAATATCAACAACGATTTAAGGAAATTGCGACTCAAAGGGTTGAGCGTCGCCTGGCAAGAATGCTGATTCGACTTGCTTCCCAAAGTGGTGTTAAGAGCGATGAAGGTATTGTGATCAATTTACCTTTGACCAGACAGGATCTGGCAGAAATGATTGGAACAACCCTTTACACGGTAAGCCGATTTCTTTCTCATTGGGAAAACCAGGGGATAATTCTAAGCCGGAGAGAAAAAGTGATTATCGTCAACTCCCATCTATTAATGTGCATTGCTGAAGATTTACCCTATTCTGAGGCTTAGTTTGATTATCCACAAAGCACGTGTCTTCTTATCTCGATATAATCAAAATGTGAATACGATAATAACTTTAGACACCACTATATACGAGTTGCTTAAGCAGTATCCCCATGTAGCGTCTCTGTTTGTTCAAAAACATATGGTTTGTGTGGGTTGTCCAATGGGGATTTTTGATACGATCAGAGAAGCCGCGTTATATCACTATGTAGACCCTCAAAAATTTTTTGACCAAGTGATGTTGTTAATTCAAAGTTCTGGTAATATATCTGAATAATCCACTAAATACTCGCCTTCAATTTGGGAAAAGCAGTATGCAAGAAAAAGATTCTGGGCCTTTGACGATTCTTCTGGTTGAAGATGATCCTGCAATTATTCAGTTAGTTGCTCTTGGATTGAGAATGGAAAAATTTGAGGTGATAACTGCCATTGATGGACGTGAAGGCTTCCAGCTATTTCTAGAAAAAAAACCTGACTTGCTCATTGTAGATTGGATGCTTCCTAAAATGGATGGGATTACATTATGCCGTAAAATTAGAGAGTTAAGTGACCTACCAATCATTATTATCACTGCTAAAGATGCTGTGCAGGACCGAGTAGAAGGACTGGATACAGGTGCTGATGATTATCTGGTTAAGCCTTTTCATCTGGACGAACTTCTGGCAAGAGTAAGGGCAAGGCTACGGCGACGACTGCCCATTTCTCATCAACTGATATTTTCCGACTTGTCTTTTGATTTGGAAACCCATGAATTTTTTCGAGGCAAACGATTGCTGCATTTTACGGCTACAGAGCAAAAAGTCCTGGAACTCTTTTTGCGTCACCCACGTCAGGTATTATCCAAAGAAACAATTCTGGAAAAGGTATGGGGATATGACTTTGGGGGGGATGCAAATATTGTTGAACAATATATCCGCTCCATTCGACAAAAACTAGGAGAACCCAATCTCATTCAAACAATTCGCGGATTGGGGTATTCTCTTCGTGAGGAGCAGGAATGAGATCTATCAGTTTTAGGACCTTACTGACAGGGCTATTATTTGTAGGATTTATTCCTCTTCTATTGTTGATCGGGTTGATTGTATATGGTTTTCAAAGAACATACTTAATGGAACAAGCCAAATCACAGTTATCGAGTTTTATTCGTGTGGAAATTGAAAATCTAGATCCGAATTCTAATCTTTCGCTTCTTGCTGTCCAGACGGGAGAGCGTATCCGACCTTTAGGGGCTGATTTATTTATCAAAGATAAAGATGGCAATCCAGTCCCCCCCGCATTAGGTACTGGACCTTGGTTAGAAGATGAAATCCATAAAAACGCATTAATTCATCAAAAAGCCCAGTTCCTTACCATACATACGGACTCGGGAGACCGTTTGGTTTTTCTCTCGCCGATTCTGTCGTCCGAAGGTATGGCTCTTGGGACTTTGGAAAGCAGTATTTCCCTAAGTGGAATTCAAACCCAACTGTTAGTTCTACAACGTTGGTTAATTCTTCTGATTGGTTTTTCAATATTTCTTGTTGGGATCATTTCGCAGGGTATTTCTACTTTTTCACTTCGCCCGATTCAAAACCTTGTGAAAACAGCCGAAAAAGTTAGAGAAGGCGATCTTCATACAAGAGCATCTACTACCTCAATCATTGAAATTAATGAATTAGCCTTTACGCTAAACCAAATGCTCACCCGCCTAGAAGAAGATATCGACGCCCAAAGAAAATTAAACCAAACCATGAGACAATTCGCTGCGGATGCTTCTCATGAGTTGAGATCTCCGCTTATGGTGTTTAACAACAGTGTGGATTTGTTGAGAAAATTTGTGGAAGAGAAAAATTTCCTTCAAATGATAGAAATATTAAACGTGCTGGAACGTGAAGTGCAAACAATGAGCAGGTTGGTGGATAATCTCTTACTTCTTGCCCGACTGGATCAAGCACAAGAAGATCCTACTAAAATCTTGAGAGTAGAAGAAATAGAACCCCTTCCTTTGATTGAAGAGATCTATGAGAGGGCAAAACTTCTATCTCAGGGACAAAGAATAGTCATGAGACTTCCGAGCAAAAATCTCAAGTCATTGACAGCGGATCGGAGCATGCTTACACATGCATTGAATAATCTAATAGAAAATGCCATTCAACATACCCCTCCAGAAAAAGGTATTTTCATCACAGCCGAATCCGAAGAAAGGTATTGCATTTTTGTGATTCAAGATGAAGGTACAGGTATTCCTAAAAATCAGATTCCATTTATCTTTGACAGATTCTATCGAGTGGATACCTCAAGAAGCCAACGAAAAAGTGGTGCTGGATTAGGATTGGCAATAGTCCAGTCGATTGTTCATCTTCACCAAGGGAAGATTGAGGTTTTCAGTGATGAAGGAAAAGGAACAACGTTTAAGGTGTTTATTCCTTATGGGGATGAATGATCAATCAGTTTCATTAAATTGGCTAAGTCATCTAAGGTATCAATATCCAACAATAGTTTTTTATCTTCCCATGGGATAAACTGAAGAGGAAATTTTTCAAAAATTTGTCTTCCACCAGCATCCCCTGTCATGTTCATCAAATCATGGAAAGTCTCTCGAGAGAATAGAATAGGATTTGCTCTTTGTCCATTCACCCTTGGGGCAATAATTGGTGCTTGTGAGATAGCAAAAGCATGCAATAAGGATTTGAGGAGTGACGATGTGATAAATGGCTGGTCGCCCAGCAAGAAAATGACCGCCTGCACATGTTCTGGCAAAGCGCTGATTGCCACTTTTACCGAACTGGACTGTCCCAATTTCCATGAAGGGTTCTCAATGATGTTGACGTCTAAATTGCTTAAACTGGAAGAGATTTCTGGATATGCTCCCGTTACTACCAATACCGGTTGCAAGTAACTCTCAAGGGCTATTTTAGCAATTCGACGAACCAATGGCTCGCCTTCTATTTCAATCAGTACTTTAGGAGAGCCAAAACGACGACTTTCCCCGGCTGCCAGAACAACCCCGGCAACAGGAACATATACACGGTGAATTTCAACCGGTTTGGTATACTCTGTACCATGCAGGCTTGCAACAACACCTCGGTCAAATTTAGAAAGTATTCGAATGGCTACATTCCCTCCAAACTCTTGTTGCTCGACGGAGTCTGCCTGATTGATTAGAAAATATCGTTTACTGTTTTCAGGAATATTTTTTAACCCGCCAAGTGGATGAGAAATCACCTTTGCAATAGTTTCAGAAGATAGTAAATCTCCCAAGGATACGTTTGCCAGTTGCGAGTAATCTGCCGAACGATATACCCATTCCTCATTCAATGGTTTCCCAAATCCACTAGCGCCCGCACACACAATAACCTGTTCAATTTTCTGTGGAATGGGAGGTTCCCACGGTCCAGGGGCTTTGAGGGGTTTCCCACGGCAACCATCTGCTTCTATCAGCAAAGGAATTCGTTTTTGTTTACAAACGTCAATCAAGAGAGAAATAGCCGTATGCTCCAGTCCTCTGTATCTTCCCCTCTCATCTGGTAACCCTGTAATCAATAGAATGCCATCAAAGGTTTCGTCTAGAATCCGAGGAATATCCTGAGGCTCTCTGAGTTGAACTACTTTGTCGGCATTCTCGGCTTGATTTACACCCAAATGTGCAGTATTTGACACAATTACCCGCGGAGTGTATTCTTTTGCCAAGCGAAAAAGCAACGATGTTTTTCCCCCACTTCCCACTATTGCCAAAACGGGAGTTTCAGGCAGGTTAAGAGCTTTTCGTAAAGCCATTGTTCTGGATATACTCATTTTTTTTAATATACTCTCATGTTTGAAAAAACTCAAATCGTGTAAGATAAATTTACGATATTTCACATCCTATTTTATTCAAAGGTAAAACATATGAAAAAAATTACCGGTTGCCTTCTCTTTTTGGTTTCCTTCATGGTTTTAATTACTGGCTGCGTTTCTGGAAGTTCTTCTTCTCAGGTAAACTCAACTTTACCGGTACTCACCTCTACTCCTGTTGTGCAAACGCCTGTTATTGAGGAATATCTGCCTGCAACTACTGCAGAAAACAATACAGGTAAAGATCGTTTCCCTGTGAAATTTGTAATCGACTCACAAAATTCTGTGATCTCTTATACCGTCGATGAAACATTTTTGAATCAGAATAATCGTCTGGCGACCGCTGTGGGAAAAACCAGTGAGATTACCGGGGAACTTGAAATAGACCTGAGGAATCCTTCAAATATATCATTTGGGGAATTTGTGGTGAATATTCAAACCTTGAGGAGCGATTCAAGCCGGAGAGATTCTGCCATACAAAACCGCTGGCTCGAATCCGCCAAGTTTCCACTCGCACGTTTCAACGTGAGGGAAGTGAAAGATTTTCCACAAGACCCAAAGGAAAATGAAACGATCAAATTTCAGATTATTGGAGAACTGACCATTCGGGAAACAACCCGTCCTGTCACCTGGGATGTATCTGCAATGTTGAAAGGTGATCAAATACTTGGAAAAGCAACAACGTTTATCTATATGGCTGATTGGGGAATTGAACCCCCAAGTATAGCAGGGGTGCTTACTGTAAAGGATGGGGTTACCCTCAATCTGGAGTTTGCCTTTCTCAAACAGTGAAATAGGTCGAGAGAATGCCTCTCGACCTATTTTATCAATTGCTGTTTTCCTCGAATAACTCATAGGGTAAGGCGTTGACTAACCATACAACCATGAGGCGAATATCATCGTTAGGAGCCTCTACACCCGGATTTTGCTCGTAAAAACTCTGGTCTAAAACTTCGTAGGTTTCAGACTTAGGCCATTCCACTTGGAAGCCTGGCAGTTTGGAGCGGTCGAGTTCGGGGGGAAGAAGATTTTTCCACCCTCGCGATACGAGCATTGCATGTACTCTTTCTTTCAGGTCATGATGCAGTTCTACCCATGCCTGAAGCACTTGGGCTACAAAATCAGCATTTTTTTGGAATAAAACAATGCCTTGTTTAATTTTGAGGGGAAGAGGGGCCAGTGAACTATCCCGGAAGCCAGGAATCTTCACTTGCTTCTTAAAAATAGAAAGAATACCATTCCTCCTTGAAGAACTTAAGTTACCTAAGTTCTCAAAAACAAAACGAACCACCTTTTCTCTGTACTCATCCAGCATAAATTCATTGATTGCATGAAAAGGTAAATAGCGAATCTGTTCTTGTTCTGACATCTTACTGATAGCCTCTTTTTAGAAATTTGGAACGAAATCTTATCACAAAATACACAAAGAGTTTATTCCTGCACGACTCTCTCGCTCATCTCGTCCAGCATCAGCATTTCCTCCTCAGAAAGTTTCCAGTGAAGCGCGCCTGCATTTTGTTCTGCTTGCCCTCTGGTTTTAGCGCCTGGAATAGGTAACGCACCTTTACATATCACCCAGTTCAATGCTACTTGTGCAGGAGTCTTATGATGTGCCTCTCCAATGTCTCGCAATAAGTTAATGAGAGGTTGAATCTTACGCAGTACCCTTGAGTTGTATCGAGCCCCTCTTATTCCAGATGGCGGCGATTCGGGAGAATATTTGCCTGTTAGCACTCCCATGGCGAGAGGGCTATACGCAATAATCTTAACCCCTAACTCGTTCGCTCTTTGAAGCAAGCCGTTTCTTTCGATTTTACGATTCAACAAATGGTATTCGACTTGATTTGAAGCCAGGTTAATCCCATCCTTGATCAAGCGATCATATGCTCTTTGCATTTGATCCACATCGTAATTGGACACCCCTACAGCGCGAGTCATCCCTTGTTGAACAGCCTCAATAAGCCCCTCCATCCACGTCTCGATATTCACCGGTGGCAAAGGTTGATGGATTTGATACAAATCCACTTGCTGTAAGCGTAATCTTCTGAGAGAGCCTTTGAGAGCATTGATAAGGGCTTGTCGACTTAAGCGCCAGGGGAATGGCATGAATTTTGTGGCAATGAACACCTTTTGCTGAGCGGTTTCTAAAAATTGTCCCAAAATGTTTTCCGATTCTCCCTGGCCATATACTTCTGCTGTATCAAAAAATGTAATACCCGAACGGATGGATATTTCAAAGACTTCTCTCAAATCAGCCAGCGAATATCCTTTCCCATATCCCCAAACAAAGCGGTCGCCCCATGCCCAGGCACCAATTCCCATCAGGTGGTTTTCAAAGATGTCTTTGCCCAAACGTTGATTCATCTTTCCTCTCCGCACCATTCACGAATTTTCACTTATTATAGGGCAACTTGCATAAAAATCGCTTAATGGTTAAGGGTCATAAGGTATAATGCCAGACATGAATATGTACGTAGCCATTGACATTGAAACTACAGGGCTGGATCCAGAGAAAGACTGTATTATTGAAATTGGCGCCGTCAGGTTCTCCAACCGGCGGGTTGAAGCAGAATGGTCTTCTTTGATTAAACCAACAAAAAATATCCCCTCATTTATTACTCAACTGACTGGCATAACCAATGATATGGTTCGGAAAGCCCCAACAATACAGGATGTTATTGGGGATTTAGCACATTTCGTTGGAAATTGTCCTATTGTTGGGCACAATATTCGCTTTGACCTTTCCTTTCTCCAGAAGCAGCACATTTTATGGAATAATCATGTCATTGATACTTATGAACTTGCATCGGTGTTGCTTCCAACAGCCAGCCGGTACAATTTGGGGGTGTTGGCGCAATCTCTGGGAATTTTGTTACCAGCCACACATCGTGCGCTGGATGATGCTCGTGTGACCCATGCTTTGTTTATTGCTTTACTGGAAAAAGCCAGCGAACTTCCTGTAGATCTCTTAAATGAAATTGTTCAGCTAAGCGAACCACTCAATTGGGATGCGTATATCGTCTTTCAAGATGTTTTGAACCGAAAATCCGCATTTGTTCCAGCAAAGCCTTCAGGTAGAAGACAGCATCAAAACCTCTTTGAACCACTGTCCGAGCCCATTTATCCGCCTACCGAGGTTGTTGAAAGACCAGTTCCCCTGGATCCAGATGAAATTGCTGGTTTGCTTGAGCATCACGGTCCTTTTGCCCATTATTTTGAGCAATATGAGTATCGTCAACAACAGGTAGAGATGCTTCGAGAAGTATGTCAGGCTTTGTCCACTCCATACCACTTAATGGTTGAGGCAGGGACTGGAACAGGCAAATCCTTCGCTTATTTGATTCCCGCCGCAATTTTCGCCTATCAGAACAACACCAGAGTAGTTATCTCCACAAATACGATCACATTACAAGATCAATTGCTAAAAAAAGATATCCCCGATCTATGCAATGCTCTTAACATAGATCTTCGCGCTGTTGTTCTAAAAGGACGCTCGAATTATCTTTGCCCTCGAAAATTTGAAGCTCTACGTCAGCGCGGTCCTTCAACAGTAGATGAAATGAGAGTGTTGGCGAAAGTCCTGGTTTGGCTGTTAAGTAGTCAAACTGGAGACAGAAACGAGCTGAATCTGAATGGACCTACAGAACGCGAAGTGTGGAATCGCATTTCGGCAGAAGATGAAGGATGCAAAGCAGAGGTTTGTATTGCCAGAACTGGTGGAGGGTGTCCTTTTTACCGCGCCCGCCAAGCAGCACAAAGCGCTCATTTGATTGTAGTTAATCATGCTCTTTTATTATCTGATATTGCAACCGGGAATCGGTTGTTGCCTGACTATCAATACCTGATTGTGGATGAAGCTCATCATCTTGAAGGTGCTACAACCAATGCGTTAAGTTTTCGAGTTACTCAATCGGATATCCTGCGACTTTTAAAGGAATTAGGAGGCACATCTACAGGCTTGCTTGGCAGGATATTCGCAGAATTACGGCGTTTATTACGCCCTTCTGATATGGCTGTATTTTCTCAATCCCTTGAGAGAGTGACAGACCTTTCATTCCGGATGGAAACTTTCATCAAGAACTTTTTCCACGCCATTGATGAATTTCTGGAAGACCAGCGAGATGGACGTCCTTTAGGTGCTTATGGACAACAAACACGTATTGTGGATGGAGTGCGTACATTACCATCCTGGACAAATGTAGAGGTGGAATGGGATAATTGCCACGAAACCTTTGCTCTTTTACTCAACCTTATCAGCGAGATTTATAAAAACTGTACCGAGTTTGGCGAGGCAATGGGGGAAGAAATCCGGGACTCCATGGATGCTTTGGCTTCTATATATCGCAGGTTGGCAGAAACGGACTTGAATATTCATTCTTGTATTTCTCAACCTCAACAAAACACCATATACTGGATTGAAATCCAGCAAAATGGGAATTCTATCTCCATTAATGGTGCCCCGCTTCACATTGGCCCGTTAATGGAGCAATACATTTGGCATGAGAAGTCCAGTGTAATCCTCACTTCCGCCACTTTGACAGCCAACGAAGGTTTTGATTATATCCGGAACCGTTTATACGCAGATGAAGCCAATGAATTGGCTTTAGGATCTCCCTTTGATTATGAAAGTTCTGCTTTACTGTATATTGTGAACGATATTCCCGAACCATCCGATGCCAATGGATACCAGAGAGAACTGGAGCGAGTCCTTGTTCGTCTTGCCAAAGCAACCCAGGGAAGAATGCTGGTGCTATTTACTTCCTATGCTCAATTGAAGAAAACTTCTCAAGTTATCACTCCATTACTGGCTGATCAGGGGATATTAGTATATGAACAGGGAGAAGGCGCGTCAACTCATACCCTGTTGGCTACTTTTCGGGAAGCAGATAAAGCAGTACTTTTAGGCACTCGCGCTTTCTGGGAAGGTGTAGATATTCCCGGTGAAGCATTGTCTGTGCTGGTAATTACAAAGTTACCATTCGATGTACCTTCGGATCCGATTATTGCAGCACGAGCGGAAACTTTTGAGGATCCTTTTAATGAATATCATTTACCAGAGGCTATCCTTCGATTCCGTCAGGGGTTTGGTAGGCTAATTCGTACACAATCCGATCGAGGGATTGTTGTAGTCTTGGATAAGAGAATCCTTACCAAAAGGTATGGAAGAGCCTTTATCGAAAGTCTACCCACCTGTACGCTGAAGGTGGGAGGGAGTGAGGACTTGCCCGGAATTGCAAGACGCTGGCTTAATCTCTAAACCCACCAGCCAGTAAACAAATTTTCTCTTTCCTGTAGGACGTTGACACTCCCGTTTTCTACCCATAGAACAGCAGGTCGAGCGAACAGGTTGTAGTTCGATGCCATACTGAGATGATATGCACCTGAAACCGGGAAGATTAAGTGATTGCCGGTCTGAACTTCGGGTAAATCAATTTCATGAATGAGTTCATCCCCAGATTCACAAAACCTACCAACGATCCTATAACAAGTTGTAGGACTACCTAAAGGATTTTCTGCTACGATAGCTTCATATTCTGCTTGATATAGGGGTGGGCGAATATTATCGCCCATCCCACCGTCTACAGCCAACAGTTTTTCTCCGTTTGAGAACTGTTTAACCCTGCCTACAGTGTAAATCGCAATTCCTGCCCGCGCAACAATCCATCTTCCAGGCTCAAGAATTAATCGGGGAAGAAAATTACTCCCTCGATACTCTTCTTGAATGACAATGGAAATTTCCCTGATCCAATTCTCTATGTTGTTATTTATCATTTCGTCGTGTCTGTAGGGAACCCCCCAGCCCCCACCAGGACATACCTCAGCAGGTATCCAGTTACATCTTCTGGCTAATTTAAGCATTTCCCCAATTGCTTGTTTGTAAGGGGCTGTGTCGAAAATTTGCGAACCTATATGAGTATGAATACCAATTAACCGAAAGTTCGGATTAGCCATTAACATCCGGATCGCTGTTTCTGCCTGGCCATCGCGAATAGTCAATCCAAATTTGCTCACAGAATGTCCGGTATTGCGGTACGGATGTGTAGCAATCTCATCAATTTCAGGATTAACTCTAATCCAAACGGAAATAGGTGATTTTTTGTGAGAAAGTCTCTCAAGTATTTCTATGTCTTCAAAATTGTCTATCACAATGGCATGAATGTTTGCCTGAACGGCATGATCAAGTTCAGCATACGTCTTGTTATTTCCATGCAAATGGATTCGTTCTGGCTTAATCCCTGCTCTTAAAGCAAAAATTAATTCATTTTCTGAAACAGCATCAATACCAACTTCTGTCTTGGCAATAAACTGAGCAAATCTCAATGAAAAATATGCCTTTGCAGCATATGTAATTATGCTCTCGCCAGGATAGTATTTCTTTAGGGTATCTTTCAGCGTATCGATATTATGGAAAATTGTATGGGCATCGTAAATGTATAAGGGGGTAGAATATTTTTCGGCGAGTTCAAGAATATCAAAACCTGAGAGGTTAATACGACCTCTCTCAGAAACAACCATGTTATCTGGAAATAATGGCAAGATTGAAGACATCTTTAGGAAGTAACCTACGTTTCCTGGCTCAAATTGGAAAGATGATATTCGAAAGGATATTCCTCCTCATGAAAACCGCTGATTACAATCAACGCATTAACAACGGTTGTTCCGGAATTTCGCCAACGATGCTTTAAACTCGCTGAAAATAACATGCTATCTCCAGGCTCCAGCAGGTATGTTTTTCCTTCCACATCATATTCCAGTTTTCCCCTCAAACAAAACACTAACTCATGTCCGCTATGCACAATGTAACTTGGTCCACTGTTACCGCCATTTTCCAGGGTTAACAAAAATGCTTCCACTCTCCCTATAAAATGCTCTCCCCCTAACCCTTCCATCATACCTCTTAGAAAAGGGATACGTGTTCTCTCGCTTGCTTTTCGGAAAACCACTGCTTCCTTCACCGGCATCGTACGGAAGAAAGCCGTCACAGGAACTTTAAGAGCAATAGCCAGTTTGTTTAGAGTGCTTACTGAGGGGGATGTCATTCCCCTTTCGATCATGCTTAAGGCATTGGCGGATAATCCACTCAGGCGGGCAAGTGCACGGATGGAAATGTTCCTTTCCTCTCGGAGCGCCCTTAGCCTTTGCCCGACGTCGATAGATTCTGCTTGTTTGTCAAATCCTTCCATTGCTTTTTTTCCTTCTGTGGCTATACGAAATTTAGTCGTTGATTTGCCTCACACTTTCTCGCCTTAGTGCTTAAAATGTCTCACCCCTGTGAAAATCATGGCAATACCTGAATTGTCTGCCGCACGGATTACGTCGTTATCTCTGACCGATCCCCCAGGCTGAATAATTGCCCCTATTCCAGCCTTTGCCGCCACTTCAATTGAATCAGGAAACGGGAAAAATGCATCGGATGCCATTACTGCACCTCTTGCTCTTTCTCCAGCATTTTCAATGGCTATACGAACACTTTGAACTCTGTTGGGTTGCCCTCCACCAATACCCACTGTGGATTTTCCTTTTGCCAGAACAATTGCATTCGATTTTACGTGTTGACAAGCCTTCCAGGCAAACTTAAGGGCAACCATTTGTTCCTGATCAGGATGTTTTGAGGTTACTACGCGCCATTCTGTCCCATGAGGATCACCCCAATCAACACTTTGACGGAGAACCCCGTGATAGACAGAACGCAACTCCCATTGTTCATTTGAATATTGTGTAGAGATTGGAATTTCTATCACCCGGCAATTCTTTTTCCTGGATAAAATTTCCATGGCTTCGCTGGTAAATCCTGGAGAAACAATACATTCTATAAACAAATCCTTCATTTGGATAGCGGCGGTCTCATCAATAACACGATTGCTGGCAACAATCCCCCCAAAAGCAGAAACCGGATCACATTCCAGTGCTTGCCGGTATGCTTCTGCCACAGTATTTGCACTGGCAATTCCACAGGGGGAAAGATGCTTAATAATGGCGACAGTGGGTTCGTCAAACGAAGACACCACCCTCCAACCGGCATCCACATCTAAAATATTGTTATAAGACAACTCTTTCCCTTGAAGAACCCGTCCATCGAATGGCTTCTCGTTCGGGCTAAAAGAGTAAAAAATCGCTTGCTGATGGGGATTTTCACCATATCTGAGGTTTTGACATCTGTATAGATTGAGCGGGTAAACTTCACCTGAACTGAGAAAGCCAGCGATGAAAGCATCATACCTACTGGTCACTCCGAAGGCTTTCCAAGCCAGAGAACGCCGTAAGGTCTCCGTATTTTGACCACTTTTTAGAGCATCAATGACAACAGAATAATCAGCAGGATCACAAACAACAAGCACCCTCTGAAAATTTTTTGCCGCTGCTCGAAGCAGAGCCACTCCCCCAATATCAATGTTTTCTATTGCTTCGCTCAAATCAATATTTGGTGATTGAACCTTTTTTTCAAATGGATATAAATTTACAACAACTAAATCAAACCTCAACCAATTATTATTTGCAAGTACCTTTTCATCTTCATGGATATCTCTAGCCAGAATTCCTGCATATATCGCCGGGTGAAGCGTCTTTACCCTTCCCCCAAGCATTTCACCCATGCCAGTATAATCAGACAACTCGTTAACCGTAATACTATTTTTTCGAAGTTCGTTTGATGTTCCTCCTGAAGCCCATATAACCCATCCTAACGTTACAAGTTCCTGCGCAAATTCCACCAGTTGTGATTTATCTGTAACGGAAATGAGTGCATTAGGCATACTCTTAAGTCTCCCTTTTGAAAGCCAGGTCTACACTTAAACAATTACCAACATGGTTCAGTTTTTTAGAACCAATCACGTCTTCTGAAAATACTCACCACTACAGCAGAAATTACAATCGATATAATTATCACAAATAGCGCAGCCAGGGGGTGATCCTGGACGGGCAAATCCACGTTCATCCCAAAAAAACTCGTCACAATCGTAGGAATACTCAAAATGATTGTTATCGAAGCCAAAAATTTCATAACCTCGTTCAAATTATTTGAAATCATAGAGGCAAACGCATCCATCATAGAGCTCAGAATGTTACTTGAAATTTCCACCATTTCAAGCGCCTGACGATTTTCGGTTATCACATCCTCTAACAAATCCTCATCGTCTGGATAGGCTTTGAAAATCTGCCAGCGTTGAAGACGTTCCATCATTAACTCATTTGCTCGTAAGGCAGTTGTAAAATAGACCAAACTTTTTTGGTACTTAAGCAATTCAAGAATATCCCGATTTCTTGAGGATAAGGTAATCAGGTCTTCCAACGTTTCTACCACTTTATTAATTTCCTTGAGGTATAGCAAGAACTTACTCGCTGTAGAAAGCAAAACTCGCAATGTAAATCGATTCCTTTTGGCTGTGGAAAGTCCTTTGATTCTCCCTGAGCAAAACTCCTGGATAATATCATTTTGTAAACGGCAAATTGTTACAATAAAACGCGAAGTGATCACAATTCCCAAAGGGATCGTGCGATAAGGCACATCCATCTTTGCACCCTGGAAATACGGAATTCGCAATAACACCAGTAAAGTACCATCATCCTCTTTCTCGGCACGAGATTGTTCGTCCAGGTCTAGCGCGTATGTGATAAAATCCTGAGGCACGCCCAATTCAACCAATTGTTCAATTTCCTCTTGCTCCGGATCAATCACATTGATCCAGCACCCTGTCACTGCTTCAGTGATTTCTTCCAATCCTGCCTCAGTATTTTTATAGATCACCAGCATACACCCTCCAGAGCCCAGAGTCCATCCATACCTTATCATTTTAATCTCAATATGAAAAAATGCATTATAATTAGCGCATCCGGGGATGATCGGCTTCGACGGAAGAGGCTGGTCCCGGACTGCGAGCCGAGAGGTACCGAACTCGTAAAATCAGTACACAAAAAAGTGCCAATCGCACTTACTCCGCCCTCCCGCTGGCTGCCTAATTCAGTCAGCGATGGCAATTCACCCTACGGGGTGACGTCTACCAACCCCGCTCCCTGGCCGGAGGTTGAGTAGGCGTGAGAAAGTCAGGGTGCCGTTCAGGAAGGTCGCGGACTGAACGAAAGAGGGCTTTCGGGCCTTAGCGACTGGTCGAGCACCTTTCCTGCTGATCCTGAGGTCTCGACGAGATAGAGGACCAGCTACGCTCGTAGATGTCCGAGGGTCGAATCTTTCGGACGCGGGTTCAATTCCCGCCATCTCCACTGTCCCACAGACTATGTTAATGGTCTGTGGGTCGTTTTATACAAACCAGTCCCTTGAGATATTCTCCTTCTGGAAAAGTTAACAACACAGGATGATCAGGGCTCTGGTAGAGCCGCTCAAGAATCTGGACATCCGCTCTGGCATCTATTGCAGCCCCAGCCACAATTTTCTGAAACAATTCCGGTGTAATTCCACCTGAACAAGAAAAAGTGAACAAAATTCCACCTGGTTTAAGCAACTTAATGGCTAACAAATTGATATCTTTATATCCTCTAGCCGCACGTTGTGCCTGTGCCGCAGTGGAAGCAAATTTAGGCGGATCCAGAACAATTAAATCAAACGAACGCCCTTCATCCCGAAACTTTCGCAATGCAAGGAAAACATCCGCTTCTAACCAGCGATTTCTCTCTTCAGGCAATTGATTGAGCTTTACATTTTCGTCCGCTAATGCAAGTGCTCCATCAGAAGAATCGATTGAGAGAACACTGTTCGCGCCACCCGCTAATGCATAAACTGTAAATCCCCCAGTGTAACAAAAACAGTTCAAAACATCTTTTCCCTGGCAATACTCTTGAAGTCTTTCACGATTTACTCGTTGATCGAGGTAAAATCCGGTCTTTTGCCCTGTCTGAATATCTATTGCAAACTGAAAGCCATTTTCTTTTACCCTGATTATTGACGGTGGTTCTTTCCCCCATAACACCCCTCTGGTTTCACTCAAACCTTCCAATCTCCGCACCTCTACGTCAGACCGTTCGTAAATTCCACCTACTCCAAGTTCTGATAAAACTGACACAATTTCTTTTTTCCAGTAATTTGCGCCTGCAGAAAGAAATTGAACCACCAACCAATCTGAATACCGGTCTACTATCAATCCGGGCAAACCATCCGACTCAGCGTGAACCAGCCGATAGGCATTAGTATCACGCAAAAGAACACTTTTTTCCCTAATCCAAAGAGCAGTTTGTATACGATTATAGAAAAACTCCGCAGAAATTTTTTCTTCTTCATCAAATGACCAAACACGAACTCGAATTTGTGAAGAGGGACTGTAAGCCCCCCATCCCAGAAAATGTCCAGCGCTATCGCAAACTGCTACCGTTTCACCTATCTCAGGATTTCCAATCACCTTTTCCACAGCCCCAGAAAACACCCAGGGATGTCTCTGGAGCAGACTCTTTTCTCTTCCGGGTTTCAAAATTATTTTTTTCACCAAAGAACTCCCTATCATTTTGATACAAGTTGCTTCAATTCTTCTTCTGTAATTATCCTGACTCCAAGTTGCCGAGCCTTTTCTAACTTTGAACCGGGATTTTCCCCAACCAGAAGATACGAGGTATTCCTAGAAACACTATCGGTGACTTTAGCCCCTAAACGCTCAAGATAACCCTTAATCCCCTCACGAGAAAACTCTTTAAGGGTCCCGGTCACCACAAAAGTTAAGCCAGCAAGGGGTAAACTTTCTACACTTTCCACAGGTGTTTGTTCAGTGGGCCATACGCCCGCCTCACGTAATTTACGCAGGAATTCCTGATTTCCCGAGTGAGTGAACCATTCCACAATCGATTGCGCAATATTCGGACCTACTCCCTCAATTTCCATTAACTGCTGCACGGTTGCTTTAGAAAGAGCATCCAGATTCTTGAAATGTTTGGCAAGTTCACCAGCCATCACCTCACCGACCCCACGAATCCCCAATGCAGTAATCAATCTGGATAATGGACGAGAACGGGAATTTTGAATTGCCTGCAAGATATTTTCAGCCTTCTTATCAGCAAAACCTTCCAAGGTCAATAAATCTTCTTTACTTAAAAAGTACAAATCTGCCGGGCTCTGGACAAACCCCTTTTCTACCAATTGCTCAACAATCTTGATCCCCAATCCAACAATGTCCATTGCCCCCCGTGAGACAAAATGCTCCACATTCCGAATAATTTGTGCTGGACAGGTTACATTGAGACAATACCATGCCACTTCCCCCTCAACGTGAGAAACAGGCTGCCCGCATGCTGGACACATTTCTGGTGGGATAAATACCCTTTCATCTCCCGTACGCAACTCCACAATCGGACCAATCACATAAGGAATCACATCCCCTGCCCTTTTGACCATCACGCGGTCGCCAATACGAATATCTTTTTCACGAATAAAATCAAAATTGTGTAAAGTGGCTTGCTTGACGATAACCCCACCAATTTCGACGGGTTCCAGGATGGCATAAGGGGTAAGCACTCCAGTTCTACCAACATTCACACCAATATCAAGGAGACGGGTGCTGATTTCTCTGGCAGGGAACTTGAAGGCTAAAGCTCCCCGTGGGTCTTTACCTACATATCCAAGTGAAGAGGCAAGTTCAAGATCATTTATTTTGATTACGACTCCATCTGCTTCATAAGGGAGAGTGTCTCTTTTTTCACGCCATTGGTCTAACCCTTTAAGAACTTCTTCAACAGAAGCACAGTACTGGACATCGCTGGCTACCGGAAACCCCCAGGCTTTCAGTGTTTGCAATTGCTCCCACTGTGTTTGAGGCAGGGGAGCACTTGATGCAACAATAGCATACACGAAAATGTTTATCGGACGAGAAGCAGTTAAGGAAGGATCCAGTTGTCTTAAAGAACCTGCAGCGGTGTTCCGTGGATTTAGGTAGGTTTTCTCCCCACTTTGCTCCAGCCTTTTATTCAATTCTTCAAAATCTTTGATAAACATAAATGCTTCACCACGAACCACAACCCACTCAGGCACAGGAACGTTATTCTGCTCAACGGGAATCACCAGGGGTAAACTTCTAATCGTCCTTAAATTTGCGGTGATATCTTCCCCAACTTCGCCATCACCACGAGTCGCTCCTTGAACAAACACACCGTTCTGATAAGTCAAAACCACGGTTAAACCATCAATTTTGGGCTCAAGAACAAAATCTGCGGTAGCAACCCGCGCATCCAACTTGCGAATCCGTTCTATCCAGGCAAGCACATCTGATTTTTCAAAACCATTTGCCAGGCTAAGAATTGGCGAAGGATGACGTACTTTATTGAATTTATCCTGGGGCATTCCGCCAACACGCTGACTGGGAGAATCAGGAGTTATCCATTCAGGGTGAGCAAATTCTATCTGCTTTAACCGAAGTATTAAACGGTCATATTCAGCATCGCTGATAACTGGATCATCCAGAACATAATAACGATAGTCGTGATAATGAATCTGTTTTTTTAAGTTCTCATATTCCTGATACAAAGGGTCCTGGGACATTTATTCCTCCACCATTTGGGATCCTCAAAATGATTTTATCAGACAAGCGTGAAGTTCATCCAAAGATTTGGTAAAATTTCTCCCATGCTCTTTTTTCAACTTATGATAAAAGTCCTCTATAATTTCCCCGGGGTTTTTCTGTTTTATAAACCCACACCTACATTCGAAAACCCCTTTGTGGGAGAAGAGACAAGCATTCATCCACCTTTTGGATGGACCATTGCCGGTTTTTTACTCATTCTGCTTGTCTCTATGTTATATTCCCAAATCAAAAAAGGGCTAAGGCAATTATTTTTAAAGCGGAAGAAAAAATCATCGGGAGGCTGAAAACCTCCCGATTGCTATTCTTCAATCAAACAATTCTTTTTCTCGTTTGGCTTGTTTTCCACGCTCCTCAGTATCCAGAATCTTCTTACGAATGCGGAAACTCAATGGAGTCACCTCCAGTAATTCATCATCCGCCAAAAACTCAATGGCTTCGTCAAGACTCATGACGCGAGGAGGTGTAAGACGAACTTCAATGTCCTTGTTGGAGGAACGCATATTTGTCAGGTGTTTCTTTTTACAGACATTTACAACAACCTCAGAACCTCGCTGAGTTTCTCCAACAACCATTCCTTCGTAAACTGGTACTCCTGGACCAACAAACAAAGTTCCCCTTTCTTCAGCATTTTTTAAGCCATAATTTGTGGTTACTCCTGTCTCCCATGCCACTATGGAATTTGTCAACCGGGAAGGAATAGGGCCAGCCAGTTCTTCATAGCCATGAAACAGAGTATTCATTACCCCCATTCCTTTGGTGGCGGTCAGAAATTGATATCGAAACCCTAAAAGTCCTCTGGTAGGAATCAGATAAGTGAGATGGACGGTGTTATCCGAATTGTCCGTCATATTAATCATTTTGCCACGACGCGAACCCAGCATTTCCACAACCGTTCCAACGGTATCAGGGCTAGTATCAATGTGTAATTCTTCATAGGGCTCCAGGGTTTCACCATTTTCTCCCTGACGGAAAATCACCTCAGGGCGAGAGACTTGAAACTCATACCCTTCACGGCGCATGGTTTCTATAAGAATTGCCAACTGCAATTCACCTCTTCCTGAAACCAGAAAAGCGTCAGAAGTATCTGTTTCTTCCACTCGAAGCGCCACATTATTTCGGGCTTCCTCAAACAAACGTTCCCTCAATTTTCTTGATGTGCCCCACTTGCCTTCTTTACCAGCAAACGGAGAGGTGTTTACCCCAAAAGTCATTCGGACTGTAGGCTCTTCAACTTCAATGGGAGGAAGAGCAACGGGCTCGTTAAAATCAGCAAGAGTTTCCCCAATTTCCACATTTTCCAATCCAGAAACTACAATGATTTCCCCGGCTTCAGCCTGCTCTACTTCACGTTTCTCCAATCCTTGATAAACGAACAGGTAACGTGCTTTTTCAGGAACAATCTCACCACTCCGTTTGATTCGCGCAATGGTTTGTCCAGCAAAAATCTTGCCGGCATGAATCCTTCCGATTGCACTCATTCCACGATATTCATCATAAAACAAGTTAGTAACCAATAACTGGAAAGGAGACTCCGCATCAACTACAGGAGCGGGAATATGCTTTAGAATTGCCTCAAACAGCGGGTGAAGGTCCGGACCCATTTCAGGGGTAGTACCGGATTGTCCGGTTAAACCGTTGGCGTATATAACTGGAAATTCTGCCTGTTCTTCGGTGGCACCCAGCTCAATAAACAAATCAAACGTTTGATTTAAGGTTCGATCAGGTTCAGCATCCTTGCGATCCATTTTATTGATAACAACAATAGCACGATGTCCCCTTTCCAACGCTTTTTTCAAGACAAAGCGTGTTTGAGGCATAGGGCCCTCGGCGGCATCTACCAGTAACAATACCCCATCCACCATATTCATGACCCGCTCTACTTCCCCACCAAAGTCGGCGTGGCCCGGGGTATCTACAATGTTAATTTTGACTAACCGCCCATTCTCATCCGGAATCTCCACAGCCGTATGCTTTGCCAGAATTGTAATTCCACGTTCTCTTTCCAATGCATTTGAATCGAGAACCCTTTCCATAACGAACTGGTTTTCACGAAATACCCTAGCCTGACGAAGCATTCCATCCACCAGAGTGGTTTTTCCGTGATCTACATGAGCAATAATTGCGATATTTCTAATTTCATTTCTTCTTACCAGCATATTACCTTCCTTAACACACAAAACAGACCCCGGAAACTGCTCCGGGGCGCACTAATCTTACCAGAGATTTTTCATAACACAAGAGGGAAATTATCCAGAATGCATCCCTCGCCGTAGAAGAATCAAGTACAGTCCAATTGCAATAAAAAGCACCGCGCTGGTGTTTCCGATGAAAAAGGCAGCATTATCAGGATTACCCCCTATAAATAATCCCAACCCCACAATCCCAATGACTCCGGCGGGAATCATAGGCCACAAGGGCAAGTAATCACACCACCAACGTGCAAATAAAGGAATTGCCCCCCAACCCGCGGCAAACCAGAGCAATAACACCCCCACATCACTGATAATTGAAGTAGATTCCCCAACTCCAAAACCAAAATGCACTCCAAGTCCTATAGCACTCAAAAGGCATCCAGGAATAACCAACCCAACGAGCTTAAGATATCCTCCCGATAAAAGGAAAGCCACCCCCAATAAAATCCCCATCCAGAAAACAAAATCTACCCAACGGGAGGAAGTGAACACAAAAACTACTGATAACCCTCCGAACACAGCGGTTGGGAAAAGACTCCACCAGAAAAAACGCTTAAACCGTAAATAAACAGCCAGAGAGGCGATAAAAAACCCCGACGAAATCACTCCGAACAGGTTGCCCAACTTCTCAAACGTTATAGCGCCGGACGACAACAAAAGAAGCATGCCAATGCCCAACGCCATAATCAAATTTCCCAGATAAACGTATACTGGGAAGGAAAATCGCCACCCTCCCAAGGTAAAAACAAGCCCCATTCCCACAAAAGCAATACCCCAAAAATAGGGAATATGCAATAGTTGTGCAATGAGAGCCAGCAAACCCAGCACAATGAAGGCAGCACCGTTAATTTTTTCCCAAACCGGACGCCTGATGATACCCGATCTTACATGATTCCTGAAATCATTTATCATACCCAAAATGCTCATGAGTAGAGAATACTTGATTTATGAAATAACGAAATGTGACTGCAGTAATATTCACCGGCTAAATTCACCGTAAAATTCCTGCTTCGCGGGCCCGAATTACCGCTTGAAGGCGGTCCTTTGCCCCAAGTTTGCTGAGGATGCTGGACAGATGGTTCTTCACAGTACCTTCTGAAATAACCAGTTGCTCAGCAATTTCTCGATTACTCTTTCCCTCTGCCACCAAGAAGAGCACCTCAATTTCCCGTGGAGATAATGGTTCGGTTAATTCAGCCATCTTTGCGCTGGAAGGCCGTGGAGAACGAGCAAACTCCGCAACTACCTTTGCAGTAATGGAAGGTTGAAGAAAGTATTCACCTCGATATGCTGCACGAACAGCCTCAAATAGATTATCTGAAGACACATCTTTAAGTAAATACCCAATAGCACCCGCCCTCAAGCCATCAAAAACCAAATCATCATCGTCAAAGGTGGTGAGAATAATCACTCTGACCTCTGGAAAAAGTTCTCGAATTCTTCCAGTGGCTCTCACACCATCGAGAACCGGCATTCTCAAATCCATTAAGACCACATGAGGGTGATTATTGGCAATCAATCGCAAAGCCTCTTCACCATTAGAGGCTTCTCCCACCACCTCAAAATCCTTCTGTGCGGTCAATAAGGTTTTCAACCCCTCACGGAACAGTGACTGGTCATCAACAATCAAAACTCGGATGCTCATATTTTTTATCCTGGGAGAATAATCTTTATTGAAAAGCCTGCCCCGTTTGTAGTAGCGATTTCCATTTTACCTTTCAACAGGGCTACGCGTTCTTGCATTCCAAGCAACCCAAAGCCAACTGCTGAAATCTCACCGCCAACCCCATTATCTTTCATCTCAAGAATTATACAATCCGACTGGTAATCCAAAACAAGTTGATAGAGCGTGGCTTTGGAATGTTTGAGGGTATTGCTGATACTTTCTTGGACAAGACGTATAATCGAAGCCTTTAATTCCTGATCAACCTTACGAGGCTCTCCCTTCACCTCCATAAGCGTATGAATGCCAGAATGTTCACATTCTTCCAACAATCCTGCAAGAATTTCTTCAACACTTTTCACAGGCAATGATGGGTCTCTCAATGCTCTGACCGATTGCCGGATATCCAGCAAAGCCTTATGGGTTACGCCCTCCGCTTTTGCCAACAATTGACGCGCTGCCTCCAAGTCGGTTTCCAACACAGCACTGGCAGCCTTGATTTGCATATTCAATGTGGTGAGATAATGCCCAAGCCCGTCGTGGATTTCTCTGGCAAGACGATTCCGCTCTTTCACAATGGCTAATTCTTCCGCCTGAATAGCATATTCACGCAATCGGTCATTGGCTTCCCTGAGTTGAACAACCAGAGACTCAATTTCTCGCCTTGCTTTTTCCTCGTTCAGCATCATTTGGGTGAACACGAGGATAAAAACCTGCCCAGCCCCAAAAACAGGCACGCTTGCCCATACAAACTCCCAGGAAGCAGTCATCAAATGCACAATCGCCCCGTATGAAAAGACTATTAAAAGGTTAATAAGATACTTCCACGCCTCAGGGAGTAAAAATACGCTGTGTCCAACCAGGGGCAACAAAATAATGGCATTAAAGCCCACCTGGCCTGAGAGAATTATGGATAACGCTCCTAAAGGAATTTGTAATAAAAAATATCCCACCCGAATGAGAAGGCGATCATCGTGAGCAACACGGGCATACCCGTACACACCGGTTGTCAAATAGCCAATCCCCAACAAAATCATCAGAGTAAGCCACTCAAAAGACAAAGAGCGAACAGAAGTGAATGTAGTGAAATACCCCGCTAAAACCATCACGGCAAATGCCAAATCTACGCCTGTACCAGTTCTTAAGAATGGGGTTTCCGTTTTCATCACAGGTTATTATAATGGGGTTACTATAGTTTGTCTTGAGGAGTAAATTCACTATGCCTTTATACGAGTACCAGTGTAAAGACTGCGGTAAAAAATTTGATTCTCTTCGCTCTCTAAAAGATGCTGATTCCCCTATTGCCTGTAAATTCTGCCACAGTGAAAACACCAGCCGGGTATTATCTGTGTTTTTTGCACAATCGGATGGTCGTCAAGTTGCCGGTTCATCCGGGTGCAATAGCTGTAGCGGAGGATCTTGTTCCACTTGTGGACATCACTAGGTATACCCAATGGGAAAGAAAAAACCTCTCCTTAATCTTGTTCTGATTACCGGCGGTTCCAGTGGAATAGGACTGGCATTAGCTAAGAAATTCGCCGAACTGGGTTCTAAGATTATCATTGTGGGCAGAAACAAGGATAAACTAACACGGGCAATGGACGAGATTTCTCGATCCTTTCCCGACAAAAGCCAAGAAATTATTCCTCTCCAGGCCGATGTAAGCCAGCATGAGATTTATATTCCTCTGCTAATGCAAACCCTGGATACTGTTGGTGTTCCCGACATTGTCGTAAATTCGGCAGGGATTACAAAGCCTGCCTTTTTTAATGACATCAGTATTGAAGAATTTCGCAAGATCATCGAAGTCAATTATTTGGGGACTGTAGCAACTATTAAGGCTACACTTCCGCGTATGCTGGAAAGAAATTCTGGACACATTGTTAATATCTCTTCAGTTGCTGGATTTATTGGGACTCCCGGTTACACGGCTTACGGCGCCAGCAAATTTGCCATCAAGGGATTAACCGACGCGCTCAGGCTTGAACTTCTCCATACAGACGTAAAGGTCTCTATCGTGTATCCTCCAGATACTCAAACCCCAATGCTGGAAGAAGAAAACAAAATTAAACCGGCAGTAGTTAAGGCATTGTCTGAGGCAGCATCCCCTGTAAGTGCCGAAGAGGTTGCCCAAGCAATTCTGGCAGGAATCGTCAAACAGCAGTATGTAATCGCTCCTGGAAAAGAGACTGCCTTATTGCATTTTTTGGCAGGATTCTTAGGCTGGGGTCCCATTTACCCCATCATGGATTGGATGCTCAGAGATGCGGAGCGAAAAGTGGCTTCCTCTCCAACAAAATATGCCTATAATGACGTAGCCAATCCAAACCAACGTTGTTAAGAGCAAATGGAAAAGCTGTATACCTACAGGGGCGAGGGTAATGACATTGATAATTCCCAAAACCCATTGGGTAATGATCAAGGTAATTACGCCATATCCGATTTTTCTTAACCAGGGGGACATTTCTCGACTGACAAGGTATCTGATAAAAAATATCAAGTATCCACCAACTGCAACAGCAATTGCCGGATGAAACACTCTCAACCGTATTAAGAAATGGGCTAAAGGATCAAAGTCCGCTCGCAAGCCTTCCAGCAGGGAACTTGACGGGAACAAAGTATCCCCCAAAGCAGCAATAGCTCCAGAAGCCCCGAGAATCAACATGCCCAACGCCCCTAAAAGCCAGCCCGATACTCGCTTTGCATTCCTGATTTCGGACGAAAAAGTGAAAGTTGCAAACCAGGCTACTCCTGTCAAACTTGCCAACAACATAAACGTATTTACCAGATGAGCCATCATGGAAATGGCTCTAGCCATCGAGGCATTTTCGCCCACTAATCCAAACAACACCAGCCCTGCCCCTATGAGTGACTCTACAAGGATAAAGAATACCGACCCCAAAACCGCATAACGCAATTTTTTCTCCCCCCAGGCAACCCGCCAAACCCACAACAACATCACGAAAATCAACAGAACTGTTACTCCGCTGGTCAGACGATGTGTCCACTCAATAAGTGTCTCAATTTGCGGAGAACGAGGAATAACCACACCGTTACAAAGAGGCCAATGAGAACCACATCCAGCACCCGCTCCTGTTGCTCGCACAAATGCTCCAAACACGATAACAAAAATGTTATAAACAAGCACTCCCCAGGCAAAAAAGGATATTCTCTTCATCTAACCTCCTGGAAATCTATTCAGAGGTAATATGACGTGTCTATGGCTTTATATTACCTCAAATACGACTTTTCTCACCGGCGAAAGAAACCATAATTGCATAATCTTATAGTCGAGGAAGGAATGGGTGAAATGAACGCGTTGCTGATCTATCCTGAGTTTCCTGAAACTTTTTGGAGTTTCAAGCATGCCCTGAAATTCATTCAAAAGAAAGCTTCATCTCCTCCACTTGGATTAGTTACTATCGCATCGCTTTTACCAGAAGATTGGAATATTCGAATTGTCGATTTGAATGTTTCTCCACTCACTCACGACGACATCGTCTGGGCAGATCTCGCCATGATTAGCGCCATGGTGGTACAGAAAAAATCTGCTCATGAAGTGATCCAGCGTTGTAAAGATGCTGGGAAAAAGGTTGTTGCGGGTGGTCCCCTTTTCCTTGGAGAGTGGGAACAGTTCCCCCAGGTCGATCACTTTGTACTCAATGAAGGGGAAATTACACTGCCACAATTCCTGAAGGATTTCCTTTCGGGGAACGCCAATCGAATTTATCAGACCACATCTTTTGCAAATATGCAAACATCTCCCGTTCCTAGATGGGAACTGATTGATCTCAAGGCTTATGATTCTCTCAGTATTCAATACTCTCGGGGATGTCCATTTAACTGTGACTTCTGTAATGTAACAGCAATGTTAGGGCATAGACCCAGAACCAAAAACGTTGAACAGATCCTCGCAGAATTGGACAAAATGTACCAATTAGGATGGAGAAGAAATATCTTCTTCGTAGATGATAACTTTATCGGGAATCGCAAACAACTCAAAGAAGAAATTCTACCAGCGCTTATTGAATGGCGAAAAGATAAAAAGGGCTGTCACTTCATCACTGAAGCCTCTATTAACCTTGCAGACGATCCCGAACTCATGGAGTTAATGCGCACCGCTGGATTTGTCTCAGTATTTGTAGGAATTGAAACACCTGTTGAAGACAGTTTAAGTGAGTGTAACAAGAAACAGAACCTCAAGAGAGACCTGTTAACCGCTGTACAAACCCTCCAGAAAAACGGGCTTCAAGTGATGGGAGGGTTTATTGTCGGCTTTGATCATGATCCTCCAAATATATTTCAGAAGCAAATTGAATTTATCCAGAAAAGCGGAATCGTAACCGCTATGGTGGGATTGCTTCAAGCTCCTTATGGAACAAAACTATACGAAAGAATGGAAAAAGAAGGAAGAATTGTCAAAGAGTTATCAGGAGACAATACCAATGGCACAACGAATATCATTCCTAAAATGGGATTTAATGCGCTCCAAGCAGGCTATCATGTGCTTTTAGAAGAATTATATAAACCAGAAGGATTTTATTCTCGAGTAAAAACTTTTCTGGAAAATTATACGCTCCCAGAAGTACGTCCAGTCCAGGTACATACGGAAGAAATTATGGCGTTCTTTCGCTCGATTTGGGAATTGGGCATAAAGGGCAAAGAGCGAAAAGAGTTCTGGAAATTGTTCTTTTGGACACTGCTCAAACACCCTCAAAAGTTTCCTCTTGCCATCACATTCTCCATTTACGGATACCATTTTCGACAAATTTTCGAGAAGAATATTAAGCAACAGGAATCAATGGCTTAAAACGCTCAATATTTTCTCAGGAGACTTTAATCCATGGCCAGTGAATGCCGTGAGTACCTTTCCCACTTCAGGAAATCGCTTGAGATATTGTATCGTTCCCGCCAAACCCACCACCCCAGTAGGCTCCACAAAAAAGCCTTGTTCAACAGCAAGGCGAAGAGCCATCTCAATCTCGTCTTCCTCTACTTCGAGAATCATTCCATGGGTTTGGTGAAGCGCCTCAATAATCTGAGCCCCCCGAACGGGTTTCTGAATGGCTATTCCTTCGGCAATGGTATTTACATCGATTGGTATACCACCAAGGTCAAGTTTCTCCCAATGGGATAACGGAGCACAAAGGCTGGCTTGTACACCCACCATGCGAGGAATTTTTTCAATCAACCCCATGCTCAACAGATCATGAAAACCCTTATAAACCCCCAAAAATAATGTGCCATTCCCAACCGGTAAGATAATTGCATCGGGTAATTTACCTTCGGTTTGTTCCCAAACTTCATAAGCAAAAGTCTTCGTACCCTGAAAGAAGAACGGATTCCAGGAATGGCTGGCATAATAATTTTGACTGGCGGCACTCAGTACCATCCTGGCAGTATCCTCTCTTGTCCCTTCCACTTTTACCACTCTGGCGCCATAGGCAGAAATCTGCATTAACTTTGCGGGTGAGGTGGATGCAGGAACATAAATCGAACAATCAATACCCGCCTTTGCACAGTATGCGGCAACTGAACACCCCGCATTTCCCGAAGAATCCTCCACCACCGACCTGATCCCCATTGCCCTGATTGCAGAGATCATCACAGCAGCCCCTCGGTCTTTGTATGATCCCGTCGGGAAAAGTTGTTCTTGCTTGATAAGAATTTCTTGATTCTTGTAGAGATACCGAATAATCGGAGTCTGTCCTTCTCCAAGTGTAATAATTATCGACTTGTCCGGAAGAGGAATAAACGGTAAATACTTCCATAGGCCGGGAAATTTCACAATCTCCCATTGCTTTGTTCTTGAAAAATCTACCTCAATATCCAAAAGCCCTCCACAAGCACACTTCCAGATGGGTTCATTGATAGCATAAACCGCATGGCACGAAAGGCATCTCAAAAATGAATTCATAATCTCTTCTCCCGCAGTTATAATTATAAAAAACCATAAGGAGTATAACGTGGCTTTTCCCAAACCCTTCTACCGATGGCGTCCACATCCATGGCATGGATTAGAAATTGGACCCAATCCACCCAGAATTGTTCATGCTTATATTGAGATCACCCCGTTTGATTTGGTGAAATATGAAGTGGACAAAGTCACCGGTTATCTTCGGGTGGACCGTCCACAACGATCTTCTTCTCAACCTCCAACCCTTTATGGCTTCATTCCTCGTACATATTGTGGCGCTACCGTAGGGTCACTTTTCCCAGAAAAACACGAAGGTGATGGTGATCCATTAGATATTTGTGTCATAAGCGAGCGTCCCATCACAAAATCAGAAGTCGTCCTGAATGCGCGAGTGGTGGGTGGCTTGAGAATGATTGACAATGGCGAAGCCGACGACAAGATCATTGCTATTCTTGCCAACGATAGTTATTGGGAAAACGTGAATGACATTTCCCAATTGCCGACTGTCCTGGTAGAGAGATTAAGACATTATTTCAGTACCTACAAATTGGTGCCCGGCAAAGAAAACCTTACCTATATCGAAAGTGTGTATGACCATGAGAAAGCCATGCAAATCGTTCAAGCCGCTATCGAGGATTACATTCAAATGTACGGCTAAAAAGACTTAGTTTATCCTTTGTGATTTGAAATGGCTAACCAATCATAACCTGCCTTAAGGGCACGAAGATTCAGTTCCAGATAACGGGACTGAATTGTTTTTTCCAGTGTCCTGACACCATAGTCTAACTCGACGCCCAAACCCTTCAAGACAACCCCAATCATTACTGTATTGGCAACTCGTGCACTCCCCAAATCTTCAGCAATCTGATTGGCTGGAATCCAGAAAACCTTTGTTGTAAATTTGTGAAGCGTTGCTTCAATATCGGCATTGTTAGGATAAATTTGTTTGCCTGCCGATACCGTAATCGGTTCAATTTCATGGTCGTTTACGAAAATAGCGCCTGAGGGTTTCAACAATGGGAGATAACGAAGCGTTTCCAGTTTTTCGAAAGCAATTAAGGTGTCTGCTTCTCCCTCACCAACAACAGGTGAAAAAACAGGCTTTCCCCAAACGACGTTCGAAACTACACTTCCCCCTCGCTGGGACATTCCGTGAATCTCCGCTTTTTTAACATCCAACCCCAGAGATAGCCCAATTTCGGCAAGCAAATGACTTGCAAGTAACGTACCCTGTCCACCAACCCCTACCAGGACAAAACGATGGTTTTCCATATGCATTCCTACTGGTCAATCTCTTGTTTATCAAGTACCTGATTCCTGAATAAGATCGCATCTCGCGGACACACCTGAGCGCAAATCTCACAGCCTGTGCACAAAGAAGGATCAATAACTGCAAGTGGACGCTGGTACCGGGGATCTAATTTTTCAGACTTTGAAATCGCCGGACAACCTACTCGAAAACACATTGTACAACCGTTGCACTTTTCTTCGACTACTTCTAAAGGCACATATTTTGCCCGCGCTTCCGGCAACAATGCACATTCTTCACGGGTAATTAACACAGCCGGATCAGAAATTTTCATCCATTCCTTCAATGTTTTTTCAATGCCCTCTACGTCGTATCCATTCAATGTTTTTACATAAGTAAATCCGAGCGCTCTAACCACATTCTCTATGTCAATTTCAGTCGTATCCCTCCCCTGCAAGGTTTTCCCTGTACCCGGGTTATCCTGATGCCCAGTCATCCCGGTTACACGGTTATCCATAATAATGGTGATCACATTACTCCTGTTGTAAACCACATTGATCAAAGCAGGGATTCCCGTGTGAAAGAATGTAGAATCTCCAATCACTGCGACGTGTCTTTCCTGATCTCCTGCAACCGCAGCACCATGCGCCACCCCAATGCTTGCCCCCATACAACCACAAGTATGGATGGCATTCAACGGCTCGGTCAATCCCAAAGTATAGCAACCGATATCCCCGTTTACAGGGACTTTCAATTTGCTCAACACAAAAAACGCCCCTCTATGAGGACAACCCGGACAAAGAACCGGGGGACGTTGGGGTAACTCCATGGGAAACGAGGGGCTTGTTTGCAACATTTCGCCTTCAATTAATCCTGCTTCTATAGCAGCCTTGCGAACAATCTGAGCATTCAATTCCCCAACAATAGGGAAAATCCCTTTTGGAGTGTCCAGTGTTTGTTTTCCACGGTATAACTCTACCCCTAGCAATCGAACCTGATGTTCAATAAATGGGTCAAGTTCTTCCAGGACAATCAGACGTTCCACCATCGAGGCGAAGTTGCGAATTAATGCAGCCGGCAACGGATAAACCAAGCCCAATTTCAATATACTTGCCTCTGGAAATACTTCTCTCGCATATTGATAAGCGATTCCTCCGGTAATAATGCCCAGTTGTGATGAACGAATTTCCATGCGGTTGAGGGGTGAAGTCTCTGCATATTGTGAAATTTCCTGTATACGATGTTCAATTACGCCATGTCTCCGTCGAGCATTCGCTGGCACCATGACATATTTAGCCACGTTTCGAGGATATTTGATGGGATCTGAAGAAACAAAACGTTGTTCACTTACCTCAACGGGGGTGCTGGTATGGCAAACACGAGTAGTTAATCTCAACAGGACAGGAGTATCAAACCTCTCACTTAAGTCAAATGCGGCAATCGCAAAATCATGGGCTTCCTGACTATCTGCAGGATCGATACAGGGAATCCGAACAAATTTGGCGTACTGACGATTATCCTGTTCATTCTGAGAAGAATGCATGGAAGGGTCATCTGCGGAAACAATCACCAATCCCGCTTCAATCCCCGTCATAGCCGCATAAAAAAGGGAGTCTGCCGCCACATTTAAACCCACATGCTTCATCGTAGCAAAAGCTCTTCGTCCGGCATAGGCTGCTCCAATTGCCACATCCAGTGCAACTTTCTCATTGGGAGCCCATTCGGCATAAACTCCTGGATAGCGCGCGAAAATCTCCATAATCTCCGTGCTTGGTGTGCCTGGATAGCCAGAGCCCACCACCGCCCCCGCCGTCCAGGCACCTCGCGCCACAGCTTCATTACCGGATAATAAACGCTTCATGACTGCTCCTCCGCCAGGACAATGCGCCCATCTAAGGCTAAGACACCCTGTCCTTTAGGCAAAACAAGACAGGGGTTGATTTCTACTTCAGCGATTTGAGGGAAATCCAGGGCTAATTGTCCTAATCTTTGAATCCCTTCAACAATCCCCTCTACATCAAATTCAGGCAAATTGCGATACCCGGTTAAGAGCTTGCCCGATTTAGTCTCAAAAACCATTTCCCTGGCTTCCTGATGGTCCACTGGAGCAATTCGAAATGCAACATCCTGGAAAACTTCAACAAAAATTCCGCCAAAGCCAAACATCAAGAGAGGCCCAAACACAGGATCGCGCTTCATCCCTATAATGACCTCTTGCCCTTTTGGAGCCATCTTCTCAATCAAGACACCTTCAATCATGGCTTCGGGCATTTTTTGTTTGACTTCTTCCATCATTTGATGGTATGCGGCTTCCAGTTCTTCAGGATTTCTAATTCCTATACGAATACCCCCAACATCAGATTTATGTAAAATGTGGGGAGAAACAATTTTCATGACTACAGATGGTCCAAACTCCTGATATAACTTTTGCGCTTCGTTCAAATTCGCGGCAAAGCCACCGGCTATCACCGGAATTCCATAGGCCTCAAGGATTGGCCGGGTATCTTTTTCTCCAATTAATCGCTGGTATTTATATTGACTTAAAACTTCTTCCACCGTGCTTCTATGGCGACGAATCTCCCACTCTGTTTTCCGGTGAGATTTTTCTATCCAATCGGCATAGAATTTCATGGATGCAAGCACCCGCCCCAAGGAATCCGGAAAAGTAAACATGGGGAAACCATTTTTATGAAGAACACGACGAGCCTCCTGCACCGCTTCATCACCCATGAAGCAGCATAGTACCGGCTTATCGAGTCCTTTAGCAGCGTTTACAATAGCATCAGCTACTTTTTCCGCCTTAATCAACGCTTGAGGAACAAGGATGGGCAATAAAATATCCACATTCGGATCTTTGGCGAGTTCCTTAAACGAGCGTTCGTAATCTTCGGGTTCTGCCCCACCTAACATATCTACCGGATTGGATACCTGCGCACTTGGATTCAAATGACTCCGTAAAACTTCTTGGGTCTCTTTTTCCAGATTCGCTAAAGAGAATCCGTGCATTCCCAAACTGTCGGAGGCTAGGGCAGCGGGACCTCCAGAATTGGTAAGGATGACCGCCCGATTCCCTCGAGGCAAGGCTTGACAGGTCAATACATGAGCGACATCAAACAAGTCAGTGACAGTATCTACCTCTATCACGCCACACTGCTTAAAAGCCGTTTTATATGCGGTGATAGCACCAGCAATTGAACCTGTGTGAGAGGAAACCGCTTTTGCTCCGGCTTGGGTTTTTCCTGCCTTTAGGAGCACAATAGGCTTGGATTTGGCAACCTGTTCACAAACCCCCATAAACCGTGAGCCATCTTTTATGGCCTCCACGTACAGAGCAATGACCCGAGTATCCGGATCATCTGCAAGGTATTCAATCATATCCGTTTCGGTAACATCGGCTTCGTTTCCTAAACTCACAAAGTTAGAGAAGCCAATATGTTTTCCCCGAACGTAATCAACAATCCCCCCGCAAATCGCTCCGGACTGGGAAAGAAAACCGATATGCCCTTTTTCGGGGACACCATGAATAAAGGTGGTATTCAATCCGGAATATAAATCCATTGTCCCTACACAATTTGGACCTACAAGGCGCATTCCATATTTGTGGGCAATTTCCAAACACTGTTTCTCCAGTTTCTCACCTTCGGGACCAATTTCGCGAAAACCACCCGAGATAATTGTCACCGCCTTAATTCCTCTTTGACCACAAGCCTCAAGCACCGCAGGTGTCAAATTTGACGCCACGACTGACACGGCCAGATCCACTGGATCAGGAACGCTGAGAATATCAGGATAACAGGTTAAGCCCAGAATCTCTTTGGCATTCGGGTTTACTGGATAAATTTTTCCCTGAAATCCGTACTGAAGCAAATTCTTAAAAATCCCAAAACTCAATTTTGTTGGGTTAGAGGATGCTCCAATGATTGCAACACCTTGTGGTTTGAAAAAAGGAAGAAGGGGATGCATAATTCTCCTCAAATCAGGTAATTTGTCTATGTTATACAAATTTACACCGAACAAGTCTATTCGTCTTCATCACTTCCTGATAAGTAAAGTGTCACAATAAAACCAATTTGAACGAAGCACCTCTTAAAAAATGGGCTTCTATCTCTTTCTACAGGTATTTTCAAAAATATTTTCTGCCGTATTGGTACGTTAAATAGAGAGGAAATTAAGTGGCAAAAAAAATAAAGGGAAATGTTTAGAGAGAGTTAAAAAGTCTCCATGATATAATAAAACCAATCTGCACATTGATAAAAATTCCATGAACATTATCACAATTCTCACCGATTTTGGACTTCAAGACGGATATCCGGGGGTTATGAAAGGAGTAATTTACAGGATTGCTCCTTCGGTTCAAATTGTTGATATATCCCATCAGGTTCCCCCACAAAATATCTCCAGAGGGGCACGTATTCTGGAACGGTCATACGCTTTCTTTCCCCCAGGAACAATTCATATTGCCGTGGTAGATCCTGGCGTTGGCACAAAGCGTCGCCCAATGGCAGCAAAAATTGGGGATTATTTTTTTGTTGGACCAGATAACGGTATTTTCACCGCGCCTCTGTTAAGGGCAGAAGGAGAAGGAAAGGCTATTGAATGTGTTGAACTTAATCAACCAGAGTACTGGCTGGAGAATGTGAGTCATGTCTTCCACGGAAGAGATATCTTTGCACCGGTTGCTGCCCACCTGGCAAACGGAGTTGCCCTCCAGAACCTTGGCATCCCAATTCAGAATCCCGTGCTTCTTAATTTGCCCCAAGCACAAATTTTTGAAAACCAAATCCTTGGAGAAATAACAGACGTGGATCACTTTGGGAACTTGAGTACAAACATTCCTGGTAACTGGCTCTCAAAGTACTCTCCTGGCAATCTAACCTTTTGCTTAGGAGATGTAATCATTCATGGATTAAACAAAACCTTTGGAGAACGCCCTGAAGGGGAATGGGTTGCGTTCATTGATTCCGATAACTACCTGGCTCTCGCCATCGTAAACGGGAACGCTGCATCCAAGGCACAGTGTGGAGCAGGAACTCCGATTATAGTTAAAATTTCTACATAAAGAAAAGTGGTATGTCTAACAATCATTCATCCCTTCCACTCGTTGTTGAAAACCTGACCTTTCGTTATGAAAGGAGAGAAAAGCCGGCTATCAAGAATATTTCCTTTTCCATTCAGCCAGGGCAAATTGTTCTGCTGGCAGGTTCGAGTGGCTGCGGCAAGACAACCCTCATGCGTTGCATCAACGGTTTAGCCCCAAACATTTATAAAGGGGAAATGACGGGGAAAATCAGCGTTTTTGGGCATGATGTAACACAAATGTCTTTGTTGCAATTGTCCCAATACGTAGGTACCCTTCTACAAGATCCTGAAAGACAAATTGTAGCCAGTCATGTTCTTAATGAAGTGGCTTTCGGTTTAGAAAATCTGGGCATTCCCCGGCTCCGTATCCTTCAAAGAGTTGAAAAAACTTTAGAATATCTGGGAATTGATCATCTCAAAGATCGAGAGACTTTTAAACTTTCCGGTGGAGAAAAACAAAAAGTTGCACTCGCTGGGGTTCTGGTAATGGAACCTAAACTGCTTTTACTGGATGAACCTCTGGCAAGTCTGGACCCTGCCTCGGCAGCAGAAGCCCTGAGCATGTTCAAACGTCTTGCTGAAGATGGTATTTCTATATTGTTGGTCGAACATCGGGTAGAGGATGTCCTGGCGATTCATCCTGATGTTATCATTTACATGGAAGACGGAGAAATTACCTATCACGGAGATGTGAAGGGATTTCTAGAAATCGCTGATTTTTCCAAGGTTAAACTTCCAGCCGAAGTTGTCGCTCAGCGTGCAAAATCTGTGCATTTTCCACCTTTATCACGGCAATTTACGCCAGAAACATCTTCAGAACTTCTTCGGTTCGAAAATGTTACTTTTCAATACCATCCCGAAATACCTCCAACACTGAAAAATATTAACTTTTCCATTCATAAGGGAGAAGTTACTGCCATTTTGGGACATAACGGAGCTGGGAAAACCACTCTTGTCAAACACGCATTGGGGTTGTTGAAGCCTACCAAAGGAACAGTTTATCTGGATGGCAAAGACACAAAAACAATAACAATTGCAGAGGCCGCCCATACAATTGGGTATGTATTCCAAAGTCCGACTCAAATGTTATTTGCTCCAACTGTCGAACAGGAATTAGCCTTTGGTCCCCAAAATTTGGGATTTTCCCCACAAGAAATTCAACAAAATGTGGATTGGGCTCTTCAAACTGTCCACCTGGAGAATGAAAAACGTACTCCTCCATTGGCATTATCCTTTGGACAGCAAAAACGGGTAAGTATTGCTTCCATTCTTTCCATGAAGTCCCGTATCCTCATGATGGATGAGCCAACTGCTGGGCAGGACTACTGGAACTATCATTCATTCATGTCCTCTATTCTTGAAATGCCCGGATATGACGCTGTTTTATTCATCACCCATGACTTGGATCTCGCGATTACTTACGCCAATCGGATCATCCTTATGGCAAATGGCGAAATTATTCGCGACGGAAGTCCAGAGGAAGTGTTAAGAGATATTGAAACATTGAAAAACGCGCACGTTCTTCCTACCTCACTTCTCTCTCTAAATTTGAAATTATTCGATAGAACGCGGAAATTTTTGCGGGCAGAATTGCTTGCAAATTTCATATAATATCTATTGAAAGGAGCAAGAGATGAAAAAATCTTTGTGGAGTTTCGGAACTCGCGAGGTTGTCTTTGCCGCTATTGGCGCGGCGCTGTATGGGGTTCTCTCTTACGCCACTAACATTCTTCAAATTCCCGGTGCGGGGAACGTTGCCATTCGTCCAGCAGTAGCGCTTCCAATGTTCTTCGGCGTCGCCTTCGGGCCGATTGTGGGTTTCATTTCCGGTCTGCTTGGGAATGTGATTGGAGACCTCCTTTCCGGTTACGGGTTCTGGCCCTGGTGGGATTTAGCCAACGGGATTATGGGGTTCTTCCCAGGCTTAGTTTACATCGGAATTAAGAACTTCAAAGATACTTCTGATATTTTGAAAGCCGAAGGCATGGTTATTGTGGGAGTTCTGGTAGGAATCGGTATTGCTGCCATCTCTGAACTGTGGGTCTCCGGGGTAGATTTTGCCACCACCATTTCTATTAACTTTATCCCTTCAGTAACCACTAACCTGGTCAATGGACTGATTCTTGTTCCTATCCTCATGGTAGCGTACAGCGCGATTCAAGCCCGCTCAGGGAGATAGTCTTTCTTGAGGGGAGAGTGAAAAACTCTCCCCTCACCTGAACCAACATTAATTGCTTATGATTGCAAATTTTAGTTACAGATCACATCACAGCATTATTGAAAAGATTGACCCAAGAGCAAGGTGGATTTTTGCTCTGTGCATGTTGTTTTCAATTGTGTTGTTTTGGGATTTAAGAATATTATCTGTTTTCTTTGCACTTTCACTGGCACAGTTTTTTGCCAGTAAAGTAACCTGGAAAGAAACAAAGAGGGCATGGATTTTTATTCTTGTACTTTCCAGCATGATGATTTTTGTCAATACAGTCATCACCGGAGTGGAGACAGTTGGTGGAACCGTACGTGGTGGAACACCGTTATTTTCAATCAAATTTCCTTTCCTGGATTCTTTTTACGTTCTCACTGTTGAACGCTTGTGGTTTGCATTAACCCAGTACCTTCGGATCATTTCCATTGCCAGTTTGTTTATTATCCTGCCCTTTACCATGGATCCACGGTTGTATGGAACAACCTTCCGTGGATTGGGATTTCCAGACAAACTCGCCTATACCATGGATCTGGCTTTTCGTTTTATTCCAACTATTGCCAGAGATTTCAATGTGACGCTGGATGCACAGAGAGCACGTGGGTTTGAACTTGACAAAGGGAATATAAATATCCTGCAAAGAATTCGCCGCATGGCTCCGTTGATGGTTCCTGTAACCATGAATTCCATCCTCGCAGGAGAAGATATTGCCAATGCCATGGACCTGAGATGTTTTGGGTTGAAAAAACGGTCATGGGTGGAAAGTCTGCGTTATAAAGCGGGCGATCTTGCCCTGATAATCTTCTCCATATTTATTCTTGGAATATCTCTGTATCTTCGTTTTGGGCTCAAAATCGGAGATTTCTGGATGCCTGGGATGTAAATTAAGGAGCGATCCATGTCGGAAAATCAAGCACAAGAAAAAACAGGGGTTTCTCCAATTGAGGTCCATGGTGTGGAAAAGAGAGTCATTGGTGATCGCGTCATCATCAGACAAGGAGTAGTCCAATCTCTGGAAGCCAACGAGGTAACCATCCGCCAGGGTGCAACCCTCATCTCAAAAGCCACAAATATATCGGTTTCCAATAGTAGTGTAGCCATTTCCCATTCACAGGAAGCCTCTTTCTCCAGTTCAAAATCTGGGATTACTATCGTTAACGGGAATGCCAATTTCGATCAAAGTGGAGCCAAGGTGTTACTTGTGAATGGAAATGCAAGCCTGGATCAATCTGGCAACATATTGTTAGCTGCCAAAGAGGTTCAGGGAACAAATATCAATACGGTCTTTTTCTTTGGAAAAAACGTTCATGGAAATGTGCAAACTGCATTTGGGGCAAAAGAGTCTATTCTCTTTGGCTTGATCGCAGGGTTTGTGAGTGGTACTTTCCTGGTTCTGTATAAACTGTTTTTTGGGAAAAAGCAGTAAAGCCTACCTAAAAATAAAACTCTCATGCTGCCGATACACCAACTCACTCTGATTTTCCTCGTTATTGCATCCATCCTGTTATTTACTCTTTGGGCAAAAAAAGAAAGAAGAAAAAGTCTCGTTCCACTGGTGCTTCAGTTTCTCTCTCCTGTCATTCTCTTCAGTTTTTTAGTCCTGTTCTCGCCACAATTAGGTGCACCTATTCTGGAAAATGTTGCGCCTTTTTTGTTCTTCTGGAGCGCTTTTACGCTCACTCGTATTTCCAACTTTGCACATCCCCATTACCGCGAAAAAGTATTCAAATATGTCGTGGGGTATTTCGTTGGAATTGCACTTTTCATTCTTCAATTCTTATCCCTGAAGAGAACACTCTCTCTACCGTATTTTAGTGCAGAAGCGTTCTCGATCCTTCTTTGGGCTTTGTCCTTTAGTAACACGCTTTTTTCACTTTTCCGTTTGATTGGCCTTTACCGAAACAATCATACAGCCTTATATCGAAACCGAATTCTGTTTTGGCTGTTTGTAAATCTACTTTTTGTCTTCTCTATTTTCAATTATTTTCTGAAACAGACCTCCTTAACAATTGGCTTCTCTTATTTAACCCTTGTATCAGTTATCTATATCCTGTCAAGAAGTGAACTTCCTGGAGACTGTAACAAAATTGGTGGGCGAATTTTCGAAAAAAGGAAGGAAGAGAGAAGACGGGGGGAGAGGAGGGAATTACGGGAGGGCTCATGCCCAGAACTGACAGGCAACTGTGCTTCCGCGGAGCAACCCGGCGGTGGTTTTATATCGCCTGGCTTGCTGGGCGCGGCTCTTGAGCCTGCCAATCATCTGTTCCGTGCGATTATTGGTCCAGGGAATACCCACATCAGCATAGAAAGCCACATAGCGTTGCCAATCACGCGATAAGCGCAGGATCAGGTCGCGGAGTTTTTCCAGGGGCGTGCGTTTTCCTTCCGGTGGTGTACTCCTGCCCGGCAGGGATTTCCACAGGCGGTGTAAGAGGCGGTCTCCATGCAATGGCAGGTCGCGCAGGATTTCCTCGACCTTTTCAAGCACCCCCTGCCAGGCTGGATCCAACTCAGCCTGTAACCCCTTCAAAGCATGCTTTACCCAGCGCCGCACATGAAACTGACAGACCTGATGCCCTATCTCCAGTTCATCGGTCAGTTGCTTGTAGATCGCCAGATCATCGCTCACGATGGCGCCGATGTCATGCATCTCTTTCAACCGTTTCAGCCAGGTGAACAGAGCCCGGCTGTCTTTCTCGTCTACCTCGGCAACCTCCAGCAGACTACCATCTCCCAGATCCACCGCCACCATCACTCCTTTGCCTCCCACCCAGGCTCCATCTACCCCCACCACCCGCACGCTTTTCCATTTCAATTCCCCCATCAACTTTTCCCCCTCTGCCTGTACATGCCGCCACCCGCTCATATGACTGAGCCTCAGCCCAAAGATCCTCAACACCCCGGCTACCCTGCGATAACTCAATCCCAGTGACCACAGGATCACACTCAATTTCTTCAACCGTTCACTGTGCCGTCCATTGCCTACCCCCTCCGGATAGTCCCGAAAGGTGCGCCTGCACCGTGTGCATCGATACCTCACCACCTCGACATGACGAACTTTGACATCCTCGATGCGCCTTTTCTCCACTCCCCATCGCTGGAATGTCTCCCCCTGACAATATGGACAGCGCTTCGGACGAGCAGGCTTTTTTCGTTTTACCTGTGGCAGTTGGAGTATAATCTTCATGGAAGGGCTCCTGGAGTTGTGATATCAATATCTTACAGGATCCCTTCCTTTTTTTCCCTTTCTCCACCAAGTTTGTTACAGCGTCACTTCCTGACCTCTTTCTTCTTGTGCGAAGAAGTTTGTCCTTACTCATTGAAACCCTTGCAGTTTATCTGCTCTTCACTCTTGCACTTGGCTTCTTTCTTCTGCTGGCTCTAAATTCCACTTCTGTTCCAATATCCTATCTCCTCTTCGGAGGAGGAGTATTGTTTTCTCTCCTGATATATCCACTAGTAGGGAAAACAAGAAAATTCATCCGTAACCGACTGTGGAAAGCAAAAAGAAATTACACCTCACTCCTTTCAAATTATTCAAGAACAATTGCGTCACTGAGCGATCTGGAAACTTTATTCAGCCATCTTTCAGATTTACTTCATCAAACCTTTGATATTCAGGATATCTGGTTATTAACCGCCACTGATAAAGGTGAACATTTCGAATTTCAGAATAACCTGAATCCTCTTTCCTCGCCACTTCTTATTTCTAAACACAGTCAGGTACTGCTGTACTTACAGGAGAATAAAACTCCTCTTCTTCAATATGTATTGGATTTTGGAGAAACATTTGCGGATATTTCCGAAGAAGAAAAAAACGCCATCCGTTCTCTCAAGGGAGACGTACTCGTTCCCATCTTATTTCAAGATGAATGGCTAGGACTGCTGATCATTGGATCAAAAACCTCTGGAGATCGATTCTTTGAAGAGGAAATTCTCTTTCTACAAGCCATTGCCGATCAAACCGCGGTCGCTTTAAAGAACACTATTCTGTATGAAGATTTACTGAAACGCAACCGAGAAAACGAGAGATTGAATATTGAACTGACCATGGCTAACAAGGAATTAGCCAGACTCGATAAAGCCAAAACTGACTTTATCAACATAGCCTCTCACGAGTTAAGGACCCCTCTAACCCAAATTCTGGGCTTTAATGATTTTCTTGGCGAGATGCTCCAAAGTGGGAACCTGCCACAAAGTTCTCTGGAACGTATGGTAGCAGGCATCAAAAAAGCAGCCAAACGACTTGAAGAAATTGTCAGTATCATGCTGGATATTTCAAAACTGGAAACTCAAATCTTTGAAATTCACCCCTCTCCGGTAAAACCTGCGACCATTATCCGGGCAGCAGCAGAGAAATGGCGCCCCGCCTTGGATGAAAGACACCTCACCCTCCATATTACTGATCTAAACGATTTGCCAATGGTGCAAGCCGACAGCCAAAGAATGGTACAGGTATTCTCGGAGTTAATTCAAAACGCCATCAAGTCCACCCCGGATCATCGAGATATTTTCATCACTGGCAAAACAATTGAAGACACTGGTTCAGGTAAAATATTTGTTCAAATAACCGTGTCAGATACCGGGATTGGAATTTCACCCGAAGACATAGAAAAAATCTTTGAAAAGTTTTACCGTATTGGAGATGTTTTGCTTCACAGTACCGGAGACACAAAATTTAAAGGCGCGGGTCCTGGGTTGGGATTAACCATTGCCAGGGGAATCGTGGAGGCACATCAAGGACGTATATGGGCAGAAAGCCCGGGACGCGATGAAAAATCCTTACCAGGCAGTAAATTTCACGTCTTACTCCCAGCATTCCAAACAGCAGAGGTAAATGCGGAAGAAAAATAATTAGCGTATAATCCACATATCATATGGAGCACGAAAATCCACAGAACTCTTCACCCGAAAATACGCTACTCTCCACAAGTATTTTCCAATACCTGGAAAGTGTTTCTCTGTCCCGAAGCCCTCATACCTTCAGAACTTACAAAAATGCCCTGAATGCTTTTATCCAATGCCTCATTGAACATGATCTGGACCCGAACGCTACCCTCGTTAAGAATTTTGACGAGTCTCCCCTGACCTGGTTTTCCGTTTATCTAAAAAATCACAGTCCAGCAACCGAAACACTTTACCTTACAGCCGTAAAAAATTTCTATGAGTACCTGGCAGCAGAAAAATTAGCGGATATAAATCTGCCAAGGGTCAAGCTTCTGATCAGACAAAGAAGCCGAAAACCCGGACAAAGATTACCCCAATTTCCAAAGGACTACATTGAAATTCTTCTGGAAAAAATGCAATCTTTCATTCCAGATGCCACAATGGATGAAACGGAAAGAATCCGTTTTTTACGAGACCGGGCATTTCTTCTCACCTTAGCCGACACTGGCTTGCGCGTCCACGAAGCCTGTAACCTTCGCCGCGGAGACATGGATTGGAACGAGGGGAAAGCACTCATTATTGGCAAAGGGAATCGTGAAGCAATTGTGCGCTTTTCCACTCGTACCATTCATGCCCTGAAAGAGTACCTAACTCAAAGAGCGGCTCTGGACTCGAGCAGTGGGAAACCCTTATCCTCACTGCCTCTTTTTGCACGCCATGATAAAGGAAGTGGAAAGAAGATCAAACCTATCACGACGACAACTGGACGAAATATTGTCAAACAAAGGGTTAAAGAATTTCTTGATGAGGAAATCTCTTTGGAAATCACCCCGCATTCTTTCCGTCATTACTTTGTAACACGAGTACTTGTTTCATCCGGGAATTTAAAATTAGCCCAAGAACTTGCCCGGCACAGGAACATCGCTGTAACACAACGGTATGCACACCTGAGCAATGAAGAATTAGACCAAGGTTATTGGCAAGCCATTGAGAATAATTCATGAACTCGCATGATTATTGCATCGGCGCCATCATAGTCATTTTTGTATAATTGATAAAAATATGACGAGGGATAAGATCATGAAAAATTCCATTTGGGATATTCTTACAATGATTCTCCTTCTCGGTATCGTTATTGTCGCCGTTGGAGTATTGATGTTATTCCAGAATCCTTATCTTGTATTTAATCCATTTCCTCCTCCGCCCCCAGTTCCAACGATTTTTGTTCCCAGTTTTACCCCTACCCCCAAAAGTCTTCCTCCAACCTGGACTCCAACCGCATTTCCCACATTGATAAGTGAAGCGACCAAACGCCCTACGTCTACGCCTCTTCCAACCAATACACCTTTTGTGCTTCCCTCTCCCACCCCTATTCTTAAGACTGTTTATCCCACAAATGCACGCTTGCCTTTAGAGGGAAAATGTAAAGTGCTTGCTCAATCACCAGAAGACGGAAAAACCATTAAGGCAGGGGAGACATTTCGAGTATCGTGGACTCTCCAAAATACTAGCACAGAACCCTGGCGTTCTGATAGCATTGATGTCCGCTTTAAAGGGGGAGTGCCCATGCACACCAGCAAAGATGTCATTGATTTACCGAAATCGGTTGAACCAAATGGAACAATTGATATCACAATTACCATGACAGCGCCTGAAAAAGCAGGATACCAGATTACCTATTGGACCTTATCAGCAGGTTCCACAGTAAAATGTACATTTTATGTAGAAATCTTTGTTGAAAAATAAATTCTTTTTACGGACAATGATCGCCCCCAAAAACTGGGGCGATCATTTTTTTTGACAAATTTATGACATAAAAAACTTGAACCCTGATTATAAAGGATGCTATATTCAATAATGACCAGGAGAAAACTTTCAAATGAAGACAATAGGGTATATTCTAGCAAGCATTTTGATTTTCTTCGGTGTTCTCTTCATATGGGGGGCATTCGGTGCTCAAGGACAACCGGTATGGATTGTCATTGGTATCATCACGGTCGGGATTGGACTGCTCCTTGTTTACTTTGCCTCTAAAAAACCCAAAGTAGAAGCAGCTCCCAATATCACACTCAAAGTTGATCTTCCCGGAAATGTTAATCTTGACACTCTCAAATGTCGTTCATGCGGAGGAGTACTAAACGCAGAAAACATTAAGATGGTGAACGGCGCTCCAGTGGTTACCTGTCCATACTGTTCAACAGTATATCAACTCACTGAAGAACCCAAATGGTGATCTCAAGGGTGATAGAAAGATGAAAAAATTCTTGGTTCGATTCGTATCTTTGGCTCTCCTTTTATTTTTCTTTAACACAACTGGTTATGCACAATCGTTGCTCTTTGAAGTGGAAGAGGTCTCTGTTGACCTGTATGTCTCCCCAACCGGGATTGTTTCCCTTCATTACCTCTATGTATTTAAGAATTTACCCTCAGGTGCTCCAATCGATGCCATAGATATCGGCTTGCCCACCTCCGATTATGATTTGTCTTCGATTACTGCACAAATTAACGGAAACCCGATTTCGCGGATCGTAGAATCACCCTATATCTCTCCCGGAATTGCGCTGGAATTGAGCCCTGCCCAGGCTATTCCCCCAGGATCAAAAGGCACTGTAGAAGTTTGGATTCCCCAAATTCGCAAAATGCTTTACAAAACCAACCGCGTGGAGGGTGTAAACGAACCTTATGCCAGTTTTCAATTCTCTCCCAATTCTTTTGGAGAAGAATTTACCCGAGGAACCTCAAACATTACAGTCACTTTACACCTGCCACCTGGCTTAAAACCTGAAGAGCCAAGATGGTTTACCCCTAGAAATTGGCCAGGGAATACCGAGCCAGAGAGTGGGTATGACTCGTCAGGGAATGTTTTTTATCGCTGGAGATCAAATCAGGCTAACAGTTACACGCAATATATTTTTGGAGCGGCCTTCCCTGCACGGTTGGTGGATAACACAGCATTAGTTTCTGAACCTATTCTCAGTGAAGAGGCAAGCGGGGCAATCTGTTTTTCCATCATATTGGCTGTTTTTGTTGGCTTTTTTGTCCTTGTTATTTGGGGAATCTCCAATGCAGAGAAAAAACGTAAACTGCAATATCTTCCCCCAAAAATTTCTATTGAGGGAAATGGTATCAAGAGAGGACTTACAGCGGTTGAAGCAGCTATCTTGATGGAACAGCCGCTCGAAAAAGTTCTTACCATGATCTTGTTTTCAGTCGTCCGCAAAGGCGCAGCAGAAGTCATCTCAAGAGAACCTTTGAAAATTCGAGTACTTCCCCTTCCAGAAAACGTCGAACTTCGTGATTACGAAGTTGCATTTCTTGAAGCAATGAAACAGGAGAATGCAAAAAACCAGAGAAAAATGCTCCAGGACCTCATGGTGAACCTGGTCAAGGAAGTTAGCGAGAAAATGAGGGGGTTTAGCAGAAAAGAAACTGTTGAATATTACCAAGATATTACACGACGAGCCTGGGAACAGGTCGAAGCCGCAAACACGCCGGAAGTACAAAGCGACCTGTTTGAGAAAGCCATGTATTGGACAATGCTGGATAAAAGATTCGAAGACCGTTCTCAGGAAATCTTTACCAACCGTCCAGTAATTGTCCCCTCATGGTGGACAAGGTACGATCCAGGATTCGGAAAGCCAGGCTCATCTGTTGCTCCAAAACCTTCGCAGGTAGGACACGCGCCCGGAAGTTTATCTCTCCCCTCATTACCTGGTGCGGATTTTGCTGCTTCCATCGTTGGGGGTATTCAGTCTTTTGCATCTTCAGTGATTGGAGATGTAACTTCATTTACGTCCGGGATTACAGAAAAAACCAATCCTGTACCCAAATCCACAACTTCTTCCTCATGGGGGGGAAGAAGCGGCGGAGGGGGAAGTTCGTGCGCCTGCGCTTGTGCTTGTGCATGTGCTGGTTGTGCGTGTGCTTGTGCAGGAGGAGGAAGATAGCCTATGTCAGTCTTCTTTGATAAGTGGCTGTCTTCAATAACCAAGAAACGTTTGTCCCTTCCAAATCCGGGGATTTACCATTATGCAAGAAAAAACAACGGAACAAAAATGAGACTTCACTTGAGAATTCATCCCGATTGGAGTGGGGTCTTGGTCATCAACGCGAATAGAGTATTTCATCTCAATCCTAGCGCTACCCTCATGACCTATCTATGGCTTGAAAATGTTTCTTCCAAAGATGCGGTTAAGAATCTTGCAAGATGGTTTGCCACAAGTTCAGACACAATCGGGCAAGACTATGAAAAGATATCTGAACAAATTTGTGCACTTACACAATCTGAAAACGCCTGTCCAATTTGTGATCTTGAATTAGAGACAACCATACCGTTCAACGATACTCCTTTTGCTCCCTATCGAATGGATCTGGCACTTACATATCGCTGTAACAACCAGTGTTCTCATTGTTACAATGCCCGCTCAAGAAATTTTCCTGAATTGCCAACAGAAAAATGGAAAACAATTATTCAGAAACTCTGGGACATTGGGATCCCCCATCTGGTATTTACCGGGGGAGAGCCTACTCTTAGACATGACTTACCGGACTTAATTGAATTTGCTGAAAAAATCGGGATGATTACAGGCTTAAACACAAACGGAACATGCCTCTCTAATCGCGAATATTTGAAAAAATTGGTGAATGCAGGTCTGGACCATGTTCAAATCACCATTGAGTCACATTTAGAGAAAATTCATGATGAGATGGTAACCCATTCAGGAGCATGGTATCTAACAGTAGAAGGCATTCGTAATGCCCTTGAAACTTCATTGTATGTAATGACCAACACAACGCTTCTTAAGCAAAACACACCTTTTATTCTTGAAACCATACAGTTTTTACAGAAATTAGGCGTGCCTACCATAGGATTAAATGCTTTGATCTATTCAGGTCATGGCAAAACTGTTGGTACAGGATTGACTGAGCCAGAACTAACCACAGTTTTAGAAAGCGTCAATCAGCTTACCCGTCAAACGGGTCAAAAGCTCATCTGGTACACTCCTACACACTACTGTAATTTCAATCCGCTTGAAATGGGGCTTGGCGTCAAAGGATGTACAGCCGCGCGTTATGCCATGGCAATTGAACCAAACGGAGATGTGATTCCTTGCCAATCGTACTATTCCTCTCTGGGAAATCTGCTTTTCCAGTCCTGGGAAGAAATTTGGAATCATCCCCTTGCTGCATCCATTAGAAACAGATCGGCACTCCCAAATGAGTGTAAACAGTGTCAGATTCTGGACATTTGCGGGGGAGGGTGCCCATTAGCCAAAGAACATGACCCAAATTTCAAACCAATACCAGTATTAAGTGAAATCGAGCAAATTTCTGCCTCTGTGAGGGTTCAACATGGATATTTCTAGCCTATTCAGTCGCTTCTTCCCTGCCCATGGCCCAATCCCACCAGGGAATTATAGGGGAAACCTGTATACTCAGTCTTCTTTGCCAAACAAAGCACACCTCAGAGTAGAAAAAGATGGAAATGGAATTTTAATTCTCAACGGGAGTCTGGTTTTGCACTTAAATCAGACAGCAACAGAACTGGCATATTATCTCATTCAAAATATCCCTCTAGAGAAAATCTCGAAAAACATCCGCAAAAGATATGGGGTTTCCCAAGAACAATCTGTCGCAGATATTCAGAAATTCATCAGCCAAATAGACACTCTCCTGAACATACCAGACCTTGATCCCGTCGCCTATCTGGGCATTGAGAGAACCGAAGTAAACACGGGGGCTATTTCCGCTCCTTATCGTTTGGATTGCGCACTCACTTACCGTCATCCAGATAATTCCTTTCTCCGTTCTGCGCCTGTAGAAAGAGTAAAATCTGAACTCCGAACAGAGAAATGGGAAAGCATACTGAGAAAAGCATCGGATGCTGGAATACCACATGTCATATTTACCGGGGGTGAACCCACCTTGAGAGAAGATCTTTCTGCTCTCATTCATTTTTCAAGTCAATTGGGGATGATCACAGGTTTACTCACCACGGGTTGCACATTCAATGAATCAAATATCTCTCAGTTGATTAATGAATGTGGTCTGGACCACATTATGATTATTTTCTCTGAATCGGATCATGGAATATGGAACACCCTCAGATTGTTAATTGAGCAAGATATTTTCCTGACAGTTCACCTCACCATTACATCCAGAAATCGTCCTCAATATATTGAATGGATTGAGAATCTTCAAAATTTAGGGGTCAAAAATCTTTCTTTGTCTACCAACGCCTTCGAATTGAAAGATGAGGTTCTCTGGGCAAGAAACAAGATTTCAGAAATGGGATTTCGGCTGGTATGGGACATCCCCGTACCATATTCACACCTTCATCCTGTCTCTTTAGAGATTGCTCTGTCTGAAGAGAGTAATACTTTCACAAGATATCCATCCCTTTATGTGGAACCTGATGGGGATGTTCTACCAGCCCAAGGCGATTTTCAGATTCTAGGGAACCTGTTACACGACTCATGGGAATCTATCTGGAATGCCGCTTTAGAAAGAAGAAGGGTCACCCGTGGAGTTTCTTGACCGGCTTTATCAGCGCCAATCGGAATGGACACGTCCACTCAGAAATTTCTTTTTCCGTCAGCGTTTTTCTGCACCTTTTCGAGTGTTGGACGCTGGGAGTGGTACTGGGGTCTTGGGAAATGAGATTGCCCAAAAGTATCCCGCCGAGGTATATTCAATCGACTTAAACCGTGACGTTCTTGCTTATAGCCGGCGTCAACGCCCTGATATTTCCTTCCATGCACAAGCCGACATCTATCATCTACCATTCCCCCCACGTTTTTTTCATTGCGCAATCACACACTTTGTGTTTCTCTGGCTAAAACATCCCCAAAATGCTCTTAAGGAATTAATTCGAGTAACCATGCCCGGTGGGTGGATTGTCGCTTTCGCAGAACCTGATTACGAAGCAAGGATTGATTACCCCGGCGAAACTGCTAAATTAGGCCAAATCCAAAAACAATCTTTGATTAAAAGAGGCATTAACCCCACTATGGGGCGAGAATTGTTTGCTCTGTTCAACGAATGTGGATTACGTCATGTGACCTCAGGGCTATATAGTGGCGAGTGGAAATTTCCCTTAACACATTCTCAGTTTGTAAACGAATGGGAAACACTCGAAAATGACCTCTGGGGTTATCTCTCATTTGAAGAAATTCAATCCTATCGTGAGAAAGATTTTCAGAATTTTGTAAAAGGAAAGCGATTATCTTTTGTACCCACTTTTTACGCTTATGGCCAGGTCCAAGGCTAACTCTCCCTTTGCAAGTAAACCAAAGATATGATATCCTGCCTACAATGATACCGGTAAGTATATACATCCATATTCCCTTTTGTGTCCATCGCTGTGCTTATTGTGATTTCAACACATATGCTGGAATGGAAAAATGGATCCCTGCTTACACCGAAGCGTTATGTAGAGAAATTGCTGTTGTGAGTGAAGCGGCTCCCGAGGGGATCAGCGTTCAAACGATCTTTTTCGGAGGTGGAACTCCTTCTTACTTATCTGCCAGTTTACTCAACAAAGTTCTGCATACCGTAAGATCCCATTTTCAAGTCATGGAAAAAGCCGAAATTTCCCTAGAGGCTAATCCGGGGACTGTTGAACCGCACTTATTTGAAGAACTGCGAGAGGCAGGGTTTAACCGCTTGTCTATAGGAATGCAAAGCGCTATTCCCAAGGAATTGAAATTCCTTACCCGGATTCATACTGTGGAAGATGTACAAAATTCTGTTATCCAGGCGAGAAAGGCAGGATTTCAAAACATCAATCTCGACCTGATCTTTGGAATACCCGGGCAAACTATACAGACATGGAAGAACTCCCTTGAATTTGCCTTGTCTCTTCAACCAGAACACGTGTCGCTTTACTCATTAACAGTTGAAGAGGGAACCCCACTCAATCACTGGGTTGAAGAGGGGAAAATCTCCATGCCCTCTGATGATGATGCAGCAGAGTTATATGAATACTCAATGGATGCAATGGCTGAAGCAGGATATTTACAATACGAAATCTCAAACTGGGCAAAGCAAGATTTGAATGGAGACTGGCTAATGTGTCGTCACAATCTGCAATATTGGCGATATCTGCCATATCTTGGATTCGGTGCAGGCTCTCATGGGTTCTTTGAAAATACCAGAATCTCTAATGTGCTCGGAATACCTGAATATATAAACCGGATCAAGTCTCTTTCTTCTCATCAATTTCCTGCCAGCGCGGCCGTTGACCAAATTCTTATCCTGGACAGGCAAGAGCAAATGAAAGAATTTATGATGGTAGGATTACGTCTCACTCATGAAGGAGTGAGCCTGCTAGAGTTCTATCACCGCTTTGGTGTTTCGCTACTCGAAGTTTTTGGTAAGGAAATAGAATTTCTACTAGCACGCGGGCTCATAGAATGGTTCAATGAAAACAAAAGACTTCGTTTGACAAAAAGAGGAAAATTATTGGGTAATCAGGTTTTTCTCTACTTTGTCTAATGAACTACCACCAGAGTTCCGTAACCCTTTTGTTCCCATACCCCTGGTTCACATATTGGGGTCGTCCAGCGAAAAATCCACTTAGCAATATCTGTGGGAACATTGACACATCCTCTACTCATAGGAGTTCCCCAATTTCGATGCCAGAACGTCCCATGAATTGCCACACCAGTTTCCACAAAGAAACTTGTCCATGGTACCCCTACAAGTTCATATGCCTCAATATCCGCGGTCACCTGACCGTTTCCCATGTGTTTTGAGGGCATCTTAGAGAATATATGGAATTCTCCCGTGGGAGTTTCGGTAGGAATACTGGTAGGGTCTGGATTCCACCTTGACACCCCTGTAGATACTCGCGAGCGGAGTACTTCTTTCCCTCCTTCATAACAAATTAATTCCTGTCGTGCAATGGATACATCTATCGTCTTCTCCCAAGCCTTTACCTGGGGGGAAATCGGAGTAAATTCTTCATCAGGAATTAAGCGAAGATGCTCTGCGGGAACAAAATAATGGAATTCCAACAATTCATCATGAATACGATACCAGGGTCTTCCGTCCGGTCCTTGTTCGACACCTGTTACCCAATGGGTAGACTCAAAATATAATCGGTAAACCGGTTCCCACTTTTTCTGCCATGGTAAATACCGCATAGATTGAGTAAAAGGTACCGTTACTTCTGCTAGACGTCCACCTTTAGGAATATCCTGGATTACCGGATTGGTTTGAAATTTGACTTTTTGGAGTCGGGCACTGTGCACATACCCTCTCCACACCCGGTACCAAATAGGGTTGTAACCTGGTCCGTAAGGCGATATAACTTCCTCGTAAACATTGATCAATTCATCCCGGTACCGCTGGTAAAGGATGGGGCTTTTGTCATTTGGTTCTTTATAAACAGAAACCGAATATGTGGCTACACGAAAAATATCACCACCTGCCCCAAGGCTAGAATCAACCAGAAAAGGACGAAATGCAAGAGAGCCCAACCCCAGTCCAATAAGCTTGAGAAAATCTCGACGACTAACCTCATTCTTTTTCATAGTAGAAATATATTACCCAAAAAAGGGAGAAAACTCAATAATGAAAGGCATCAAAAGCAGAACAATCTGAAGTTTTCCATGTAACCTCAGATTGTTCTGCTCTCCTCACTTATGGTCGGGGCGAAAGGATTTGAACCTTCGACCTCTTGCACCCCATGCAAGCGCGCTAGCCGGGCTGCGCCACGCCCCGATTGCAGTGGTAATTATACCTCAATTTTTGTATTTGGCAATGTTTTTTAAGATTGTTCAATCCTTTCTTCTAAAAGAATAAGAAATTGCCACAGTAATTGTGGTCAGCATGGCTAAATCTTCCATCGTGAAGTGGTAGGGCGAAGGTCGGCTAAGGGTAAGAACACCCGCTACGCGATCCTGCACCATTAATGGGACACAAATAGCGGAACGGGCAACATCTGTTTGAACTTTTTGAGGCTCAGACTGCATCCACCGAGGGTCTCTCATTGTGTTTTCCACTAATGCGGGTTGGCGATTTTCAATAACCCAATTGGCTAACCCCTCTTGAGTTGCCCGGCTCAGTGTATTTGACGGCTTTCGCAGAACTTCACCCGCATAAGTAATCGCCCCTTCAATGACTTCGCCATTCTCATCAAGCACTACGATCGAGCCACTGGTTGCTCCAACGGATTGCACCGTAAAATCCAAAATTTTCGGTAAAAATTCGTGAAGGTCCAGTTTTTCAGAAAACTCTCTGGTAATTGCCTCAAGCAATTCAGATTTATCCGATTGGAGTTGTTCATCGCTTGCCACCGGAAAACCAAACAATTGCTCTGCTTTATCCAGAGGTCCGGGGGAAAGAACTTCTCCAGCATGAACAGGAACTTCCATTTCCTTGATCGCACTACAAATCATGTGTTCAAGCATAAGGTGAACATCTTCTACCTGTTCAATTCTCATGCTTGGTACATGAATTACAACCTGGGCAAGATGAATAAGTTTTCCCCCCGTCATTCCCGTAAAACCAACCGTAATAGCGCGTCTTTGATTAGCCAATTCAACTGCCTTGAGGACATTTGGAGAATTTCCACTCGCCGATATAGCAATAACCAGATCCCCTGCCTCTACCCAATTCTCCAATTGATTTGCAAATACAGTCTCATATCCTTCGTCGTTGGCATAGGCAGTCATGATTGCCATATTGTCGGTTAAACCAAAAACACGAAAGTGCGGGAAACCTCTTTTTCTGGTGTTTTTTGCCAGATCACATACCATGTGAGACGCTGTCGAAGCACTTCCACCATTTCCAAGAATAAAAACTTGCTTTTCGTTCATTCGTGCATTTTGCAGTAATCGAATGACTTCTTCCACCTTTTCCAAAGGAATTTTTTCAAGAACTCTCTTAAGATCTTGCATGTACTCATCTAAATGTCCCATGACGACCTCCAAGATTTATTGTCAACACACTTAAGAGCCTTTCACTTGCCAGCGCAGAGTTTGAATCCCTACATCCAGAGCAATCTTGAACGTATGTACATCCGACAACAACATTTTCAAATAAGTAAGCATAGGACCTGGGCGAAATGCCCATTCCCGAAATGCTCTCCTCTGCCAATACATCAAACGTTCGGCCGGTAAATGCGGATAATCCAGCACCGTTTCCTTATCCATATCTACCTGTTCCCAACGGGTACCTTTGCGGAACCAGCCTTCACGGACAACCTCAAAGAAAAAGGGCGTTCCGGGATATGGAGCAGCGATGTGGAAAAGTGCCAAATCTAAGGGAAGGCTCTTCGCAAAGTCAATGGTCTGTCGAATAGTCTCCTCGGTTTCACCGGGCAGACCGATAATAAAATACCCCCAATTCCGAATCCCTGCCTTCTTTGCAAGGGTCAGGGAATGAATGGCTCTCTCAGGATAGGCACCCTTTCTGGCATGACGCAAAATTTGTTCATTGCCACTTTCAATACCCCAAGAAATAAACCAGCATCCTGCTTTAGCCATCAAGTTGAGCATTTCCTCATCAACATAATCCACCCGGCTATTACAGGTCCATTTGATCTTTAAACCTTGATCTATGATCAAACGGCATAAATCAACTACCTGATCTCTGCTTACGGTAAAAAGATCTGCATACATATGAATGTTATTGATCCCCAATTTCTTCAATACCCAAAGTTCTTCAACGATTTTTTCAGGGGAACGTAATCTCACCGTATACTGATAAGAGACATGCTTAATGCAATACGTGCATCCAGCCGTACAACCCCGACTGGTCACAATAAACGTAAAGGGGCCCTTCATCATGGGCATTCGGTAACTCTGCAAAGGCAAAAGTTCATGAGCAGGGATAGGCAAATCATCCAAATCAGCAATGAAAGGTCTGGGAGGATTCTTGATAATCTCTTCCCCTTTCCTCCACACAATTCCTCGAATCCCAGCCAGATTCAACTTTCCATCCTCAATTGCAGGTTTATATCCCATCTCCTTATCAAACATGACCTGAATTTCTGGAGGGCGAAGATGGATTTTGTTTTCCAGGTGATCCAGCAAGTCCCTTATCGTCAGGTCAGGTTCACCATATAACACAAAATCTAACGAAACAAATCCCTTCATCGTTTCCACGGGAATAGGTGTTACATGAGTACCAAAAGCCATCGTCTTTGCGCCCCGGTTCTTTGCCAAAAACACTCCGTACATGTCATTCTCCAGGGTAGGCGCAGTGACCTGGGTCAGGTAATATTTAGGTTGATATCGGTCAAGTAAAGCCCGGAACTCGTTCCAACCAATGCGCGAGCCGATACAATCTATCACCTTTACCGTATAAGCATCACGTAAAATAGCAGCCATCTGAGCAAGAGAAACTTGTGGCCAAACCATATTTTCTCTGGAACGCCTCCCAACCCGATGCTGCGAACGAATCCAGATGCCTCCGTCAGGAGATGGAGGGTTTACCAGTAAAATATCTACAGCATCAGCTGATCTCTCCCGACTGAGAATCGCTTCTCGTACCACTTCATCTGCATTGGGAAAATTGGCTTCGCGGAGTTTGGCAATACGCGCAGTTCCCAGGTTTTTAAATTCACGAGGTTGTTGATCCATCTTTTCCTCCTGTAAAATTACTCTTCACTAAACAAACCATTAAGATCTTTATTGGTTAGCAATTCGCGCTGACTCAATTCCCCTAATACACGAATCAATATCCAGTAGATAACCAGTTGTACCCCTACAAGAGTTAACAACGCCCCACCAAGCAGGTACAGCCATAATCGGGTAATCTCCCAGCCTGATAACCCTAAAACCAAACTGACAATCCCAATAGCCAATCCGGCAACTACTGAAAGCAACCCCATCCAGCCAAATTCCTGCTCAAGGGGGGTCTTAAAAACGGGTTTTCCAAACAATCCTTGTCGAATAGGGGCTTTATAAAATAACGAGACGATGTTGCTCTGTTGCAATCATGGTTGAAATGTGGTAAACATACGGTATGACCACACGAGAAAGCAGATACGTCCGAGTGGCGAGGATCGCCTACCGGCTTGCCAAACAAGCATTACCGATGTATTCACATGCCAAGAGTCCCCATCACTTCACGTTGCCGCAGTTGGGGGCCTGTGTTTTGTTGATGTTCTACCTGAATCTCAGCTATCGCGACATGGAAGAATGGCTGCTGGCAAGCGATGCGGTTGGTAAGGAGCTGGAATTACCGCGTGTTCCCGATCATACGACCCTGCAACGTACCTACGCCAAGATACGCAAAGCGGATTGGATGCGCATGAACGAGACCTTGCTCGAGGAAATCGGACGGCCTGAAGAAGAAGGGGTGGCTGCCGATAGTACCGGCTTCTCACCCGGCCCGGCCAGTTCTTACTACCAAAGCCGTTCGGGAAAAGCCTATCGCCACTGGGCGAAGGGCGTTTATGCCGTTGGAATTGTCTCGCAATTCATCCTTGCGATGCAATCCGGCTGGGGTCCAGGTAGCGATGCCCCTTATCTGGGCTATCTGCGCCGCAAAGCCAGGCGGTTTGCCAAACGTCGGGCTTGGGTCTTGCTGGCCGATTCAGGGTTCGATGGTCGGACTGTCCGGCCTCAAGACTTGATTCCACCCGTTCGGCGAGGTGGAAATTTGCTGGCCCCTGAACGACGAGCAAGAAGCGAGCTTGTCTCTGCGGCTCGCCTGGATGGTCTCTATGGTCAACGCTGGAAGACCGAAACCGTGAATTCGGTCATCAAGCGCAAATTCGGGCAAGCCATCCGCTCGCGGAAACGCAGCCTGCAAAACCGAGAACCGATTATCAAAGGACTGGTCTACAACATACACCGCTAGGTGTATCTCTTCCTAACCTATCTTTGCAACAGAGCAAGACGATGTAATTAAAAGTGGCACCCAAAGCAAAAAGGCTTACACCGGTTACCCCTAATACCAGCGCGGAAAACACTGCGACCACCCCCCATGGTCCCAACGTGGTAATTCCCATCAAACGAGCAATCACCAGTCCCAAACCAATTAAAACTGCTGGGACGACTCCCGCCAACCCCAATATTCCAAGCACGCGAACGGGGTTATACCCCAAAACCGTCCAAACCATGGATTGAAAGAATCTTGTTCCATCCCTGATCACGCTAAGTTTTGAGCGTCCAACCCTTTCACTGTAAGGGATAGCCACCTCCGCCATCTTAATCCCCTCATGGACGGCGCGTGTACTCATAACAGGGGTAAGATTCAGTCCATCCGGTAATGGTGAAATCTGTCTTAAGATTTCTTTTCGAAAGACCCTCATCCCAGAGGCACTATCGGTAATCTTTTGCCACCCCAGGATATTCAACAGAGTGGCAAAAATTACATTTCCAATCCGACGAGTTAAGGGCATTCTACTTTCTGCTCCCGCCATGCGAGAACCAATCACCAAGTCTATGCCATTCAATGCCACCTGGCAAAGTTGAGGGAAATACTCTGGTGGATAAGTCCCGTCTGCATCCAGAAAACCGATTAATTCGCCCTGAGCCGCTGAAAATCCCGTTTTCAATGCGGCACCATAGCCCCTGTTTTTAGGATGAGAAATTACACGGACACAATCATATTGAGCAGCAACTTTTCCAGCCTCCTCAGCAGTGCGATCCCGACTTCCATCATTGACCACAAGTAGTTCCAGATCTTCAATTCCTACTGCTCTCAAGTTCTCGCGCGTCTTCAACACACGAAGCATGATTTCTGCAATTCCGTTTTCCTCATTGTAAGCAGGTATTACAATCGATAACATCGGCATAATGTTCTCCTCTTTGCTAAAAGTAAACTTTTCGACCATTTACTGGAAAGTTTTCTTCCGTAATTTCCCGAATGATCTTTGCGGGCACACCACCTACAAGAGTATGCGCAGGCACATCATGGGTAACCACAGAGCCAGCAGCCACTACAGATCCTTTACCAATCTTCACCCCATCTGTAATAATACATCCTGCTCCAAGCCATACATCATCCTCAATGATTATTCCCTCCGCTGTGATTCCCTGATAGATAAATGGCTCTTCTGGATTTCGAAAAACATGATTAACGGCCAAAATCTGAGTAAAGGGCGAAGTATATACTCGATCGCCGAGCCACACTCCACCCTGTCCTCGAATCACGGAATATTCTCCTATCAAACAATCCTTGCCTATACGAATTCCAGCATGTGGTAAGTTTCTAAAGTTATACACGTGCAGAACAGCACCGTGCATCACAATTGAGTTTTCTCCAATTTCAATGCCGTTTGGACAAGCATGAAGATACACCCCTTGATCCAGATACACCCCATGATGCAGTTTGATTCGATTGGCAAATCTAAGTCTCACATGGTTTTCAATAGCCGCCCATCCTTTGATAGACAGGATGATACGGTACATAATCGCTCTAATCCCAATTCCAATAATTGTGGGTATCCAACCAAACATGGCATACATCAACTGCTCAAGAAGGTATCTTGGCAACGTGTCGGCTTGACGTTGTAAATACAATCTGACACCATGGCTGCCATGTGTTAAAGGTTCTGGTTTCTCGGCAGTCAGAACACGCTGGTCTGTTACCATAATTTCTTGAAGATCTCCTCAAAATATTAAGAAAGCGAAACCGACCTTTTTGTGGTCGGTTTCGCTACTGGCTCATCAGAACACTTCCCAAATTCTTGGGAAAGCGACCAACTATCCCGTTCTGAGTCAACGCCTCCACAAAATAAACGATACTCTATTTTAAAAAATGTGGATTTTTAACTCCTTAAAAATGTTAATCTAATAAGTCATGAATTGTCAATTGTTTTGGGACCTTCGTAACTGAATTGCAATTCACCCAACGACTCACAGGATTTCGCTCTGTTTTGTGTATTCTACAGTGTTCCTCAACCCCTCTTCCAGAGAGATTGTAGGTACCCAACCCAGTTCTTCTTTTGCCCTTTGAGCATTGAGATAAATTTTGAAAGTCTCACCAAGCTTTGCCGGGGCATAATTTGGCATGCCCGAGTACCCGGTAATTGCTTTCAAACGTTGAAAGAGTTCATTCACCGTGGTGCCTTTTCCGCTTCCGAGGTTGTATACTCGCCCACTACCGCTTTCTAAAGCAAGCAAATTTGCCCTTGCGCAATCATACACATGGACATAATCTCTTACCTGGTCGCCTGTGCCGTAAATGGTTACAGGCTCCCCACGCAACATCTGCCCGGTGAAAATAGCAATGACCCCTGCTTCTCCCAAAGGGTCTTGCCGTGGGCCATAAACATTTGGATAGCGAAAAACTGTGTAATCGATTCCATAATTTTGCTGATAGATATACAAATACAACTCAAAAGCATATTTGGTCAAGCCATACGGACATAGCGGACGGACGGGGTGTTCTTCGTCACAAGGAAGATAAACCGGTTCACCATACACCGCCCCTCCACTGGAAATATAGATAATCTTTCGAACCCCATATTCTCGACAGAGTTCCAATAAATGCACAGACCCTCGAACGTTTACATCCGCATCGTAAAGTGGATCAGCAACGGAACGTCTGACGTTCATCTGTGCCGCATGATGGTCTACAACTTCAGGCTTCTCAATTTCAAACACTTTACGAAGTTCAGGATCACGAATATCTACCCGATAGAACCGAGCCTTCGGATTAAGGTTCTTTTCCCGTCCTGTCGAAAGATTATCCACCACAACGACATCGTGTCCAGCCTCGATAAACTGGTCAACCACATGTGACCCAATAAATCCCGCCCCTCCGGTGACAAGAATTTTCATAACGGACCCTTTCTTTACTGGCAATCTAACAATGTGGGTTCAAGTGACCTGGTTAAGCCCTCTTCAAAAGCCCTATCCGCGGGTAAATCGTTCCTTTTTGCTGTTTGACGGGCTAGGAAATCACACCGCTCATTTTCCCGAATACCCTGATGTCCCATGACCCATTCTAATGAAACTCTATGAGTCTCACAATTTTTTATAAACCTCGTCCATAAATCGACGTTTTCTACAGGCTCTTTTTTATTCCGTTTCCACCCTTTCTCACGCCAGCGAAACACCAACCCGGAAGAAAAATTCTCAACCAGGTAGTTTGAATCCGAGTATAAAATAACCTCACAGGGCTCCTTGAGGGCTTCTAATGCTGCTATGGCAGCCATCAGTTCCATCCGATTATTCGTGGTATAGCGGAAACCTCCGGTTATTTCCTTTTTGTTTTTCCCATAGATTAAAATCGCCGCATACCCTCCCGGGCCCGGGTTTCCTATACACGCCCCATCCGTAAAAATAATCACTTTCTTCATCACAGTAGGTTTCAAATTGAAGTCTTATTATTTCAACCATTATAATCCAATTTATAAACCATTCTAATCTGTTTGTTTTTCTTTTGGCAGTGTGGAAAACGCTCCGGGCGAGGTTGAAGATTGAATACCCGATAGACCTTCCGCCAGAATTTCGTTCCTCACCCAAAGAATGACCTCTTGTTTTTGAATCACCACATTCGGAAGATTTCTAGAAAAAATCCACTCTAACCATTCGGACGGAGTGAGAAAAGCCCAATTCACAATTTGCCCAGCCTGAAAAACGCGCCCTCGATACCCAACAGTACTATCCATTGTCACCATGCTGGAAGTAACCAAAATGTCTGGCTGTGATCCATTGGAAAGCCCTGTTCCCAAAGGCACGGTCGAATAGTTACGAAAGACCCATTTCCAGACATACCCTTCAGCAGGTATAGCAACTGTGAGGGGGGTTGACCGCACTTTTCGCCATTCATCCACTTCCTTAACAAAAGAGAGCATGGTCCGCTCCCCTTGAATTGCGCCTGGAACTTTCCAAACCTCTTTACCACTCTCAACAGACGTAATACGAAAGAGAGAAAAGGTACTGAGCAATATCAGGAAAATCCCCAAAGCCCAATAAATCCCATGAAGAGCAGTAGACAAAGAACTATCCCACATGACAATCAACGTCAGAATCATTGCCACCAGGAGAGGAATTAGAATGGACAAAACCTTCAAAAATAGATTTTCACCCCCAAAACCACGAAAGATAATTTGAGAAAGGTAAGCAAAGATTCCCAAAAGGGCAATCCCCAAAACCAAAGATAAACGTCTCTCTCTCAAACTATGCTGGATCATTTCGTGCAATTGAATCCCCGCAAGGTAGGTGAGAGGGGCAATGACAAAAATCAGATCAAGTACTTGCTTTCCAGGAAATACCAGTACCCAGAGGAGGGTAAGTCCTGCCCCGGTCAGCATAACTCTTGCCGTTGTATTTTGTTTGAAAAAACGAATTCCTCCAAGGATTGCCATAAACAGCAAGGCTGATTCGTATCCAATTATGCCAAACAAAAAGAGAGAATATCCCGTCTCTGAGGAAGACCGCCATGCTTTCAGATACTGTGGTAAGAAATTTACCCATCCTCCAAGATTTTGGGGCAAAAACATGAAACAAGAAATTAACAAAAATACAACAAGGAAGACAATCCATATCCAAGGCTTAAGAAAATCCTTCATTCGAATTGGGGTAAAGTCCATGCCCCAAAAATACGTTGCAACGAAACCTGTAAGAAGAACAGGGATCAGGATATGAAAAAAGAACGGAGTTGAAAAAATGGAAAATAAACCAAAAAGCAATCCAAGAAAGTATTTTTTATTCCACAGGAAAACAAGCGAAAAAAGTAAAGTGGTCAAAAGTAAAATTTGAGTATTCACCTGACGAGACGTCGCAACAAGCCCAGGGTCAATCGCCAACCACAAGGCTATCCATAATGCAGAACCATCTTTTTGCTCTTTTTGGAAGAAAAGTGGCAAAAAAATGAGCGCACTCCCCATCAATGCTGGAAGCAAACGCGCAAGGAAATTCGTAGCACCAAAGAGCCAGAAAAGAAAAGAAGTAATACTCATGTATAAAGGAGAAACGAAAGACTCGTCTGCAGGATTGAGAACATGATAAGCCTGTTGTGCCTCGCTCTCCCCTAAGGGTGCCGCCCCCAAATTGAAAAATCGCAGTACAAGCCCCAATATGACAATCCCGGCGAATACCCAGGAGCGCTGAATTACAGTTTGACTTTCGCTATTTTCGGAAAATGAAATGCTGCTCATAGTTCCACACTTCATCCTTTGGTTATGAAGGCAAAGAAGGCTTTCAAAATTTTAGTTCCGAACCTTGTAAATCACCGTTTGCCCATTTCGGTATACTTCATCCCACAGAACCCCGTTAAAATGCTCAAATTTTTGCAGGCCTTCTGGTGGATAGATCGCCCTTTCCAAACCTCCCACGATAATATATCGCACATGATATTTTTGGAGAAATTCCTGGGCAAATTGCTGGTCAGGGAGAGTATAAAAGTCAGCAACAGCTTTTACTCGGTCGGTTACCCACGATTCAGGGGTAAGTGCACGTTGCTGACGTTGATGCCAGTTCCAACCTACAACAGCAGGCAACCCCGTATAAATGGCATATCGGTTTCCCCAACGATATTCTGGCACATGTCCTTCCACAATAACTGGAGTTCCAGAAACGTTTTCTTGCATCCAAACAATAGCATCATAATCTTCTTTCAAAAATAATTCTACGCCGCTCTCGTTATAAGTACTGTAAGGCATGTATGCCATGCCATCCAGCGTATGAGGAGCAAATGGGCTCATTCGGTCTCTGATTTTGTCCATTCCTCCTATCAACGGGAAGAGCAACGCACTGGCAAATAATACTGAGCCAAGAAGGTACCAGACATTTCTCCAGGAAGAATTCCACTTTATATCCACAGATGGATGGTTCACGCCCAGAGCAACCGCGGAAGACAACGAAAGCAATGTCCAGGCTTGAAGATAAAACTTGAAAACCGTGTTCATGCGATTGATATCTCCCCTCAACGTAAACAACTCTACAAAGAGGGTCAATACCATGGCTGTACCAATCATGAAGAAAATGGCTTTTTTCACCCTGGATGAATCAGGACGCAGGAGTAGTACCCCTGCCCAAGTAGCAAGAGGCAATGCAAGCCAGGCAATGTGCACTTTCATCAAGAGCAAGGTAAAAACTGCCCCAATGAATACAACCATCCCGGCATAAATCAAATCTCGATAAGGTTTCAGTTTATTCAGGGCAGAAACAGGCGTAGAAGCCATCCAATCAATACTTTCCCACCCCATCCAGGAAACAATCAGGAAAAGGAATAACCCCCAGTGAGTTAGATATGACCAGGAAGGTGTACGCAACCCCTGATAAGGGATAATTTCGCTATACCCCTGTCCGTACCATTTGGCAAATGGGGTGTACAAAACCAAAGAAAAGAGGAACAGAAGCCCAACTGCCAAAAGGGCCATTATTCCCTTTTTCATTTCAGCCGGCATCTTTGTCTTAAACCACTCAACATTTCCGTTTCTGAATATGCTGTAAATCAGCGCCAGGCTTCCCAGTGCCAAATAGGTTGGGAAATCCCAAGTGTTGGTTGGCCTCAGCGCTCCAATAATTAATCCCCCAACTATAAAAGTGAAACCAAAGTCAAGAAACTGTCGGAAGAATTGACTTGCATCCCAATCCCAATCTCTTAATAAAACAGATAAAGCCCAACACAACGCCAGTAAGGTGATCGGCAAAGCAATTAGATGTGCATGTAAATCTGCATACAGGAAGGTAAATGCAGGAAACTCGGTGATGGGATCTCCAGTATTAGACGGGAAAGCACGGCTGGGGATCCAGTACCAATCTCCACGAGGATAGGGGAGAGAAGCACCAGCAAGATATTTTCCCAATCCTTGCAACGTCCAGATAAACTTCTGGAGAATTCCCGCCTCCAGAAATTGAGTATCCGGAGCAGCAAGTCTCATTAACCCATGCCATATCATCCGCAAAGCACCTAAATTTCCCGCTACTTGCAGGAATACAATCCCTAAAATGGAGTAAACATACGGTAAGGCTCTATTTGTTTCTTGTTTTTGATAAATTTTAACCAATGCATTCCATGTGAAACTGAAAGCACCCAATGCCAACAAGCCGTACAACGTGGGCAAAACCAAATTGTATGCTACTGAAGGGACAATACCCAACCACTTGACAGGTACCCCTACCAGCACAAAGCCATAATAGTAGTAATTAATATACCCACCAGCAAACCAGGGGTCATAAGGGGGAAAGTATACACTTTTCAAAACCGCATTGAAATAGGAAAAATCCATGGGCTTCTCTCCCCCCTTCCAGGGATGCCACAAATCAGGATTCCCTAGACGAACAAAGAGAAAGAAGAGAAAGAAAATGGCAAACAAACCTTCAACGAACAGAAAATGTTTTCCTTGTTCACGAATATCCTGAAGAATATCTTTTCGTTGAAGCCAGGCCAGCACCATTCCTACACCAATCAGCAAAACCAGCACCCCAGTGATGGTAGTCCTGGTTACAGGAATCTTATAACTCCCTCCCAACCACACGAAATAAGACCATAATAGCATCCCCATCAAGCGAGATAAAGGATATCCCCTATCCGGCAGGCTACTGAAAACTTTTCTTACCAGAGGATAAGTTACCCAGCCCAAAAAAGTAAGGCTTAAGTACCAAATCAGAACTGTGAGAATAGGATACCGATTTACCCACGATTGACGGTCAAATAATTCGCTCCAGGTGCCGTTTTCTTGCTGACCATTGAAGCGATCGGCCGGCAATAACAGATTCCCCGGATATTTTCCTGCTTGTTTGGGTGTAAGATGAACGACCAGCGACAAATCTACGGTGTTGAGAATCTCTCTAACTTTTGATCTTTCGTAGTCAGCAGTTTTTTTGAAGATTAAGACCTTTGGATGATCATAAACTGAGAAAGCCTCTTCAGCAAATTGTGAGTTAAATCTGATTCTTCCCAGTTGAGGTTCTGACTGAAATACCTTAACCAGTTCAAAGCCCAATTCGCCACGATACATCCCGGGCTGAGCATTTGCATAGCATGAAAACAGATCCTCGACTTCGGGGCAACCCAATAGTTTGCGATAGTATAAGGTGGTGAGTGGATATCGCTCAGGGATACGAATAGTTGTTCCCCACTGGCGATTAGAACTGATGAAAATATAGTCTGCTTGATCAAGAATTGAGAGAAAACGCTGTAATTTATCGGGATTATCATCCCAGTACATTTCAAAATTCAAATCGCTCCGATAGACCCCAGAGTTAAAATCATAGGGGCTATAACCATCCACGCCTAAAGGTAAGGCATCATCCCAGGAAGTTTCAATGGCCTGTTTGCTCCCGTAAATAGCAATCTGGCCCACCCCATGTTCAAGCATAATTTCCAGTGTGTAACTTTTATCTACCGATAACTGCACAGGTGGATTAAGGGTAACCCAATACCCCTCACCTCTGTAATCCGAAGAAGGTAAAAATGCTCCTGTTATTTGCCCGCTTGAAATTTGAGGATTCTCTTCATTGGAGCGGATACTGACTTTTATCGTCTTTTCTTGCGGAATTGCCTCCCAATCCAAAACATGATGGAAATAGACTTTTCCAAGAACCCCGCTCCTAATCGGACGAAACCCTGTGGTAAATTGTTGCCCTTCGCGTATGGCTCGAACCGGTTCAGGCAAAGGTTGGCGATCAATCCTATCTTGGGTTTGGATGACCAGAAGCGCTGGTCCGGCCAATTCCAATTCAGCCCCTGGGGTAACAGAAACAAACTCAACAAAATATGTACGACCTCTTTCCAGAAACAGAGAAGGTTCCAGAGAAACTGTATAGTTTTTCCCCCTTGGATCCCCTTCTGGCTTAAACACATCCGTCACCAAACCGGAAGATAAAAGCGCGCTGCTTTCCGCATCGTAGACGTTGATTACAAGAGACGCAACATCAGGTTCTGCTCTGCGGTCTCTCACATGCGGAATTTCCAGAGAAATCAAATTGCCAGCCTGCTGAGGACTCACAGTCACCTTCATTGGGTTGGGTATCAGAGAATACCCAAAGTCAAAACTCACAGGTTGGTTGACAATCACACCATCCCCGGTGTCAATTTGAAGATTAATGGGGCCGGGCACATTTTGATAAATCCAGCGACTGGCTTCTACCCGAGTGAAAGGCGTACGGTAAATTTGAATAAACGCAATGGCCCATAAAAGTGTGGCTACTACAACAAATCCGCCTAACCCAACAGATAAAACCTTATAACCTTTCCAAATCGATTGACGAGAGTTGAAAAACTCCCATAACGAGAATAATCCCCACGAGGCAATAATGCTGAGCATGGGATAAATTGGCATCAGGTACCTCATGGAAGGCGTTGCACTCAGAGACTGCCACACAAAATAAACCCCGGTCCATCCCCACAAAAGCACATGCTTCTTCCACTCCCCCTTGAGAATAAACCAGCCCATAATGAGGAAACTCCCCCATGCCCATACCCCCAAAGGCACGCCCAATCCCCAAAGCACCAAATTTTGTAAAGCAAACCACAACGGTCTGCGCGCCCATTGAAGTTGGGGTGGAAAATCGACATCCCCGCTGTTTTGGCTGGCAAGTTCTTTCATGTTTGCCAACCATTTTGGATTGAGCGATAAATCAAAAAAGCCAGGACCTGAAAAAGCATAGGGCTGGAAGACTCTGAACGTAAAGAAGGCAATCATTCCCGCAATAATGAGATTCCTGAAATAAACCCCGATCACTCGCTCCCTTTGGTCTTCAGGAAGGGCAAAATATCGAATTAACAGAGCGACGGGCAACAGCAAGGCTAATGGGGCAGAATTGATTTTCGAAGCCATCGCCATTCCCAGAGATACCCCGAAGAGGATAAACGGGATGGCACTCCGCCAATTTCGCCGCCAATTATCACTCGAGACAGCAACAGTCTCCTGAACTTCCCATAGTTGCTCATCCAGAGGTAACACCCGAATGGCAAAATATACGGTTAATGTTGCAAAGAAGGTCATGAAAGTATCTTCTTTGAAGAAATGAGATAGTTGGATGGGAAGAACAGACAAAGCATAAAACAGAGCCGCAATCAGTGCAAGACGAGGTTTTCGATACAAACGTGCAGCGATCAAGAACACAACAAGAATGGTGGCCAGATCAAAAAAGGCTGAAACCTGCCTGCCAACCAAATGGATTTGGTCATATCCTGTTTGTCCTAACCATTGCGCGATATAACGCACAATAAACATGGGAAGAGTACCATACACATAAAACCCATAACCGCGGTTATGAGGATTAAGCGTGGAGTGCTCTGTATCAAAATATTCTGTAACGCTTTTGACCGGCTCCAAAGAAGTCGCTACCATGGTGAGAAACCGCTCATCCGGGTGCATATGGGTATTTTCGTCCCAATTCAAACCTACGGTACGGAAATACGCACCCAAGATCAGGATTCCAATCAATAGAACATCCCAGATCCAAGAAAAACGACGAGGAGATGAATTGGATTGTTGGTAGCGATTATCCATAATTACTCCACCATGTTTACGGTAATTGATCTTGAACAGCCGGAACCATGAAAAGGACAAAATCCTTCCCTTCTACCGGTGAATCGTACCAGGATGCCTTTCCCTGAGGATACAGATTCCTTAGAGCCTCTAAAGACTCAATATCCACCGGATTGAGCATAAACAACTTCGCTCGAGGGTCTGAAAGTGTTTCAGAAAAACGGTCCCTGAAAATCTCTGGGTTTCGTTCAACAAAGCCAGCATTGATTCCCACCAAACGGGTATCTACCCAATATGGATACCCAACGACATATACCGTATCCGGGGATCCCGTAATTCGTGCAAATCCCTGCATGATTTGCCCCATCTCGCTGGTGTTCCACGCAGATTGCCGATAAAGGCGGTCATACTGAATAAAAAACAATTCGTAGTTAAACATTGTTGTCATCAAAATGATGATTGCACCGATGATACTCGCCCCTCTGAAGGCAGACTTTTCTGACAATCCTCCCAATATCCCCCTTATGAGCGAATCAAATCCAATAGCCACAATCAAGAACACGGGCACATAAGCCCCCGCTGTTCTGTTCAGGTTAGGATTTTCATCGGGAAATGCAAGAGACAAAACCGAAGGCATCAACAAAACCGGAATAGACAGAAGCAGGAATAAATCTACCCAATCTCTTTTTTGAACGTAACGAATGGCCAAGATCAAAATACCTGTGAAGAATAAAGCAGCCGAAACCGGGTCCAGGGCTGGTCGGTCAGGAATGGAATGTACCCAAACATTTCCATTGCTCCAGAAAAACATAGTCAAGGCTCTCCAGAGATTATTCGTAAAAATCTCAAACACCGGACCAGGCAGCGCTCTCTCTGCATCTCCGACCCGCGTCAATGCTCGATAAGCAAACATGCCGGGATTTTCCAGAGCATACCGAAACAATGGCAAGAAAATGAAAAAGGAAACAACTCCCACAATTGCCAACCAGTAAATTGATTGGATACGCTCCATTTTTGTGTGCAGGTGAAAAGTGTAAATGAAAAATGCCAGAACAACCAGGAAAGGTACAATGCGGCTTGAAGTATATCCATGCAAACCAATCCCGAGCGCAATCCCAGCCCAAATGAAATCATACTGATTACGCAGTTTCAAGCCACGGATTAGATAATACATTACCGGCGCTACGCAGAAAGGATACAGGGGAAACCTCAACCCAATCCGCGAGATAATATTCGGCCAATAAGCCACACCAGCAAAGATCAAGACAAACAGAGCAAGCCATTTTCCCCCCAGCAAATTTCCCAAGCGCGCCATGTAATACAAAGTAATCAATCCAACCAGGACAGTTCCAATCTTCAGGCTCATAAAAGAGATGCCCGTATGGAAAACCTGAGCAATGAGTGCAGTCCAATAAAATTGAAATGCTTCTCGTCCCGTATTACGTTCAAAGAAGATCTTATACTGACCATTTAAGACATCTCTCACATCGTATAATTTCTCAGCATGATCCGAAACCATCTCTGCCGGAAGTTGATTGAGACTTGCAAATCGAAAATAGCCGACAAGTAGCAGTGTAAGAACTAAAACAACCCCCCAAAAAGTTACTGAAAGATTAATCTCGGGATAGCGCATCCATTTTCTAGCAGTCTTAAACCACAAAAAAATTTTCGGAAAAGTGTTTTGAGGAAATAATGCGATCAACAGGGAAACAATCGCGAAAATCCATGTAAAAAGGTTCAAGGTATTGAAACGATTTCCCCCAAAGAGAACAAAAGAAATTACCATTCCAATTCCTGCCACTACCAGCCAGTTCCAGCGGATCTCCACCTTTTCCATCCGCTCACTGTCTTGCAAGACAACAGGTACCTTCAGAAATCCAAAACGAACTGCAAAAACAATTAACACCCCCCCAATAAAGTAGAACACCCCGCCCAATAAAGGCAAACGATCCGGTGGTTCCAGGAAAAATTGCCCTACCAATAAGACCACAAATGGAAGCAGGGAAAGCCATGGAAGAGAAGAAATGGCAACTCCTTTGTGACTTTCTTTCTCTCCCTCAGGTAGGCCAGATACCTCTGAAACCTCTTGAAATGAAAAGTCAATATCTGTTTTCTTCCAGAACTGAACCTTTGCTTTTACATAATCCCAAACACTCGGCTCTTCCATCATACACTTCACACCGTTCGTTTAATCAACTTTTCGAGTGATGTAGAAACTGTACACCCCATCCGGAGAATACGGGGAGGAAAATGACTCCCTTGCGATTAGATAAGCAAACCATAAATTCCATTTTTGTGGCAATAGAATCCAACGCCCGGCAATTTTTTTCCAAAACAGGGCAGGCAATCCTAAAGCATGCCCAATTTCCATTTTATGCAAAGCCTTGGGCGAAAAGTAATCCCAGGATTTTTCAATCACAAACCCTGCAGAGGAAAGACGCTGGTCCCAAACTTCTACTGAATCGCAATGGTAATGTCGGGAAATTCGATTAAAGAAACGAGAGTACCCATCTGCCCAGGCAGAGAAACCAAGCCGGCTCAACACCTGTTTTCCAAGGACAGACTCGGGAAAACGATGATTGGGCACACAAAACACAAACTTCCCACCAGGACGAAGAATCCGGGAAATTTCCTTAACCACTTCATCCACATGGGGAATATGCTCTAAAACGGAATTGCTAATCACACTGGAAAATGCTTGCGAAGGAAAAGGCAATCTTCCGCCGTCTCCCTGAATGAGCAAACGGTACACATGATACTTTTTGGACTCAAGGAGTGGTCCCCACCAGGGGTCCACTCCTACATCCAGAGGTTGGGAGAAAGTAACAGAAGTAAAATGTCCATCGCCACTCCCCAGATCAAGAATAGGACGGGGAAGTTCCAAGCCCTGATAAAAACGATCTTCAATTGCCCTGACCATTGCACGAAAATAGGGCAGGCTATTCAAGTGACGCCAAAGAATTTGCTCATTCCTTTCCTCATTCATTTGGAGGAACCTCCCTGCTCCAATAACTCACGGAAAATGGCTTCGTACTGACTGGCAATTGTATCAGAGGCATAACGAGTTTTAATCTCAGGAATATTTCCGCAATAGTTCGCAGGCGTCTCCAGGATTTGAATAATGGCTTCTGCAAGCGCTTTTGCATTTCTCGGCGGAACCACTGTTCCCATGCCACTGGTCTGGACAGCATGTCGCACTCCTGGAAGATCACTGGCAACTACAGGAGTCCCACAAAACATCGACTCGACCTGAACCATTCCATAGGATTCCGTCGAATTAATACTGGGCAATACTGTAACGTCACATACCGAGAAAAACGCCGCCTGTTCAACGGGAGGAATAATGCCAAGAAAAGTCCAGCGATCCCCTAATGCCTGAATTTGGGGCATGAGGCGTTTAAAATATTCCTCTTCCCCCAAAACGTTTTCGTACTGTCCGTTATACAAGACACGGGCATGCGGGAAACGTTCCAGAATCATGGGCATCGCCTGCACCAAATACTCCACTCCCTTCTCGGTTGCCATGCGGGCACTGATGCCAATAATTTTTTCTTCAGGCTTAATGCGATATTTATCACGAAACTGTTCTATCTCTCCATTCTGCACCACAGGCATTTCAATGGGTGGAAGAACAGGACGCACTTTGCTGAGATGTCTCTTCAGAAACGCGGAATGCAAAGCATAATCCTGAGTATTCGTCACAATCAAATGAGAGGCTCGCGCCGAAACCTCATTCGCAAGCGTTGAACCCCAATTTGCCATGCGATGAATAAAGCCTCGAGGTAAAAGAAGGTCACAATGATAGGTCATGACTACCTTCTTCCCCAGAATACGAGCCATCACCGCCAGATACGCGGCATCCATTTGAGGGACGTGCACATTAATCACATCCGCTTGGCGGATTAGATTCCATCCCTTGAAGGGCATACTTGGCATAATAACACCCTTGCTCAAACGGAAAGCCACCGAAGAACGTACGATTCTGACTCCATCACGATATTCTTCTGTCGGTAAGTCGGCATGAAAACGTGAAGTCAATACTGTTACTTCATGACCTCTGGATACCAGAGCCTTTGCCAGACGCTCAGTGTAAATTGTTAAGCCAGAATAATGAGGACGATAATAAGTCAGGCTAATCAGAATTCGCATTCATTGCACTCCGTTGCGAGTTGCGTATTTCAGTAATTAATTGTTGTATGGTCTTCCCTTCCTGAGAAATTCCGATCCCTCCAATGATAGTCGTGGAAACAAGATGCACGATGTGAATGACCAAGGCATAGACCAATCCCAGTTCAGGTTTCAAGCCGATCAGAGATAAAGCCCCCGTTGCCGCTCCCTCAAAAGTTCCAAGGGAGGCTGCCATGGAGGGTAATGCACCGCCCAAGTTGGAAGAACTGATGGCAAGCAAAGTAACCCAAAAGGGGATACTCGGGTCCAACGCGCGAAGCACAAAGAAATCCCTGAATATTGCCAGAAACCAGGAAAAACCAATCCCAAGTAAACTGAAGATAAAGAATTCAAAACGCGTAAGCACTGAAAAACCATCCAGCATTCCATGAACGGTGGGATAAACCCACCGTTGCACAAACACAGACCCACTTGCAAGATGTATTATTTTTTGTTCAATCTTTTCTCTGTGGTGGGCAGCGAAATACAACCCTACCAATCCCGCCACGATTACACCTAAAAGGGCTATAGCAGCATTCTGCGCCCATCGCATTTGAAAAGCAAACGGCAAAGAAGAAAGTAATAGAAAAGAGGCAAAAGCCAAATCGTAAGCACGTTCAACAACTACCGTAGAGAAAGCGCTAAAGGTACCTGATTTTCCATATTTTCCTGCCAGGTAAGCCCGTCCAAACTCCCCTAATCGAAAAGGCAAAACATTATTTAAGAAATATCCCTCATTCATCAGCAACACTGCCCGCCATAAGCCAACCCGCCGCTGGAGCAAATTTTGCCATCCCCACGCACGAATGACCATAGAAACCAGATAAATCCCCCACACCATCAGCAATGTTTTCAAAGGGAGGGAACGAAAGACAACAATAAACTCATTCAGGTCAATTATCCTGGAGAGGATAAAGATAGCCCCTCCCGTCAGAAGGATACCTATCCCCCACTGGAAAAACCATGAAAAACTTGAATCAGAGCGTTGCGTGCTTGTATTCACTCTTCCCTCAATCTTAGAACAGCAAAAAAGGCTTCCTGAGGGATTTCAACCATCCCCACCATTTTCATGCGTTTCTTGCCTTTCTTTTGCTTTTCCAATAGCTTTTTCTTCCGAGTAATATCCCCGCCGTAGCATTTCGCTAGGACATCTTTTCTCAAGGCTTTGATATTTGCCCTTGAGATAATTCTTCCGGAAGCGGAGGCTTGAACAGCTACGTCAAATAACTGACGAGGAATTAACTCTTTCAACTTGCTTACCAGGGCTTGCCCCTTGTGATAGGCTTCTTCCCGATGGACAATGGTTGCCAAAGCGTCCACAGGCTCCCCATTCACAAGAACTTCCAATTTCACCAGATTACCGGGTCGGTAATCCAAGAAATGATAGTCCATAGAAGCAAAGCCACGGGTACGCGACTTGAGTTCGTCAAAAAAGTCAACAATAATTTCCGACAAAGGGATTTCAAAGTTCAACTGCACGCGATTAGCTGCGGGGTATTCCTGATCTTTGAAAACGCCCCTGCGTTTCGTGACCAAATCCATAATCGCCCCATAAAACTCTGTAGGGCTGAAAATTTGAAGAAGCATCCATGGTTCACGGATCTCTTCGATTAATCCCTCATCCGGTAATTGAGCAGGAGAGTCGATTCGAATGACTTCACCACTTCGTAAAACGACTTCATATTCCACAGAAGGGGCAGTTACTACAATGTCCAAATCGTATTCACGTTCCAAACGCTCTTGAATGATTTCCATGTGGAAAAGCCCCAAAAAACCACATCGGAAACCAAAATTTAAGGCTTGAGAAGTTTCAGGCTCAAATACCAGAGAAGCATCGTTGAGTTGTAATTTTTCGAGAGCATCGCGCAAATCCGGGTAATCTTCCCCCTCCGTAGGATAAATTCCCGCAAAAACCATCGGCTTGGCATGCTGATAGCCGGGCAAAGGCTCATCTGCCGGGCGCAGGCTATGGGTAATCGTATCACCAACCCGACATTCCCTAACTGTCTTCAGGCCAGTAGCAATATAACCTACGTCTCCAGATTCCAGATGATCCGTTGGTCTTAGTTCCGGAGCGAAGTAACCAATTTCAATTGGCTTAATATCCACACCGGTTGACATTAAACGCAGGGTATCGGTTGGCTTTATCGATCCTTCGACTACACGAATATAAGCAACCACACCTTTATACGAGTCATAATGTGAATCAAAAATCAACGCCCGTAAAGGAGACTGAACATCACCCTTTGGCGGTGGTATAAGTTGAACAATGGCTTCAAGTACTTGCTCAACATTGATTCCCTCTTTTGCAGAAATGCGAAGGATTTGGTTAGAAGGAATTCCCAATAAATTTTCTAATTCCTCAGCCACTTCATCAGGACGAGCAGACACCAAATCGATTTTGTTAATAACCGGGATAATAGTTAAATCTGCTTCCAGAGCCAAATAAAGGTTTGCCAGTGTTTGGGCTTCAATCCCTTGTGTGGCATCTACAACCAATAATGCGCCTTCACAAGCCGCTAAAGCCCTGCTAACCTCGTAATTAAAATCTACATGCCCTGGAGTATCAATCAAGTTTAATTCGTATACCTGCCCGTCTTTTGCAACGTACATCATCCGCACTGCCGAGGCTTTGATGGTGACCCCTTTTTCCCTTTCCAGATCCATGCTGTCCAGGACCTGTTCAGTCATATTGCGTTCTGAGATCGTGCCTGTTAATTGCAAAAGACGATCTGCCAGAGTTGATTTTCCGTGATCAACGTGAGCAATGATGCAAAAGTTGCGAATATTTGTGCTCATCTTTCTCGCTTTCAACCATGAAATTATAATCAGAAAAATGTAACCTTCTAAATAATCCCTTGAGAAACCAAAGTCATCCGATTATCCCTGTAATTGTGAAAATAGACTATGGACAAGCCAATCAATCTCAGTATCCTGCTTATCTCCCGGAACCAGGTGGGTTAAGAATTCAATGTTTCCCTTGGGCCCCCGTAAAGGAGATTGTATAAGTCCTTTTACTTCATATCCCATCTCTACAGCAGAGCATAAAACCTCTTTCAAGACCCTTTGATGGACATTACTATCCCTGATTACTCCCTCACCTCTGCTTACTTCTTCTCTACCCGCTTCAAACTGGGGTTTAATCAAAGCAATAACATGACCATATTGAGGAAATAGCCATCGCTTTATCACCGGGAGCAATATCCGCAAAGAAATGAATGAAGCATCTACTGTAACCAGATTAACCGGTTCGGGCAACACCTCAACATAACGCGCATTGGTTCGTTCCATTACCACAACCCGAGGGTCTTGCCGAAGACGCCAATGCAAAATCCCGTAACCAACATCAAGCGCATAAACTTTCCGGGCGCCATGCTGAAGTAAGCAATCCGTAAATCCCCCCGTGGACGCTCCTACATCTGCACAAACGAACTCGCTCAGTTGATCCAAACCAAAAGCACTTAACGCGGCTTCTAATTTTTCCCCGCCCCTGGAAACATATTTAGGTCCTGAATCGATATTGAGAGGCACATCTTCTTCGACTCGACGCGAAGGTTCAGTAACGATTTCGTTGGAAACCCGAATCCTTCCTGCCAGAATCAAGCGTTGTGCCACTGTGCGGCTTTCAGCCAATCCCCTCTGGACGAGTAGTATATCTAAACGTACCTTTGCCATGTCTATGATTTTATCATTGTCCAATTCATTTCTCTGTCACCGCTGCAAAAACCTGAATTTTTTATGCTATCATTTTAGGTATGATGTCCGCACTTCTCAAAGCCATGCGTCCTCGTCAATGGACAAAAAATATTTTTGTATTTGCCGCCGTTGTCTTTGACAGGCAATTGAGTCTCCATAATTTTGACCCTCTTTTGAGGTCTTTTGGTGCCTTCCTTATTTTCTGCCTCTTATCCAGCAGTGTATATCTCATAAACGACCTGATCGATTTAGAAGCCGATCGCGCTCACCCTACCAAGCGAAACCGACCCATCGCATCAGGAAAACTGCCAGTCAGTGTAGCACTTATGACCGCTGGTGGGATCATAGTAATAATCATTCCCCTCGCCTTTCTACTCTCGAAAGATTTCGGAGTCATCACCCTTGTATATTTTTTGATTAATCTGGCTTACTCAGGATGGCTGAAGCATATCCCGCTTATTGATGTGATGATTATCGCCGCTGGTTTTGTACTGAGAGTCGCCGGAGGAGTTACCGTGATTGAGGTTCAGCGGTTTTCTCCATGGCTTTACGTTGTCACAACCTTACTGGCTTTATACCTTGGATTTGGGAAGAGAAGAGCGGAACTGACGCTACTGGAAGAAAATGCCAACTCCCATCGTCGGGTTCTGGATGGATACAATCTTCCCCTACTGGATCAGTTGATCACCATTGTATCTTCCTCTACCATTCTGGCATATAGTCTCTATACGTTTTCGGCACCCAATTTACCTGATAATCATACGATGATGCTCACCATTCCTTTTGTGATGTATGGAATTTTTCGGTATCTCTACCTAATCCAAATCAAACAGGAAGGGGGCGCGCCCGAAGAAATGCTCCTGAGTGACCGTCCATTACAAGTGGATTTGCTTTTATACGGTCTGGCAGTCCTGTTGATTTTCTATTACCTCAAGTAATATGACTGGCATTTTTGCAACCGCACCGGGGAAAATCATCTTATTTGGCGAACACGCGGTAGTGTATGGATATCCTGCCATTGCTGTCCCTGTAAATCAGGTTCGCGCCAAAGTACTCATTCTTCCAATTCCCGCAAATAAACCAGACGAAGTTTACATCGAAGCACCGGATATTCATCTGAATTCCCACCTTAATCAACTTGCATTTAAGGATCCCCTTCGCATTGTGATCGAAGAAGTACAAAATATCTTACGGCTGTCTTATCTTCCTCCCATGAGAATCCGGATCACCTCCACAATCCCTGTTGCTGCAGGTTTAGGGTCAGGAGCGGCCGTAAGCGTAGCTTTAGCCAGAGCGCTTGCAAATTACCTGGGGCATCCCCTACCCGATGAAACTATTTGCCAAATCGCTTTTCGGGCTGAACACAGTTACCATGGAACACCATCTGGCATTGATAATACTGTGATCACCTACAACCAACCTCTTTTCTTCCAAAAAGGAAAGCCCTACGAATTACTTGGTGTAGAAAAGCCTTTCTTTATTGTCATTGGGAATACGGGAATCGCCAGTCCCACAGGTGAAGTTGTTGCCGAAGTAAGAAAAAACCGAGAACAAAATCCTGAAAAGTACAACGCTTTGTTCGAAAAAATTGGGCAAATTGTTCTTTACGCCCGAAAGCTGATTGAACATGGAAATGTTGTTGACCTCGGAAGCATGCTTACGGAAAATCACTGTCTTCTCAAAGAGATGGGGGTTTCCTGTAAAGAATTGGATATTCTTGTAGAGACCGCCATTCACGCTGGAGCGTATGGTGCCAAGTTAAGTGGAGGGGGAAAAGGAGGAAATATGATCGCACTGGCATCTTCTGAGAAACTTCCCCAAATTACCCAAGCCTTGCGCGATGCAGGGGCAACCACGGTAATTACTACAGAAATTCGGTAGTCTAAAGACATGAGCATGGACTCCAATCTGACTTTTCTTAAACTTGGTGGCTCTCTCATTACCGAAAAAGACAAGCCAAGAACTCCAAGGGCGAAGATCATCCAACAAATTGCATGGGAAATTCGGGAAGCCCTGAGAGAAATCCCCAATCTCAGATTAATTATTGGCCACGGTTCGGGCTCCTTTGGCCACGCTACTGCCAAAAAGTATCGCACACGGGAAGGCGTATATACTTTAGAAGATTGGTATGGTTTTGTGCATGTCTGGTACGATGCGCGAGCATTAAATCAATTGGTCATTGATGCCTTGTTTTCTGCAGGGCTCCCTGTAATTGCCTTTCCCCCCAGTGCAATCACATTCCGAGAGGGGAAAAAGGTTCAAATTGCAACCCAATTGATTCAAATTGCCATAGAAAAGGGATTGATCCCGGTCGTACAAGGGGATGTAATTTTTGACCTGGATCAAGGGGGAACGATATTATCCACCGAAGAAGTATTTGCCGAACTCTCTTTTCATTTACGCCCCCAGCGAATCCTTCTGGCAGGCGTTGAAGAGGGAGTATGGGCAGACTTTCCATTGCGCCACTCTCTCGTTACAGAAATTTCAGAAGATACAATAAAATCTGAAAATATCCAGATTAGCGGGTCCATTGCAACCGATGTAACCGGTGGAATGGCTGAAAAAGTCAAATCCATGCTTGACCTTTGCCAGAGAGTTCCAGGTTTAGAGGTATGGATTTTTAATGGGTTGAAAAAAGGCAATGTGCTGAATGCTTTGAGAGGATTTCCAATGGGAACGAAAATCCTCTCTCGAAACTCATAATCAGGAGGATCACATGGCTTATACGCGGGAACGCTTGGAAGAAATCGAGGAGCAAACCCTTGCTCCTTATGCGATAAAAAGCCGAAATTCTAGGGGACGAAAGTACCCCGAAGATGAAGCCCCCTATCGAACTTGTTTTCAACGGGATCGGGATCGGATACTCCATACAACAGCATTTAGAAGACTCGAATATAAAACCCAGGTTTTCATCAATTATGAGGGAGATTACTATCGCACTCGCTTAACTCACACCTTAGAAGTGGCCCAAATTGGGCGCTCGATTGCTGTTGCTTTAGGAGCAAATGAAATCCTCACCGAAGCCATATGCCTTGCGCATGATTTAGGACATCCTGCCTTTGGCCATTCTGGTGAACAAACTCTGTCAAGACTGATGAAAGACTTTGGTGGCTTTGACCATAACAAGCAATCCCTGCGAATCGTTACAGAACTGGAACGGCGATACCCGGAGTTTCCCGGATTGAATCTATCCTGGGAAGTGCTTGAAGGGATTGTCAAACACGAAACGGAATACGATATTGCGGATGCCAGAGATTTTAATCCAGAATTGCGAGGTCACCTGGAAGCCCAAATTGCCAATATCGCTGACGAATTAACCTATACGGCTCACGATCTGGATGATGGTTTGCGTTCCGGTATGATCACGGTAGACATGTTACAGGGTCTCTCTCTCTGGGAAATTGTCTGTGAAAGTATCGGCTGGAAAGGCGGAACTCTCACAGATATGACCCGCCATCAAATCATTCGCCGGTTGATTGGCATGACCGTGAACGACATCATCCAAAGCACAGAACAACGACTCCGTGAAAGTCTGGTCAGATCAGTAGAAGAACTCCAACGCTTGCCCTACAACGTGGTCTCATTGAGTGAAGATATGAGACGGCGGAGCAGAGAATTAAAAGATTTTCTGTATAAAAATCTTTACCGTCACTGGCGTGTAGTTCGCATGGCAGTGAAAGCCGAACGCATTATTTCAGATCTTTTCAATGCATATCGAGAGGAACCTACAATTTTACCCAAACATGTTCAGGAAAATATCCCGAAATGGGGCTTGGAAAGAACCATTTGTGACTATATTGCCGGAATGACAGATCGGTATGCTATAGAAGAACATCAGAAATTGTTTGACCCAACTCGATTGCCTTAATGTAAGAGTTTTCTAAATTTCAAATTGTCAATCCTGCATAAATCAGGTAAAATTCCGCCATCTTCAGGTTTAAGGTGATGGAATATGGCTGAGATACATTATCTTACAGCAGATGGACTGCGAAGATTGCAGGAAGAATTAGAATACTTAAAGGGACCCGCGCGAGAAGAATTATCCAAACGCCTGCGCTTTGCTATTCAACAGGGCGATCTTTCAGAAAATGCCGATTACATCCAGGCAAAGGAAGAACAAGGGTTCCTCGAAGGTAGAATCCTTGAATTAACCCAAATTCTAAATAATTATGTGTTGATTGAGGAAAATAACAATCATAAGGATGTAGTGAACTTAGGTGCTAAGGTCACCATTCAAGAAGAAGGTTTCGAACCGGAAACATATCAGGTTGTGGGACCAAAAGAAGCCGACCCAAAGAAAAACCGTATTTCGCACGAATCGCCCATTGGAAAAGCGCTCATTGGTCGTGGTGTTGGAGAGGTAGTTACCGCAGAAACCCCCACTGGAAAAATTACTTTCAAGATTTTATCCATTGAATAAAAAGCATCTTAACTAAAAAGCGGGGCTATCTAGGATGTAGATAGCCCCGCTTTTCATTTTCGGAATATTCTACGCCGAAGGTTTTCTATATACGTTCAATTCGAGAGAAAATTCCTCAAAGTAACTATTCTCCGGTAATGCGCCTTTTCCATATTCCATGTTTACAATCCTGGCTTCCAGGATAAGCGTTTTTGTTTCAAGGGTTAGATGCTTTCCTGGCTCAGCAAGCACAACCTCTCCCTTGGAGGCTAACCGCTGAGAAATGACAGGGTCATTATAAGCGTGCTGACTCATCAACACCTTGGTAACCGTCTGGATATCATTCTTATCAAACACCCAAACTTCAAAGGCTGTTACCTTCTTTGGATCACCTACTCCAATAGTTTCAGAAATTCCAACGCCACATTCACCCAGGAATTCCCCCGTGACCGAGTCAATGCTGAACGAATCGTCATATAAGTCAGCACCCAAGTGGTAATAAGAATTAAACGTGTGAAGCGGAGCCTCGCCAGCCTCTTCTTCGTAACCCACCGAAGTAGCCCGCTGGCTGCGTGGAATCGTAACCCCAGCATCACTGCTTGAGCGTAGACCTCGCCCCTTGAAGAGGAAAAGATAAGCCAGAATTCCGCCTACTACTAAAGTAAGCAAGCACAACAATCCCAAAACCACGGTCAAATTCGAACGGGTACCCGCAGCCGCTTTTTCTTCGGTAGGGGTAACTGCTGCTACCGGCTCCTGAGTTTCAGACACCTGAGTTCCTTCCAAAGGCGTAGCCTGGGATTCCGGAGAAACACTCCCCGTTCCCGGTCCCAACTGTCCCTGGAGAATTTTATCGAACTCCCCAATGGCACCGGCATCTTGAGAACGATTATCTTTCTTGATTTTGTCCAGCGTCTCCTTAGCCTTGTCTCCCAATTCGTTGAGGCGTTGTTTGGCTAAATTGATGTCTTTGTTGATGGTATATGAGTCAATTGCCATGCGAAGATAGTCTTCGCGCAAATCTTCGCGCAATTCCTTTGCAGAAGCGTCCACCCATTGGACAGGCCAGACCCCCCATCCCAGCACTACCAGGCCAAAAATTGTGCCGAGTAGAAAAGCAACAATTCCAATAACAAGTGGCCGTTTCAAGAGTTCGCTTATCTTTTCCATGTTCTGCTCCTGATTTTAGTGTCGTGCTGGAGTTACCTCACCATCATTGTAGATTAAAGAGCGAAAGCGCGCAACTCCATTCCTGCATGAATCTGTTGCAAGGAAAGTGCCATTAAGGTTGATTCACTTCAACGTTTTCCACAAATTGCTCCATTAAGAACATTTCCTGGCAAGACAGGCATTGCACCTCTCTTTTATTGGCAATGACCAACATTCCACTGCATTGAGGACAGGACGCTGGGATTGGACGCTTCCATGAAGTGAAATCGCAATTCGGGTAATTTTCACACCCATAAAAGACGCGTCCTTTACGGGTACGTCTTTCCACAATTTCGCCGCCATCTTTCGGGCACCGCACACCAATTTTCTCCAGCCATGGTTCAGTGTAACGGCAATTGGGGAAATTGCTGCAAGAAATAAATTTTCCAAACCGTCCCCATCGGACAATTAAATCATGCCCGCATTGTGGACATTGTCGCCCCACCTTTTCAGGCTCAGATTTACTTTCCGGCATCAACATCCTGGCTCTTTCCACCTGTGGCGAAAAGGATTGATAAAACTGCCGAATCACATTTACCCATTTTTCGTTGCCTGCCGCAATACGGTCAAGGTCTTCTTCCATCTTTGCGGTGAAACCTGTATCCACAATATCCGGGAAATGCGCCACGATCAAATCATTGACCAGGATTCCCGTTTCAGTGGGGACAAGGCGCTTTCCATCACGAACAACATAGCCTCGTTCCTGAATGGTAGATAAAATCGGGGCATATGTGGAAGGACGCCCAATACCGTTTTCTTCAAGTACTTGCACCAGAGTGGCTTCCGTATACCTCGGAGGAGGTTGGGTGAAATGCTGTTCAGGGATTAACCGCACCAATTCCTGCTTCTGGCCTTCTTGAATGTGGGCAGGAATACGAGTTTCTGTTCCCTCATCCTCAGAAACCTGGTCCTCATCGCGAGATTCCTCATACACCACCAAGAAACCAGGGAACTTTAACGTGGACCCGCTTGCTCTAAAGAGGTATTGATGCTCCTCTCCTTTTGCATCCACCTCTACAGATAATGTATCGTAGACAGCAGATTCCATCTGACAGGCTACAAACCGTTGCCAAACCAATTGATAAAGTTTATATTGCTCTGGTGACAGGTAAGGCTTGACCTTTTCAGGTGTTCGCGCAACCGAAGTCGGTCGTATGGCTTCATGGGCTTCTTGCGCAGAAACAGCACGAGTCTTATATTGAAGGGGGGATTCTGGCAAATAAGAACCTCCATAAGTTTCTTTGATAAATTCCCGAACCTCCCTCAAAGCCACTTCAGAAATATTTGTTGAGTCCGTTCGCATGTAAGTGATTAAGCCCGTTGTCCCACCTTCACCCACATCCAAACCCTCATATAGTTGTTGAGCAATAGCCATCGTACGCCGCGCTGTAAAGCCTAAGCGGCGAGAAGCCTCTTGTTGGAGAGTTGAGGTAATGAAGGGGGCGGCTGGTTTTCTTCGACGTTCACTGCGCCTGATTTTGCTAATGATGAAGAGGGCTTGTTCCAAATCGGCCAAGTATCGGCTGACAACCTCTTGATTGGGAAGTTCAGGATCCTGCTCATCAATTTTGGACAACTTTGCAATAAAAGTCGAAGATACCCCTTCAGGCTGAAGTTCCGCTTCTATACTCCAGTATTCCACCGGAATGAACGCCTGAATTTCTCTTTCACGCTCAACAATCAATCTCAGAGCTACCGATTGCACTCGACCAGCAGACAAGCGGCTACGCACTTTTTCCCACAGCAAAGGGCTCAGGTTATACCCTACCAGGCGATCAAGCACACGCCGGGCTTGCTGAGCATCCACCAATGCCATATTAATTTCTCGGGGGTGAGAGAACGCCTCGTCAATGGCCGGCTTGGTGATTTCGTGGAATACCACCCGTTTGGAAAGCCGTGGGTCGATTTCGGCGGCTTGCATAAGATGCCAGGCAATCGCCTCACCTTCACGATCAGGGTCGGTTGCCAGATAAATTTCCTCAGCTTCCTGAGCAAGGGCTTTCAACTCCTTTACAACAGCCCTTTTCTCATTAGGTACACGATATTTGGGTTGAAAATCATGTTCTATATCAACGGAAAGTTCTGAGCGGAGCAAATCTCTTACATGCCCGACCGAGGCTTTAACCGTGAAGCCTTTTCCCAGAAACCGCCCCACAGTTTTCGCCTTGGCAGGGGACTCGACAATCACCAGTTTACCCGACCTCGTCTTGGTTTTTTCTTTTCTAACTGATTCGGGCGGGGTCAGTTTTTCATGTTCAGGGGTTTTTCCCAATCTAAAGATCTTTGTACCACATACAGGGCAGACACCCCTGGTCACTGGTGACCCGGTCGCTGTAAATTCCGCAACAGGATCCTGAATTTCTCGTTTGGTTTTGCACTTTACACAATAGGCTTCAATTACCATAATTTTTCCCTCAAAAATATGCCTACAGGTATCGTTGGGGATCGTCTCCGAATCGGAGAAGTTCTTTAAGTTCTTTACTGTTACCTTCTCTAAACAGAGCAACGATTTCTTTTACCCGTTGCACCTGCTCTTTGGAACAAACCAATAATGCATCTGAGGTATCCACAATGATCAAATCATTTACGCCAATTGTCACAATGACTCTTTCGGGTTTCTCAGACACTACGAGAGTGTTGTTTGTGGACAAACCCAAGTGCTTGGATTGATGAAGCACGTTCCCACTTTCATCCGGCTCAAAGACCTCAAAGAAAGAATCCCATGCTCCAACGTCATTCCATCCCAACCCCTCAGCCGGTAATACCACTGCCCGGCTGGTTTTTTCCATAATACCATAATCTATTGTTTCGGTTTTCAAATTCGCCCACTCTTGCTGTACGGCTTTTATCCAATGCCCGGTGTTCCACACCAAGGATAACCTTTCCATTGCATCATATAACTCAGGCATAGACGTTTGAATTTCCTGTCTAATTTGATCCACCCGCCAAATAAAAATACCAGAGTTCCAATCGTAGTTTCCACTTTCTATGAAATGCTGAGCAGTTTCACGATCAGGTTTTTCTGTAAACTTAACCACCCTGAAGGCAGGAAGATTCTCGTAATACCCCAGAAATTCACCACGCTGGATATAGCCATACCCTGTAGATGCACGGGTTGGTTTAATTCCCAAAGTGACCAAACGTTTCTCCTGAGCCAGTCGATAGGCACTTTTTGCTAAATGCTGAAATGCTTCGACATTCTTGATCACATGATCAGAAGGCAAAACAATCATCGTGGCTTCAGGATCTCGGGCATAAATGGCTACAGATGCCAACCCCACAACCGAAGCAGTTCCTTTCGGAAAAGGTTCCAGCAAGTAATTCTCAGCAGGAATTTCAGGACATTGCAATTGCAATTCCGAGGCTTGTTCCTTTACAGTCACCACAAGAATATGTTTTGTTGAAATCAACCCCTTAAGACGCTCAACCGTTTGCTGAAAGAAACTTTGATCTCCGCCCAAGCGAATCATATGCTTTGGATGATGCTGACGGGAAAGCGGCCATAAGCGTGTGCCACCCCCACCTGCCATAATCACCGCAAAATAATGAGAATAGTCCATTTGTTGTTACTTTCCTTTTTTCAACAAGGATGAATCATACAATGAAGCATATATCATTGTACCAAGGTGTCTGACCAGTCCCTTCAGTTCCATAAAAGTCAAAATAGCAGAAACCTGTTCTACAGGCAAATCAATGGCGATGCTGATTTCATCAATATGCAATGGTTGTTGTTCCAGCGCTTTCAAAATTTTTTCTTCTAAAGGATCTGCAGGCAAAACTTTTTTTGCCGTTTGTTTTTCCGAGACTCTGGAAAGGTGCAAATCTTCCAGAATTTCTTCTGCAGAAAGTAATGGAATAGCACCCTGTTGGATCAAACGATTGGTTCCTTTACTCTGCGAAGCATGGATATTGCCCGGAACCGCAAAGACCTCTCTACCTTGTTCCACTGCAAATGTGGCTGTAATTAAAGCCCCGCTTTCCTCTCCTGCCTCCACCACAACCGTTGCCAGGCTTAAGCCAGAAATGATTCGATTTCGTGGGGGAAAATTAACCGCATCTGGCGGAGTTCCAGGGGCATAATCGCTGATCAGTGCTCCCTGCTGGATAATTTTCTCTGCAAGTTTACTGTGTTCGGGAGGATAAATTCGGTCTAATCCACAACCCAGAACCGCAAAAGTTCTCCCCCCTTCTTTAAGTGCAACCTCATGTGCAACCGCATCTACACCTCGGGCCAGTCCACTCACCACACAAACTCCATTCCTTGCCAGAAAAGAAGCAACCTCCTCCGTAACCTGACGACCATAAGTAGTCATTTTTCTTGTACCTACAATGGCAACGGCAATCTCGTCTTGAGGAAGAAGATCCCCTTTGTAGTATAAGACGGGTGGAGGTTGATCAATTTGTTTTAACAAAGTAGGGTATTCGGGATCATCCCAAAGCACGTAACAAATTTGATGCTTTTCCAGATAATCGGAAAGGCGCTTAAAAAAATTCGGTTCTTCTCGCAGATGTTGCAAATGCTGGATAGATTTGGGGGATAAGCCAGCTTCTTTTAATGCCTCCTGGGGAGCATTCCAGGCAATTTCTAAACTGCCAAAATGGTTCAGGAGAGTTCGGAAACGAACTGCTCCCACCCCCCTGACCATATTGAAACCAATCCAGTATAAACGAGAATCCACAGGCTCTTTATGCCCACTCCTGAAGATGAACGACCATTTCACCGTCTTCCAGGTTCACCGAGAGGATCACTTCTTCAATTGCAGGTAAAAGGATTTCTTTATCCTCCGGAGTATGAACAAGGTATACATCATTTGCCCCGGTCTCAAGAATTTGCTCAAGGACACCGAGAAATTGTCCCTCGTCGCTAACAACCCTCAACCCTAACAATTGATGATGATAGTATTGCCCTTCTGGTAATGGAGGAAGTTGGTCAGCGAGAACATAAACAACCGTGTTACGGAAGCGCCCTAACGCCTCGGCATCATCCATGCCCTCAAACTTGATGAGCATGGACTGATCAGCCCATCGTACTTTTTCGATTCGGACAGGCTCATGGGAATCACCCAAAAAAAGCTGGCGATGAGGTTTCATTCTTTCGGGAAAATCTGTAAGGACATCCATGAGCATTTCCCCATGAATGCCGTGTGGACGTCGCAAAAAACCAACCGCAACAAACACAGGCTCACCCTCTACTGGCGAGCCTGCAGTTTGCTTTTTAGATCTTGGGGAGGATGATGGCTTACGGTTCATTTGGGTTCAATCACGTCTAAAGTGGCTTGTTTCTCGTCACGGGCAGCAGCAACGCGCAAAAGCACCCGCATAGCATTGGCAACTTTACCACCTTTCCCAATGACCCGCCCCATGTCTTCTCGCGCTACCCGTAATTCAAACTTAATTTTTCCCCCAGGACCTTTTTGTTGGGTCACTTCAACCTTATCTACCTGATCAACCAGAGAACGTGCAATATACTCGATTAAGTCTTTCACAGACCTGCTCCTTCAAAACAGGACATATCAGGGAAAGGGGATTTCAGGAAAAATTCCTGAAATCCCCTAAAATCATACACTTACGAAGCAAGACGAGTTTTAGGATTGGTACCCCGTGTCGCAAAGTAAGCCCTTGCTTCTTCCAGCAATTTCTCCTTCGGCTCACCGTTCTTAAAGCGGGCAAAGCGATCCATAATGCCTGTGGACTTAAAAAGTTTCAAGACCGCTTCGCTGGGTTGAGCTCCAACGCTCATCCAGTAATACACCCGATCTTCATCCACCTCAAGCGTGAAAGGCTCCGTGCGAGGATTGTAATGCCCCAGGATCTCAATGAAACGACCATCGCGTGGAGCTTCGCTGTTGGCAACGACAACACGATAGGTAGGTTGTTTTTTCAAACCAGTGCGGCGCAATCGAATGCGAACCATGAATTCTTTCTCCTTCAAATTCTTACAAATTCTCTTAGTTTTGTTATTCTCATGCGATGCCGGCTGTGCGGTAGAGGGTTGCGGGAGGACGCAAATCTCACACAGCGAAGCATCGATGATCATCCAAACAGATTGGGCAACCCGCGCCCTCCTGTCTTTTGAAACGTCTTAAATAACTTTTGGGCTTCCCGGAACTGCTTGATCAGACGATTGACATCTTGCACATCAGTCCCAGAGCCACGCGCAATCCTACGTCGACGAGAAGCATTCAGGATATCCGGATTCAAACGCTCTTCCCGGGTCATGGAATTGATAATTGCTTCCGTCATTTTCAACTGACGTTCAGCGTCTTTAGGATCTACCATTTTAGCGGCTTGTCCCAATTGCCCTGGTAACATCTCAAGAATTTGTGCAAGAGGCCCCAATTTCTTTACCTGCCGCAATTGATTGGCAAAATCCTCAAGGGTGAAACGCCCACTCATCATTTTCTCGGCTTGCTCGCGGGCAGTTTTCTCATCATAGGCTTGCTGAGCCTTTTCAATTAAGCCAATGACATCTCCCATGCCCAAAATACGAGAAGCCAAACGAGAAGGGTCGTACACCTCAAGGGCATCGATCCCTTCACCTGTACCGAGGAATTTGATAGGAACCCCGGTAACCGAACGAATTGAAATCGCCGCCCCGCCTCGAGAGTCGCCATCCATTTTTGTCATGATGAGGCCGGTCAGATTCACAGCCTGGCGGAAACCCTGAGCTACATGAAGTGCTTCCTGACCAATCATCGAATCAACAACCAGTAAAATATCCGCAGGCGATACTTTGTCCGTAATCGCCTTAAGTTCTGCCATCAGGGCGTCATCCAGCTGAGAACGCCCCGCCGTATCCATGATAATAACCGAATAACCACCTTTTTGGGCATGCTCATATGCCTTAGCACAAAGGAGCGGTGGAGCAACTTTTTCTTCGTAATAAACAGGGACGCCCACCTTCTCTCCTAGAGTTTGCAACTGTTTGACCGCTGCAGGTCGGTAAGGGTCGGCAGCGACCAGTAAAACCCTTTCGCCTTGGGAGCGCAAAAGCCGAGCCAACTTCGCTGCCGCAGTCGTTTTGCCGGACCCTTGCAAACCAACCAACATCAATGCTCGCGGCTTTGGCCCCGTTAGATTCAACCACTGAGGCTCACCAAGTGTTTTGATCAATTCTTCATGAACAATCTTAATCACCTGCTGGGCAGGATTTAATGCTCGCGAAACCTCTGCACCTACCGCCCGCTCACGCACGCGAGAAACAAAATCCTTTACAACACTGTAATGGACATCGGCCTCGAGGAGAGCTAACCTTACCTCGCGCATTACAGCGTCTACATCCTGCTCGGTCAACTTTCCACGCCGCCGCAGGTTCGTAAAGATTTGCTCCAGCCGTTGCGTTAGTGTTTCAAACACAGTTTATTTACCCACATCAATCAATAATCTACCTCCCTCTCGGGAGGCCACGAGTGTCATTTTATCCTCAGTAGGCTCATTGGTCAAGAGAGCACAATTATCTCTTTGTATCGCTTCACAATATCATTGACGAATTAATTTGATTATTATAGAATTAATTTTAGGAGAATAAAAATGAACGCAGAAATTCAAAACCCATCATCCTCAACAGTAAATGAGTTGTTGGCTTTTTTCAAAGCCTTGTCTGACGCTAATCGATTAAGAATCCTGGGGGTTCTTGCCAATCAATCTATGAGTGTTGAGCAAATCTCGACAAGTCTAAACCTGAGCCCCAGTACCGTCTCTCACCATCTTGCCAAATTAAGTGAGGCAGGATTGGTTACAGCCAAACCAGAGAGTTATTACAACATCTACAGCCTTAACTCCGCCACCCTTGAGGAAATGTCTCAGCGGTTGTTAAGAAAAGAAAATCTGGTGCAACTGGCAGAAGAGATTGATTTGGAATCATTCGACCGGAAGGTAATTCGAGACTATATGACCCCAACCGGAAAACTTAAAACCATTCCCGCTCAAGAAAAGAAACTGCTTGCGATTCTACGATACTTGGCACAATCCTTTGAAACGGGAAAAAGTTATTCAGAAAGGGAAGTAAACGAGATTCTCAAAAAATTTCATGATGATTTTGCCTCTCTTCGACGTTATCTGATTGACTACGGGTTCATGCAACGAGAGAACGGGGTATATCAGCGAATTCGTTAAGACATACCTTGCTGGCGATTTTTTTATTTTTGGCTCTGGAGTATTTCTTCGGAGCCATTTTCTTTAAGGATATAATTTCACTACCTATCCCCTTTACGAGGCACGCCTATTATGTACAAGAAACGTTACGAAAAACTCCAATCTCTGATGCAAGAGCATGGTTATGATATTCTTGCTTTGAATCCCGGACCTTCCTTGTTCTATCTCACGGGTTTGTCTTTTCACTTAAGTGAAAGGCCGGTGGTTTTACTGGTACCAGCAGGCTCCTCCCCAACTCTCATTCTTCCTAAACTTGAAAAAGAGAAACTATCTCAGAGTCAAATACCTCTTCAGGGTGTGTTTTTTGAGGACAATCCAGAAACATGGCAAAACGCATTCAATCAAGCAAGTGAACTCTTGCAACTTTCTCACAAGCGAATTGGATATGAAGCAGTGAGATTGCGTGCATTGGAGTTCTTCTTGCTCATGAAATCTGCGCCCAATGCTGATTTTCTTAACGCCGAGAGCATCATAGCCACATTGAGAATGAAAAAAGATGCAGAGGAACTAAACCGAATGCAAAAAGCCGTAGAGATTGCACAAAATGCATTATTGGCAACTCTGCCAATGATTAAACCAGGAAAAAGCGAAAAAGAAATTGCTTCTGAGCTCACAGCACAACTTTTGCGGCACGGTTCTGATCCTGAGTTTCCCTTTTATCCGATTGTATCGGGTGGGCCTAACAGTGCCAATCCCCATGCAACGCCAACAGAACGAACCCTGCGGACTGGGGATCTGCTGGTAATAGATTGGGGCGCCTCTTTTGAAGGATATGTTGCCGACCTGACACGCACGTTTGCTATTGGGAAGATTGATTCGGAGCTCCAAAAAATTGCTGAGGTTGTATTAAGAGCCAACGAAGAAGGGAAAAGAGTTGCCCATTCTCAGATTCCAATTGGTGAAGTCGATAAAGCCACCCGCAAAATCATCACGGACGCAGGGTATGGCGAATTCTTCACACATCGGACGGGACATGGCTTGGGTCTTGAAGGACACGAACCCCCTTATATCTTTTCTGAAAACAACCTACTCATTGAAGAAGGAATGACTTTTACAATAGAACCGGGGATTTACCTGCCCGGAAAAGGTGGAGTTCGCATTGAAGATGATGTTGTGATTACCCAAGAAGGCTGCTATTCTCTTTCTAATCTATCCCGCGAACTGGTGATGCTGTAATGCCCACAAATATTCTCCTTGTCGCAATCTCACTGTTCTTTTGGGGAATTGGTGAAGGGTTATTTTCTTACTTCCAACCCGTGTATTTACAGCAACTTGGCGCCTCTTCGGTAAAAATTGGGGTTATTTATGGCGCTTTAGGCATTGCGATGACGATTGCCCAAGCCCCGGCAGGATTTCTTGCTGACAAAATAGGCAATCGTCCGGTGATGTGGGCTTCATGGGTTCTGGGTAGCGCTTCAGCAATCGTCATGGCATTTGCAATGACGGAAAATGTGTTTATTGCTGGAATGCTATTGTATGGGCTAACATCTTTTGTTATTGCTCCAATGAACGCTTATATCACTAGCGTTCGAGAAAACTGGAGTATAGAACGTGCCCTGACCACCACTGCTATCGCCTTCAATTTGGGAATGATTGTGGGCCCCAAACTTGGAGGAATAATTGCAACTGCCAGTGGCATTAAGAGTATTTATCAGTACTCTGCAGGATTGTTTATCATCTCTACCCTGATCATTTTGTTTGCCAAGAAGCCTTCAGAAACAGAAACTCATCCAGAAACACAAAAATCTCCAAAGTTAATAGCCAATAGAAAATTTTTCGTCTTGCTGACATCCATAGGGATAAGCACTTTTGCTATGTACTTACCTCAGCCTCTAACCCCTAATTTCCTTAGTAACGAAGCCGGCATTTCTATCGGAGATTTAGGAAATTTGGGTACCATAGCCAGCCTTGGAAATGTCCTTATGGCTATGATTTTTGGTGGACTGAAGGGCCCAGATGGGTTTTTGGTTGGACAAATTTTAGGGATGATCTTTGCTTTTTCGTTTTGGCAAGGGCAAAGTGTTTATGCCTTTGCCCTGGGCTACCTTTTCATGGGTGGTTTTCGCCTCATGCGCTTAATGGGATTGGCTTTTGCCAGAACCTTGGTCCAAGCAAACGAAACCGGAACCGCGTATGGTTTAATTGAAACTGCCAATGGATTAGCGGCCTTCTTTGCACCAACAGTCGCCGGATTTCTTTATCAGCAATCCCCCAAGGGGATGTATCTTTATACCCTGATTTTGATAAGTGTGGTTTTTCTTATCAATCTTGTATTGAGACTGACTTTTCTAAGACCTCAATCAGGAACAATCGTCACCTCATCAACGTCTGTTTCGGAGAACTTGAGATGATTTTGGAAATAATCCCGTTTGAACTTGGACCTCTATCCAATAACACATACCTTGTTGCAGATTCGGAATCACATACCGCCATAATCATTGACCCTGCATTTGGCTCTTCTGCAGTTGTCAAAACATGTCTGGAGAAACAGTTAACTATCCAAGGGATTTGGATAACCCATGCTCATTTTGACCATATTGGCGGAGTAGAAGCCGTTCGGAAGCATTTTCCTCAGGCTCAAATCGCTCTTCACCCCCTTGACCAGAGCCTATGGCAAGACGGAGGAGGATCTCAACTTTTTGGTTTTCATATGAAACCGCTCCCTGCTCCAGAGGTTTTGCTTAACCATAAGCAAACTCTTCCTCTGGGAACCACTTTCTTTGAAGTTCTTCACACTCCCGGACATACTCCAGGACATGTTTGCTTTGTACTCCACTCCCAAAAAGTGGTTTTTACAGGGGATTTGATTTTCTATCGCGGTGTAGGAAGAACTGATCTACCAGGCGGAGATCCTAAACAACTCTATCAAAGCATCCGAGAACATATTTATACACTACCCTCAGATTACCATCTTTTCAGCGGGCACGGCCCCTCTACCACCGTTGAGGAAGAAAGGATCGAAAACCCCTACATCTCAGATTAAAATCACAAAAATAGCCCGCCATTACAGGCGGGCTATTTCTTTCAAGAGACTTATTTTGCGTAATCTATGGCTCGCGTTTCCCGAATCACTGTGACCTTAATTTGTCCAGGATATTGCATGGTCTCTTCAATCTTCTTGGCAATATCTCGCGCCATTCGTGTTGCCGCCAGGTCATCTACATCTTCAGGACGAACAATGATTCTGACTTCTCGTCCCGCCTGAATCGCAAATGACTGACTAACGCCTTTGAAAGAATTTGCAATTTCTTCCAAAGCACGCAAGCGCTTAATATACTGTTCCAAATCTTCACGTCTCGCACCGGGACGAGCGCCAGAAATTGCATCTGCCGCTTCAACAATTACCGCCTCAACCGATTCTTGCTCAACTTCATGATGATGGGACGCAATACAATTCACAACCTTGGGATGAACACCGTACCGACGGGCAAATTCAGCGCCCAACATGGCATGAGTACCCTCAGTGTTGTGATCCATAGCCTTCCCCAAATCATGAAGAAGCGCGCCGGCTTTACATACTTCTACATCAGCACCTAACTCTGAGGCAATGACTGCCGCCAAACGTGAAACTTCCACTGCATGGGCAAGTTGATTCTGTCCATAAGAAGTGCGGAATTTTAATCTGCCCAGCATCTTAAGAATTTCTGGGTGTAAACCAGCGACATTCGCATCAAAGGCGGCTTGCTGACCAGCCTCTTCAATTTCTTTTTCCACATTCCGTTGTTCTTCATTGAGGATTTTTTCGATATGCGCGGGATGGATTCTTCCATCGAGAATCAGGCGTTCCAGCGCCCGCCGAGCAACCTCACGTCTCACCGAGTCAAAGCATGAAATTGTGACGGCTTCGGGAGTGTCGTCAACAATCACATCCACACCTGCGAGTTGTTCAAAGGTACGAATGTTCCTTCCGTTTCTACCAACAATTCTTCCCTTCATTTCATCATTAGGAAGCGAAACAACAGAAGTGGTCACCTCAGACACATGTTCTGAAGCCACCCGCTGAATCGCATCGGCAATAATTTCCCGTGCACGTTTTTCTCCCTCAATACGCGCTTCAGTCTCAATTTGCCGAATTATGCGTGCCATGTCATTGCGGGCTTCCTTTTCCACTTCCTGTAAGAGAACTTCTCGAGCCTGCTCTTTGGTCATTTCAGCAATGCGTTGAAGTTCAAGCATCTGGTCGCTGTAGAGTTTTTCAATTTCATTTGCCCGTTTGTCAATAGCACTCTGTCGCTTATTTAACATTTGTTCACGTTGTTCAAGACGCTCCAGGCGATGATCCAACTCCGCTCTTCGCTTAGTTAACCGCTCTTCTTCACGAGCCAGTTCCTGACGTCTGCGACTCAGTTCCAGTTCCGCTTCCTGTTGGATCTTCAGAGCCTTATCTTTGGCTTCGAGTTGAATTACTCGTGCTTTTTCTGTGGCTTGATTAATGATGTTATCGGCTTTAGCATCCTGTTGCTTCCGGTATTCTTGTTGATATTTTTGAACGAGGAAATATACCACAGCAATTCCAAGTAGAATTTCAAGTGCCAGGACTACAAAAATTATCACCCATCCAGACTGTCCCATAATTCAAGTTCCTCTCTTCCATTGGATTTAGAGGAGCCACCAGAAACCTCTTGCCAAAGACGATAAGCCGTCTCCCGGGAAACCTCATAAGAAAAGCCGCGTCTGGCAAGATAGCCTATCATCTTTTGCAGAAACTGGCTTTTCTCTAAATGGATGATTCGTCTCAAGTATTTTTTTCCGGCGAGATAAGCAACTTTATCGTCTGGAAGAGATTCTGCCAGAACCTCTTGAACAATTTCGTCTGTCACCCCTTTTTGTCGAAGTTCCAAAGCAATTACTTTGCGACTTTTTTGGCGAAGAGCCTGCCTTTGCTCTGACCACATCCGGGCAAATTCGGCGTCCCCCACCAATCCACCTTGCTTGAGACGAGTAATCACACTTTCAATGACCGTCTCAGAAAAGCCTTTGGTTTGAAGTCGCCCTCGTAATTCCGCTTCTGATCGAGGTCGTACACTGAGCAATTGCAATCCTGATTGCATGGCTACTTCAATGGCGTCTTCTTGTTTTAACTGCTCAATCTTTTCATCGCTCAAGAATTGTCCCACCGTAAGCCATGCGGCGACAATTCTTGAGAGCGAGAAAGCAAATCGTTGATCAATAAAAACATTGATCCGTTGAGAATTGCGTTTTTGAGATTCCAGAGCAGTAATTACACCCGCCATTTAAAAGCCTGAAAGCCGCAAATTTGATTTGTGCGGCTTAAACCTTCGATGAGCACAATCAACGAGGAGTTGGGAACAGGATCCAGGAAAACAGAAACTAGCAGTTACATGTTTTCTGTTCAATATCCCGAATCAACCTGGTATCGGACAATAAGGTCCCTCGGACAATAAATCCAATTACCTGCATTTTATGGCCAAAAGACCTTCTGAACATTATCCTCAACCTAATTTAGTGCTTGTTTGTTTCTAAACACTCCCGTTGGAGTGGTCCAATTTCGAAAGGTTTAAGCCTCAACGCCTTTTCGGGTCAACCGACAAAATTTTCTAAAAATATTATACTTGAAAAAAGGGAAAATTGCGTATATAAAAACACATCAAATGTGTTACAGTGTACAGTTAACTGGCGAAATAGTATAAAATTAGGTCATGAGTTACACCCAAACTCCCCCCAAAACCGACCGTGAATTTTTGCACCAAAAGCAAGTACGCCAGCAAATCTTTCTCCCCTTAGTCATTGTGCTTTTGTTCATCCTGGCTTTAATGGGATTATCCATCCTTGGGGCATTTCAAGAAGGTGATTTAATCCATCATTTGGGAAACATCTCTTCAATACTTTTGATCAGTCCTCTGATATTGGCAAACCTTATTAACCTATTCTTGTTGATTATCGGTGTGAGGGCAATCAATCATCTACTCAGAAAATTACCTTTCTGGATGGAACATACACAACAAACCTTTCAGAAGATCGAGGAAAAAACACAGAGCCTCTGTAATGCTTTAGTCTCCCCTTTGATTAAAATTAATAGTCATCTTTCAACCTTAGGAACTTTAAAGAAAAAGAAAGGATTGTAAATATGGACTGGAAGAAGAGAACTCTTCTTATCGGAATTGTTGTAGGAGCAATTACGGGAGCAATTGGAGCCTTTGTACTCATTCAAGCGGGAGAAAAAACTGGGAACCCACCTAAACTCACCGCAGGAGATGGTGTAAAAGTAGGGGTGGGGTTAATGGCTGTCTTGCGCCTTCTTACGGAGTTAGGGTCGCGTTGATTCCCCTTCAATCCAATCACTATGGACTTTCCCATCAGCCCATTGAGATTTATTATCGTTGGTCAATTAAGAAAGACCTTCATTGCCTTACCCAATGAAGAATTTGTTGAGAACCAACCTGGGGGAAATGCAATCTACGCTGCTGTAGGTGCTGCCGTTTGGGAAAAAGACATTGGAATCGTGGCTCGCGTAAGCCAGGATTTTCCAGAAGAATGGCTTCAAACGCTCAAACGTTGGAATTTTGACATTCGTGGTATTCAACGATTGAATGAAATTATTGATCATCGAGAATTTTTTGCATACCAAAATCCTGCATTTGAAGAATCCGAGAACCCGGAAGTCTACCTCACCAATTTAAACCGTCCTTATCCCAGGGAATTGATTGGCTACAAAGCCAATCCCGGTTTGCTTGACTCACGAACCAAACCAGGGGCATTTACTGTACGCAGTCATGACATTCCCTCCGAATACCTGGATGCTTTGGCAGTGCATATCTGTTCAATAGATTACCTCTCCCACATTCTTTTACCAACAACCTTTCGGCAGGGACAAATTAATACCATTTCTCTGGATGCCAGCGCAGGATACATGGACCCCGCCTTTGAGGACGACCTTCCCTTACTGGTAAATGGATTGACTGTATTTCACACCAGTGAAAAGAAAATCTCTCGGCTCTTTTCAGGAAAAACCGGAAATTTGTGGGACATGGCAGAATGGATTGGTTCCATGGGATGTGAACTCGTTGTTATCCGTCGGGGAGTCCAGGGGCAATATCTATACGAAAGTTCTTCTCATAAGAAATGGATCATTCCCGCATATCCTTCTAACGTACGTTGCCCCGTTGGAGCGGGAGACGCTTTTTGCGGAGGATTCCTGGTGGGATATTACACCACCTATGACCCAATTCAAGCGGCTCTTCAAGGAAGTATTTCTGCTTCGTTTGTGGTTGAGGGAACTGCCCCCTTTTATGCATTGGAGGCTTTGCCTGGACTGGCACGAGCCCGCTTAGAAGTGCTCAGAGAACGAGTGCGCCAAGTATGACTATAAACCTTGCGGAAATTTATCAAAAGGTCATTGAAGATACCTGTACCATTCAGCAAATCCCCGCTCCTACATTTCATGAGCAGAAAAGGGCCGAGTTTCTATCCTTGAGATGGAAAGAAACTGATAATCTAATGCCAGAAACTGACGAAGCAGGGAATGTCCTTGTTTTTCTGCCCGGACAGCTGGACAAATTTCAGGTTGTTATCTCTGCCCATATGGACAGTGTTTTTCCTCTGGATGTGCCACTTCATTTCAGGCGAGATGGTAACCGCATCTATGGTCCAGGCATAGGCGACAACGCTTTAGGTTGTGCTACTTTATTGAACTTGCCCCTGTTAATAAAAGATATTCCTTCGCCACGCGGTAATATCTGGTTGGCCGGGACAACAGGCGAGGAAGGATTGGGCAATCTTAAAGGAATGAAGGCTCTTCTTTCCCGTTTTCATGATACCCCAACGATTTACATCTCCCTGGAAGGCATGGGGTTAGGATGCATTCTTCATCGAGGTTTAGGGGTAAACCGCTACAGAATCGAGGTGCACACGCCAGGCGGTCACTCATGGACTGATGCTGGTTCTCCATCAGCAATCCATGAAGTGGTTCGCCTGTCCCGGAAACTTCTAGACCTGCCACTTCCTCTATCACCACGCACCACCCTTAACATCGGTACGATTCAGGGTGGAACCTCCATAAACACAATTGCTTCTCATGCAGCAATTGAAGTGGATGTGCGTTCTGAGATGTTGGACACCTTGAAGAGAATGGATGAGCTTATTCTGGATACTGCTCGTCGTTTTGAAACCGATTCGGTTGAAATCAGTATTTCTTCAATAGGGCATCGTCCTGCGGGAAGCATTTCTGAGTATCATCCTCTGGTAAACTTGCTGGAGAGAATTCTCTTACACCTGAACATATCCCCGAGACGAGAGATTGCCTCTACCGAAGCCAATCTCCCGCTAAGTTATGGGATTCCTGCTGTCACCATTGGAATTACAAGTGGAGCAAAGGCGCATACTCTGGAAGAATACATCGAATGTCAGCCTATAGAAAAAGGGTTGTTGCAGTTATTGCAACTGATTAAGCAAATCTGGGAAACCAGTATTTTTAGTTCGTGAGGGGTTTGAATGCATCCTCTGGCTGAGAAAGTACAACAAGCCTTAAACGCTTTAGGATATTCTGGTAATGTTCAGGAATTGCCCGCCAGCACTCGCACTGCCCTGGAAGCAGCCCAAGCGTTGAACTGTGAGATAGGACAGATTGTAAAATCGCTGGTATTTATCTTTTCCGGAAACCATCAGCCCATCCTGCTACTAGTCAGTGGAAAGAATCGGGTAGATGAAGCAAAAGTGGGATTTGTTCTGGGAGATGAAATCAGAAAAGCCACTGCCCAGGAAGTCCAGCAAATCACAGGCTTCCCCATCGGGGGAGTACCTCCAATTGGACACCTGCAGATTCTTCCTGTAATTTTTGATGAGGATCTCCTTCACTTTGAAATTGTTTGGGCGGCGGCGGGTACACCCAATTCCATTTTTCCAATTTCCCCTACCCTTTTGAGAGACATTACCCATGCCAGAGTGATGTCCGTTAAGTAAAAAGGACTGGCTTTTGAACACCAGTCCCCTGATTGAGGCTGTTTTCAGCACAGTTTATGTGCCTTCTTCCCAGGAATTGAGGTATTGAACCTGTTCTGGGGTAAGGGTGTCAATCTCAATCCCCATGGACTCAAGTTTAAGTCGGGCAATTTCCTGATCAATCACTTCAGGTACAGAGTACACCTTCTTTTCCAACTCAGCGTGATGCTTGAGCATGTACTCCACGCTCAAAGCCTGATTGGCAAAAGACATATCCATAACGCTTGCAGGATGTCCTTCTGCTGAAGCCAAATTGATAAGACGGCCTTCACCGAGCAAGTAGATTCTGCGGCCATCTTTCAGAGTATATTCCTCTACAAATGGACGGACCAACCGCTTTCCCTGGGAAAGTTCTTCCAATGCTGGAATGTTGATTTCAACATTGAAGTGTCCGGAATTAGCAACAATTGCCCCGTCCTTCATCAGTTCAAAATGATGACGGTCGATGACGTTGATATCTCCAGTTACGGTACAGAAAATATCCCCAATTTTTGCTGCTTCGGTCATGGGCATCACACGATAGCCATCCATCACCGCTTCCAAGGCTTTCAAGGGATCCACTTCCGTAACAATCACGTTTGAACCCATACCGCGTGCGCGGCTTGCCAAGCCCCGTCCACACCAACCATATCCTGCAACTACAAACACTTTTCCGGCGAGCAGAACATTGGTAGCCCGCACAATCCCATCAATAGTAGATTGCCCTGTCCCATACCGGTTGTCAAACAAGTGCTTGGTGAGGGCGTCATTCACCGCAATAATCGGAAATGCCAGGGCCCCATCTGCTGCCATTGCACGAAGGCGGATCACTCCAGTGGTGGTCTCTTCGGTACCCCCCAACACATTGCTCAGCAAATCACGTCGTTCCTTATGCAAGGTACTGACCAGATCAGCACCATCATCCATGGTCAAATGAGGTTGATGATCAAGCGCAGCACGCAGGTGCTTGTAATAGGTAACGTTATCCTCCCCTTTAATGGCAAAGGTGGGAATCTCAAACACATTAACCAAAGCCGCCGCTACATCATCCTGAGTAGATAATGGATTCGAGGCAGTCAGGACTACATCGGCGCCTCCTGCTTGCAGGGTTCTCATCAAATTTGCTGTTTCAGTGGTGACATGCAAACAAGCCGAAATTCTTACACCAGAAAGAGGACGTTCCTTTGCAAAACGTTCCCGTATGGAGCGTAAAACGGGCATCTCCCGTTCAGCCCATTCAATGCGTAACCGCCCACCTTCTGCCAACTTGGGATCTTTGATATCAAATCCAGACATTGTATCTCCTTATTAACTCTTCGAATAATCTAAATTTTATGTGCAACTTTTGATTTTAGCAGGATATCCAGTTTACCACCATCATCAAAATTCTGGCGGTACCGGGCAACAAATTCCTCAATGGTATACGAATGTTCTTGTGGTCCCTTTACTTCCAGGCAATACGCGGCGGCAACTGAACCCATTCTTCCACAAGTCTCCCAATCCAATCCCAGGCTATATCCCCGCAAGAATCCTCCTCTGAACGCATCGCCTACCCCGGTGGGGTCTAATATTTGTTTTGGAGGAACTGCCTCCACATGGTATCTTACGCCATCGGCATAGATGTCCGCCCCTTTTGCTCCCAAGGTTACCACCACAAAACCGACTCGTTGGATAATTTCTGCTGCAGAGAAACCAGTATGCTTTTGAAGAAGCCCAAATTCATACTCATTCACGAACAGGCTATGGGCTCCATCTACACCTCGACGTAATTCCTCACCGCTTACTCGTACAACCTGCTGACTGGGATCATAGACATATGCAATTCCCAATTCTTTACATTCCCGGACATATTGATCCATTGCCAGCGGATCATTCGGGGAAATGATTACAAGATCGGGCTTGGAAGTAATGTCACGCAAACTAAGTCTGGAAGCAAATGCCATTGCGCCAGGGTAAAAACTGGCAATTTGATTATTGGCTTGATCGGTATTAGCAAAAAACGAAGCCGTGTACAAACCAGGAATTTCCTTAATCAGGCTGGTATCCACACCGTGATTTTCTAACCACGTCCGGTAATCTCCAAAGTCTTCCCCCACGGTAGCAAGTACAGAAGGCTTTTCACCAAGCAAGGCAAGAGTGTAAGCGATATTCGGAGCAGTCCCCCCACGCTGACGAACCATCGAATCTACCAGGAACGAAAGACTGATAGTCTCCAGCCTTTCAGGCAAGATATGATCCCGAAAAAATCCGGGAAAAGTCATCAAATAATCATAGGCCACCGAACCTGTGACAACAATTTTCAACTTCCACCTCTCATGTTTAACTCAAAATTTGGCGTAAATTTTCTTCAAAAGGTGGATAAACTACACCTTTCTCTGTAATTATTGCTGTAAGTAGGAAATGAGGGGTAACATCAAACGCCGGATTACGCGCTTTTGCCCCTTTTGGAACGACATTCTCTCCTTTGTACTGAATATCCAACACCTCATCCGCTGATCTTTCCTCTATAGGAATGGATTCGCCAGCGGGGATGGATAAATCAACAGTACTTATAGGTGCGGCACAATAAACTGGAACTCCATTGGAATGAGCAGCCAAAGCCAGCATGTATGTACCAATCTTGTTCGCTACATCCCCGTTAGCAGCAATGCGATCTGCGCCAAAAAACACTTTTTGTACTTTTCCTGTTCTCAGAAAATATCCTGCTGCCCCATCTACAATAATTTCATAAGAGATCCCATATTGCTCTAATTCCCAAGCAGTCAACCGAGCCCCTTGTAATCGTGGGCGGGTCTCATCCACCAGAACGTGAATATGCTTTCCCTGCTGATGCGCCATACGGATGCACCCCAGGGCAGTTCCCCAATCTACCGTGGCTAACGCTCCGGTATTACAATGATGAAGAATCACATCTCCGTTCTGAATCAGTTCTGAGCCAAAAAGGGATATTTGATAGTTAATGGCTATATCTTCCTCGGCGATTCGCAACGCTTCGGCAAGGATGAGCTTTTTAAGTTTTTCAATATCTTCAATGGGACGCTGAAGAATCGTCTGTATCCTGTTCAATGCCCAGAACAGGTTCACAGCCGTCGGTCGGGATGCGCGCAGGACTTTATCTGCCTCATCTAAATATCTGCGAAAACCTTCCCAATCATTATACTTGGAATGAATTGCCGCCAAAGCCATTCCCATCGCCCCGGCGACACCGATTGCGGGGGCACCACGAATCACCATATCGCGAATCGCATTGGCAACTTCATGATAGTCTACGCACTCCACCATTTCCAAACGCTGGGGTAAGCAGCGCTGATCTATCATTCGGACAACTTTTTTGGTTTCATCCCACTCTATTGAACGCATGGTTCATTCCAACAGGCATTTTAATAGGGCTTTGCCATGTTTCCTTAAAAGGCAAAACCCCACTGTTCACTTCAACCGTCAAAGTTTAACATGCCTTTCCGGGTTTGTCAAAGTTTTCTCATTTTCCTTTTACCAAGATAGGGTATAATTTGCACGCGTTTCAAATCTCTAAAAGGAGTATGCTATGCCTATTCGACTTGGTGTACCTGAACTGGTTCTCATTCTGGTCATCGTCATTCTCCTCTTCGGGGTAGGACGAATCGGAAAGATCGCTGGTGAACTCGGGTCTGGTATCCGTGCATTTCGTGATGGGCTAAAAAGTCCTGAAGAAAAAGCCGAAGAAAAGAAACCGGAAGAGAAAAACGAATAATTCCTTCCAGAAAGTCTTAAAACTATGCTCCCAGAAGGCATTCATCGCCCCGTCAAAGTTGGTATTGTTGGAACGGGCAACGTTGGAGCCACATTTGCTTATGCGTTGCTACTCTCTGGCTTGGCAACGGAGATTATCCTCATAGACAACAACCGGGCACGGGCAGAAGGAGAAGCCATGGATTTAAACCATGCTGCTCCACTTGCCCGCCCGGCTCGTGTTTTTGCCGGGGATTATTCCGACCTTGCTGGTGCTGTTGTGACAGTAGTCACCGCCGGAAGTGCCCAGCGGCCTGGCGAGACTCGATTAGACCTTGCAGGTCGAAATGCTGAAATTTTCCGAAGCATCATTCCCAAAATCACCCAATTCAATCCCTCCGGAATCATCCTCATCGCGACAAACCCGGTAGATATTCTTTCGTATGTTGCATGGAAACTTTCTGGGTTGCCGCACAATCAAGTCATTGGCTCGGGCACAATTCTGGATACAGCAAGATTCAGATACTTGTTGAGCGAATACTTTCAGGTTGATCCGCGAAGTGTACACGCTTATATCATCGGCGAACACGGAGATAGTGAAGTTCCTGTCTGGTCGTTAGCGAACATCGCCGGCATGCGTCTGCCTGTATTCTGCACCCGAAATAATTTTGGATGCATTGACCACGAACTAGAAGAGATTTTCACTCAAACTCGCGATGCCGCCTACCACATCATTGAACGAAAGGGCGCCACTTATTATGCAATAGGCGCGGGGTTGCTTCGTATCGTTGAGGCAATTATTCGAGACCAGAGTACTGTACTTTCCGTTTCGAACCTGATTCAAAACTACTACGGCATCAATGATGTATATCTGAGCCTGCCATGTGTCATTGATCGAGGTGGCGTAGAAAGGGTAATCTACCTGGAATTAAACGATGAGGAAGCAATTGGGTTAAGGAAATCAGCCTCGGTCCTGAGAAAAATGATTGAAGATTTGGGCTTTTAGAGCCTGATAAAGAACTCCCTCGCGGCAACTACATCGCGAGGGAGTTTTTTGTTAATTGACCTGGGCTACCCAGATTTCATAAGGTTCAAAAACCCAGTCCTGGTTCTCACGGGAACGGGAACAGAACAAAGTATGTAACCTGTCCTCTTCCAGATATTTCTTCATCTTGCGCTTTTTATTCGACATATTCAGAACCACCAAACAAGTTTGTTCCTCTGATTGTCTCAGGAAAACCAGGCAGTCCTTATCTCTTCCCAGTTCATGATAATCCCCAGCAATCAATGCCGGATTTTCTTGACGCACACGGATTATCTCACGATAGAAATGAAGCAGAGAATTGGGAGTCCTTTCCTGGTCCTCAGCATTTACACCCTGGGCATAGTTTGGGTTTACAGGAAGCCAGGGTTCCACTGATTCTGGAGAAAAACCGCCATTGGGCTTGTTTGCCCACTGGAAAGGTGTGCGACACTTATCTCGACCGCGTCTGGCAGCGATCAACGGAGCCTCTTCTGGGGAGATCAGATCCGGATGTTCTCTGGCTAATTTCAAGAAAAACAGAGCGAGCAAATCACGGAATCGAGACTCATCCGTAAACAAATAATCGCTCATCCCGATTTCTTCCCCATTGTAAAGAAATGGAGTGCCTTTTAGGGTTAAGATCAATGCCAGGTTCACACGAGCAATCGCCTCGTCATGCTCCTCATCTCCATACCGGCTGAACATTCTGGGGCTATCATGGTTTCCTAAAGTATTACAGGGCCACGCCTTTGCTGGTAATGCCCCCAGGCGTTCTCGCTGATTCTTCCTCACCCAGGACGGGGTAATAAACCGGGTACGCATGAGAGGGAAGTTAAAATTCAGATGGAGTTCATCCTCACCATTCCCATAGAAGCGAATATCATCCGTTTCCCCCACCAGCACTCTGTCAGGAAACTCATCCACCACCTGACGAAGTTCCTTCATCAGGTCATGGACTTCTGGGAGATCCACCTGATAAGAATACATTTTTTCCCAGAGCTTTCCCACCCGACGATGATCCTGAGGGGTCTTAGCCCGATACCCCATCAAGAATAATTCTTCCTGGGTAATTCCTGACTGCTGATCGCGTAAGTCTTCCACCTCATAGATAGTTCCTACAGCATCGAGGCGAAAACCATCTACTCCCATTTTCAACCAGAATCGTACAGCATCCCACATGGCTTGCTTGACTTCAGGGTTGCGCCAGTTCAAATCAGGCTGTTGTTTAAAGAAGAAATGGTAATAATACTGCCCGGTATTCTCGTCCCATTCCCAAGCCGAACCGCCAAAGGTGGAATACCAATTATTGGGTGGACCGCCATTTTTTCCATCCTTCCAGATATACCAGTCCCGCTTGGGATTATCACGGCTGGAACGAGACTCAATAAACCAGGGATGCTGGTCAGAGGTGTGATTTAAGACCAGATCAAGAATAACCCTGATATCCCGGCGATGGGCTTCTTCGAGAAACTTACCAAACAGGTTCAAATCTCCATATTCGGGAGCAACATCACAATAATCTGCTACATCATACCCACAGTCAAAGAGCGGGGACGGGAAATGCGGAGAGATCCACAAACCGCCCACCCCTAATTCTTTTAAGTAATCCAGTTTCTCAATCACCCCGTAAAAATCGCCGATTCCATCTCCATTCCCATCGGCAAAACTACGAGGATAAATCTGATAAAAAACCACTTTTTGCCACCACTTCAAATCCGCAATGCGAGCCATGATGCTCCTCCTTCATAAAATGGAATGACCACAAACAGTGAAATTATAAACGCGAACCCGGAATTGAGAAAATTTCTATTCTGAAAGAGTTTCCAGAATCTCTCCCCTGATTCGGTCTCCTTCAACCTCTACCAATTTCACTCGACTGAAGCGATTCCACAACTTTTCTCTAGATAACGAAACTACCTTAATGTAGTGATCTGTTAAACCGTGCAGATTCCACCCCAATGGTCCAAGGGAGTCCGTAGATTCCCACAAGACAAGAACTTCTTTTCCCAAAAATTGCTTCAAGTAATTTTGCGCAGATTCCTGAACAACTTCCCTTATTCGAGCATTGCGCAATTTGCGAATTTCCGGAGGCACCGGATTGGGTAATCGGGTAGCAGCCGTACCGGGCCGGTCAGAGTAAGTAAAGACATGACCACCAGCAAACCGCATACGCTCAACAAAGCGCAGACTTTCCTCAAACTCCTCTTCTGTTTCACCCGGGAAACCTACAATGATATCTGTGGTAATGGCTACGTCGGATATCCATCTACGCGCCTGATTCACCAGAGTCTCAAATTGTTGGGGGCTGGTCTTCCTTGCCATGCGCCTTAATGTCGTGGCACACCCGGATTGCAGAGGTAGATGTAAATGCCGGCATAATCGCGAATCTTCCCACAATGCAAAGAAGCCCTCATCAAGATTCCACGGCTCGAGCGACGAAAGGCGCAAGCGAGGAATATCGCTTTCCTGCAAAATGACTTTGATTAAATCCCGTAAGTGCATTTTAGGAGTAAAGTCCTGCCCCCATGAACCAAGATGCACCCCGGTTAAGACAACCTCTTTTGCACCCCCCGCCTGAGCAATGCGTATGTCGGAGAGCACTTCGGCAATGTTCCTGCTTCTCCCTTTTCCCCGAGCCAAACGGGTTACACAAAAGGTACAGTGATTATCACACCCATCCTGCACTTTAATAAATGCCCTGGTACGGGCATGTAATCCCGGCAATGGCTCACGAGCCAGTGGCTCAATATCAAAAACCTCTGTGGGAATACCTAACACCGTAGAGACAAGCGTGTCTTTTTGATCATTCAGAAACACCCGATCTACCTTAGGCAGAGACATCGCCCCAACTCGATCCAGAGTTGCCCAGCAACCAGTAACAGCAATTTTCCCGGATGTATATCGGGCGGCTTGGCGAATCTTCTGACGGGAATCAGAAGCGGCTTCGGCTGTCACAGCACAGGTGTTTACCACTACCAAATCCGCTTCTGAAGGGCTGGCTACAATCGTATGACCTGCCGCACGAAATTCGAGAGCAAATTTTTCAATCTCGCTCTGATTTAAACGACATCCAACTGAATCCAAGAAAATTCTCATGCGCTAAGGTTCTTTCACAATAAAATGATCAAATAAAATATCAACTCCAGGTTCTGATAAAGCACCTGCTATCAAACCAACTTTCCCCTGGATATCATCTACCTCTTGAACATCAAACAATCTCTCACCATCCACATAAAGCAACAAGTGCCCTTGCTTGCAAATCGCTCTTAACTGATAGGTGCTTCCTTTTTCAAGCAAACCGTCATTGTATTTTAACTGGTCTTGTCCAATTAAACTATAGTTTTCTCCGTTCTTCTTCAACGCTCCAAAATACCCATCACTGCTCACCAGTAACATATAAAAACGATTATGGTTCTGGTAGCCGCAAATGACCCCAAAAGAGTTATTGACCACAGTGTTTTGGAGGGTGGCTTGCACCTGAATCTCAGCATTTGAAAAATCTTTCCCCGCGACAGTCCATAGATCTGTATAGGGCTTTCTGACAAAGATTCGTAAACCACCCCGGGTATATTCGATCACCCCGTCTTCGCTGTTCAATATTCCCCAATCATTCCCGGGCTCTGAAAAATCGTCCTGGAATAACACACCATCCTGCTCCGCTTGATGGTCTGCCTGAAAACAACCCACAAGGCTGAGAAAAACCAATACTCCCAAAATCAAGGTTCGTAGTTTTATCATGGTTCATTCTTTGTCAATAAAGGCACCTGAAAATATCTTTCCAGCAATCTGGCAGCAATCAGTTTTGTTTCTTCCTGAGATGCGAACAAAAAGACATTTTCCAACATTTTTTGCGCTTCCCCCAAGCGATTTTCCTGAAGGTAAAGTTGACCAAGAGCGAGAAAAGCCTCTGCATGCGAAGGGTTTAGTTGTAAGGTACGAACCCAGAAACGTTCCGCACTGGCAAAATCCCCCTGCTTAAAGAGAACATCTCCCATCACCTTGTGAGCATCAGCATCCAAAGGGGATAACTTCAAAGCCTCTCTGGCAGAAAACAAACCTTTCCCAGACACATCAAAATCGTAGGTTACACAAAATTGCGCTAAAGATTTCCATACTAAGGAATTATCAGGATCCAGGGAAGTTGCCTGTTCATAATAAGAATAGGCTTCAAACAGATTGCCACTTTTTGCAGTTAATCTTCCCAACTCAAGATACCAGATAGATTGTTCAGGTTCGATTTTTAATACCTGTTGCATCTCTTCAATTGCCTGTTCCAGATTTCCCTCTCTCGATAGATAAAGACTGTATAAGACCCTGGAAATGACCGATCGGGGGTTGAGCGAAATTGCCCGCTTTAAGTCGTCTTTCCCGGTAGTGTCAGACAATTCGAGTTTGGCTTCTCCAAGAAATGCCCATGCTTCTGCATAGACAGGTTGAATTTCCACCGCTTTCTGCAACGCCAAACGCGCTTCCTCGTATTCCCGCAAGTTTATTAAAGCCCTTCCCAACAAGGTAAGGCGATAAGCATGATTTTGATTAGAAAGACTCAGCGCATTAACTTCCTCAAGAAGAGATACAACTCTTTGATATTCAGGTTGTATCTGTGCCGCCTTTTTTATGCAATTAATCCCTTCGTGATAATTCTCGACAATCCGAAAAAGCCCCCACTGGTATAGAACGAAGGGTTCTTCAGGACACTTTTCATTCCATTTTTCCAGGATAGCAAGCCAATCTTGAAAAGAAAGATCCCTCTTCGTGTCAGCATATTTTGACAAAAACTGACAGTTGGCTGGCAATTCAATTTGCATTAAGATTTGCACGGCATCTTCTTTTTTGCTTTGCCTGAGCAGTTCCTTTACTAAAATTTCTTGTCCCTGGCTTGAAATAAACCCCTGACGGTAGGCCGCCCATAGATACTCAAAGGCTAAGACATCATCTCCACGCAGAAAGGCTCCTACCCCCAACGGTTCGTAAATATCCTGACGCCATGGATGGCGTTGAAAAATATCCCGGAGTGCCTCACCTTGAACCAAGTACCCATGATCCTGTTGAGCCCTTCTGGCAATTTCCCAGTCCTGGCGATCTCGCCAGTCAGAAGGGAAAGGTGCCAGAAGAACAAGGAGCAAGGATAACAGGAACAAACGAAGGCTTACACTCTTATCCAGAAAATTCATCAAAAACATTATAGCCCGATTACCTCTTCCGCTTATTGGGAAAACTTCCACTCAAAGGGATGGGTCATAAATTGGATTGAAAATAGCCAATAATTCACCCTGTTTCGGGCTTTACAGTTAATAACCAGATTGTATAATCTTGCCAATTTTATAAAACTTCAGCAATTGTATGAACAGCCATCTTTCCCACGCTATCAAGAAAGTTTTCTTCTCCCTACCGGTAGAGTAAATCAGTTTACTCACAGATAAGGCTCACCGGTAGGTGAGCCTTATTTTTATTCATCCGCAAAAGCGCTGAAAAACCAGAAACGCCAAAGGAGATTCCAGCCATGAAAAATATACGCACAGATCTTTCCATTCCCTACGAAGATGGAGAAGAACGCGACTCTTGTGCAATTTATATGAGCGCCAGAAAACATGGACAGAGCACTTTTGGTACACTCAAACGAGCCTTAGGGGCCTTAATCAGTATGGGACATCGCACGGGGTTCGTCAATGGCGAAGGAGACGGCGCTGGCGTACAAACAGATATTCCCCGTCGGCTGTGGGCGAAGAAACTCAGTCAGGCAGGAATGCCTTCGTATTTAGCCACTCATCCTGGATTCTGGGTCGGGCATTTGTTCATCCCCTATCACCTAAAGATGGACACTATTAAAGAGATTATCCTCGAGCGTTTCAATGAACAAGGGCTTAACCTGCTTCTCATCCAGGAAGGAAAAACCAGAAAAGAAATGCTGGGGCAGAATGCACGGCAGGCTCCTCCTCAATTCTGGCAACTCGCCGGGCATGATCATTATTCTGATTTAGATCAACGATTGTTCCGAGCACAATTGGCTCTGGAACAGGAATTTCCCATTCAATTTGCTTCGCTCAGCAGACATACTGTTGTCTACAAAATGAGAGGGTCGGTCGAAGCCCTTACCCATTATTATCCTGACCTACAGGATCACAACTACGACACTTCTATCGTCTTATGTCATGCACGCTACTCTACAAATACGGTTTCAACATTTGAAAGAGCACAACCTTTTGCCGTTCTTGGACACAACGGCGAAATCAACACCATCCAAAGGCTTCGCATTGAAGCCCAGCAAATTGGTGTAACTCTACCGAGAGATGGCTCAGATTCTCAAGACCTGGATCGTCTCCTCCACACTCTGTGTGTGGAATATGGGCTGGACCTGATTGAAGCCATGGAGATGGTTTTTCCCCCTATTCCTTATGAGGTGGAACAATTCCCTCCTGACTTGCGCGCTACTTATCAACGTATCCGCCAGTCTTTCGGTCCATATGCTCAGGGTCCCGCCGGTATTATTGCCCGCTATGGAGATACCGTAGTGGCAAGCGTAGATGCTCTGGGATTACGCCCTCTCTGGTTCGTTGAAACAGAAAAAGAATTCATCTTCAGTTCTGAAAGAGGCGCTATTCCTTTAGAAAATTGGGTGTCCGACGCCCGCGCACTGGCTCCGGGTGAAAAAATTGCCATTCGGGTTCGACGGGGAGAACCATTAAACCTGCTGACCCATGGCCAAATTCGTCAACACGTCATGATTCAAATGTTCCAACGAGAAGTGCCTCAACTCGCCAGACAATACTGGGCAGGCTGGGGACAAACCTCTTCGTCCACAAATAGTCATATGATGCTTACCAATTCAAACATTCACGTAACGGTACAAACAGCCTTTAGACATTCCCCGGAGAATATTTCTGCATCAACTTCAGATGTCCAAATAGAACCTCTTGGGTTTCCATGGAATACTCCGGTAGACTCTGTTGTCTTCGCAGCTAATGGTTGGCTCAAAGATCACTTTAACGAGGTGTCTTCGCTGATCAGCGAAAATAAAGATGACCTGGTAAGTTCACTGGGCTATGATGGACCTCTGGCGCCTTTGAGTAAAGTGAGAGTGAATCTCTCGGATTATTTCAAAGAGTCGGTGGCTGTTGTAACCAATCCTTCCATCGACCATGTCCGGGAAGTTGAAGCATTTTCCACGAGTTCTATTGTCGGTGCTTGTGCTCCTATCGGAAAAACACCCGACCCGGAAGATACCCTGATTGTGCTGGAAACACCAATTCTCACAGGTGGCGTAACATGTATTGAAGCATCCATATCCCGAAAAGTAGCCCACCAATTTGGCACATTGACCATTGAAGAACTGGTTTCAGCCTTTCAGGGTAAATTGAGCTGGCTGGTTTTGGGAGTGTACCCCCAGGAAACTGTTCAGGAAGCCCTGGAACGCCTGGCAGAACAGGCAATCGCACAAGTTCAAAACGGCATTCAGTGTCTGATTCTTGATGATGAGCAGGCCATTTCCAGGGGATTGAACTGGCTGGATCCGCATCTGGCAGTTAGCCACCTGGACAATGCACTCAGGAACGCCCCTCCATCCCCCCAGGGTAACTTAAGACGAAGAGTTGGACTTGTTGTGCGCAGTGCAGCCATTCGTACCCTTCACGATAGTGCACTTCTTTGCGGTTTAGGTGCCGATGCCATTAACGCCTATGCCATGATCTCAGCCGCAATCGAACTCGCCAAAGCATCATCGGAAGAACAGGCTGAAAATACTCTTAAGCGTCTGGTAGAAAATCTAACCAGTGGATTAGAAAAAGTAACCTCAACGATGGGATGTCATGAATTAAGAGGATACGGGAGAGTTTTCAGTTCAATAGGGCTGGCTCCCAGTGTAGCATCCGTATTTGGAGTACCCAATTATTTTGGCAACGAGTCAAAGGGGGTAACCTGGGACTATCTGAATGAAGACTCAAAACAACGCGGAGCAGAATTAAGAAGAGAACAACCTGAACCAAGAATGCCTTATCAGACGCGTATATTTCCGAAATTCTGGAAGGTGGCGCATCAATTTGCCAAAGGAGAAATCCCGTATTCTGAAATTCAGAAGGTTTACCAAACCATCAGTGCTGATTCTCCGGTCGCGCTGCGACATTTACTGGGCTTTCGTGCTTCGCCCCCCTCTGTGCTATCTCCGGAAGAGGTAGATGTTTCGGTTAACGGGTATGATTTACCTGTTGTCATTGACGCAATGTCATACGGATCTCAAGGAGAAAACTCTTTTAAGTCTTACATTCACGCCGCATCCATTCTGAATATCATATGTATCAACGGAGAGGGTGGAGAATTGCCTGAAATTTTGGGAAAATACCGCCATAACCGCGGGCAACAAGTTGCCAGCGGCAGATTTGGCGTAAACGCAGAATTCTTGAATTCCGCTTCTGTTCTGGAAATCAAAATTGGTCAGGGAGCCAAACCCGGTGAAGGGGGAATGCTTCCAGGATACAAAGTTACCCCAAAAGTAGCCCGGGCAAGGCGAACGCCCCCATTTGTCACCTTGCTATCCCCCTCAAACAACCATGATTTATATTCTATTGAAGACCTTGCTCAGTTGATTGAAGAACTGAAAATGGTAAATCCTCAGGCAAAAATATCTGTTAAAGTCCCTGTAGTGCCTGGGATTGGGGTGATTGCCGTTGGTATTGCCAAAGCAGGAGCAGACATCATCAACATTTCCGGATATGACGGAGGGACTGGAGCCGCGCGAAAACACTCTTTGCAGTATGTAGGATTGCCCACCGAAATTGGCATCATTCAGGCGCATCGTGCCCTTCTAGCCGCAGGGATTCGTCATAAAGTGGAGTTATGGGCAAACGGCGGAATGAAAACTGGCGCAGACGCGGTGAAGATGATTCTGTTAGGAGCCAATCGGGTGGGATTTGCAACCATGGCAATGGTGGCTCTGGGCTGCACCATCTGTCGTCAATGCAACCTTGGAACATGTCACGTTGGGATTGCTACGCAGATCCAGAGCCGAGAAGAAGCCCAGGAAAAAGGGCTTAAGCATTTCGTACCACTTCATTTTGAGGAAGATTATCATCGAGTCGTCCGATTATTTCAGGGGATTGGGGATGAAATCCGCACCATCACTGCCCATTTAGGAGGCGTCTGCTTGCAAGACCTGGTGGGCAGAGCCGATTTACTGGAACAGATTTACCTGAATGAAAAAATCGATCTTTCCTCAATGCTGGAGCCTTTACCCATACAGAAGAGAACTTCATCTCAGCCAGGAGTGGGGGTATTGTTGATTCGACCTCGTAATAGCCTCACCACGATATTAACAGACTTGATCCTGAAAACCGTCGCAGACCAGGAGCGAGAAGTCACTTACCAGGATTCTGTCTCTGCCATTGATCGTGCACTGGGTTCCCGACTTGCGGGAGAGATTATGCGTCATCCCGAAGTTCAGAATCAAATTGATATGATTCATCTCCGGTTTGGGCCATCTTCCCTGGCGGGAAATGGATTTGCGGCATGGAACACCGAAAAAATGGATGTTTTGATTGAAGGCGGAGCACAGGATGGGGTTGCTAAAGGCGCAAGCGGTGGACGAGTGGCAATTATGAAAGGGGTAAATCATGATGGGTTAAGAATTGACGGCAGTGTGGGAAAATCATTTGCTTACGGGGCACAGGATGGAATTCTCATTGTGCAGGGAAATGCCGACTCTCGAGCATGCGTTCGGCTATCCGGAGCCAAAGTCATTTTCGGTGGTGAAATCACCCAACCGATTCCTGAAAATGAAAATCCGGGAACATTTGCCAACTTGAAAGGCTTCGCATGTGAGTATATGACATCCGGTACTGTGATTATTATGGGAGACCCAGGTCCATACGCATTTTCTGGAATGACCGGTGGAGTAGTCTATCAGAAACTCACTCCGGAATTTGGGTTCGATGAACAAACACTCAAGAGAAGAATCGCAAAAGGCGCTCAGGTTCGTGTGGAGAAAATTACACGAGAAGACATAGATCAGATTCGCTCACTTATGGCGCACTATATAGCCGCTCTGGAACAAACTTACCAGTTCGAAACCGCCGAACGCATCCGTGCCTTCTTGCAAGATGATTTTCTTCTCATCCATCGCTTTGTGAAAATCATCCCTGCCATAAAGACATAGTATAAAAGAGGGCTGTCTGGATTAACCACCAAACAGCCCTCCTCTTTCTCATTTTATTTTTATTTTTCCAAACCAGCAACCTTTGCTACTGCTGCTGAACGGGTATGGATATTTAACTTTGAAAAGATAGATTTCAAATGGCGCTTGACCGTGTTATTAGAAATCACCAGCGCCTCCGCAATTTCGCGATTAGTCAAGCCCTGAGCAAGCAACAAAAGCACTTCCCGTTCTCGTTCGGTAAGAGAGGACAAATCATCCGATTTTCCACCCATAATCAGAGCTTCGCGAACTGTTTGCAGAAATCCTCTGCGTTCAAAAGAATGTTTTTCCAGGTAAGCAAAAATTTTCCCTCTCTTAAACATCTTGTCAATGATATTAGGAGAGGACAAGCCACTGATGACAATAATTTGAGCCCCACTGGCTCTCGCACTGGCTAACAGGCGAAATCCTTCAAGTTGCTCCAGGGCTTCTCCTTTCAAGAGTCTTGGATTTTCAGGAAGATTTCCTGCTAGGTTTAAGTCCAGAATTACAAGGGAGAAATGCTCCCGACGAAGGATACCTTGAGCATCTCCATAGCCAGTACAAACCCGGACAGAATAACCTGCATCTAGCAAAATCTCTTCCAGTAAATCTCGCCACCCTGCATCATCTTCAATCACCAGAATATTTGGTGAAATCGGGCTCTGTTCCGTTTTCGAGCGCCGGCTATCAAATTTCGTGGCAGAGAGTTGTTCGGTAATTGTGATTTGCTCAAACAATTTCGCAATAAGAGACCGAAACTCTGAACGTCTAAACACTTCTTTCCGTAAGCAGGTATATCCTCCTAAGTCTTTGATAACACTCACAGCGATTTCCACAGTGGCATAGCCACTTAATAAAATCGTAGCGCAATCTGGATACTGTCGGTGAATTTGTTCTAAAACTTTGAGTCCGTCCTGATTACGATGATCATAAGTATCCAGAGATAGATCCACTATTGCCAAATGATAAGGTTTCTTAAGCAAATCATTTGCCTGTACAAGGTTTATTGCACAGTCAACATGATACCCAACCTCTTCCAAAATTTCCGAAAGAAGTTCCAGCCAGGAAGGATCATCGTCCACAACCAATGCTCGAAGCGAAACTTTCATAAGGGTCTCCTCCGCAAGGGGAATTTCAACCGGAAGGCTGTACCGTTTATACCATCGCTTTCTACCTCAATGTTTCCACCCAAGCGAATCATCAGGGCTTTCACCCAGTACAAACCAAACCCCAATTTTCCCGCATGGCTGGGTGAGCCACTGGAAAAGTTCAATTCAAATATGCGCTGGTGCATTTCTGGAGGAATTCCCGGGCCAAAATCTCGAACTATTACCTCTACCCACGAAGAAGATTGAGCGCCACTGATAACAATTTTGCCTTTTCCTCCCATCGCATGGGAAGCATTCTCCAGCAAATTCGCAAACGCAAGCGCAAGATTGTATTGAGCCCCGGCAATTTCAGGCAAGTTCTGTAAATTCTCAACCTGGACTTCTATTTCCGCGCCCAGATTTGCCATCTGAATGGCTTCCTGAATACAGGATGCCAGATTTACCGGGACAATCTGGACAGGATGAAGATGAGAAAGGTTTTTTCTCACAATCCGCATGGCTTCAGTAGCGCTGCGTTCGATTTCAGCCAGGTGATTAGACAAATATCCATCTTCTGCCAGCAGGTCTTTTCGCCTGTCCTGAATGCTTTGAATACGCACAGGGATTGTGCCAATTTTATTGTTAAGTTGGTGCAGCAAGTTTGTGGCAATATCGCCCACTGCAGCAAACATCTCTGCCACAGAGCGTTGCTCCTGCGCCTGTCTCAGTTCTCGCTGATGAGAAGAGAAGAAAATTGCCATTTCTGCATAGTGAGCCAGTAAAGAAAGGACTTTTTTCTCCCATTCTTTTTCAGCCCCTTGAGAGAGAACTGGATACACAAGTAAAACCCCCCCTGCTCCATACTCGGGCAAAGATCCGATCGGTACAGCCCAGGCAAGAGAAGATACAGATTGATCCATCGCATTTAGAAAAGTCTCTGCAGGGATTAATAAAATTTCCTCATCTGAGTCAAAAAGGCAAGAATTTTCAGAAACAATGGTCTTAAGCGAAATATTCCCTTCGTTTACACCTACACGCAATATAAAACGCTGCTCTTCCAGCATCCAAATTCCGCACCCACGCGCGTCCAGCAAATCCTTTGCCAGAGATACCAGACGATTTAAGACAACCTCTTCAGATTGAGTCAACAACAATCTGGAGATTTCCTGTAATGCATCCAGCAAACGAACTTCATGAATTGCAATCACTGCATAAGTGGCAAGGGACTGCAATAAAATACGATCCTCTTCCGAAAAGGCATTCTTTCGTGGACTTTCAAGGTTCAAGACGCCTTCTAAACGTCCGCTGGACGAGATCAGAGGAACAGCCAATTCAGATTTCATACTCAAATTGGCGTCTAAAGGATAGTAGATTCTCGACCAGGGCTGAGCAGTCAGATCAGGAATGAGCACCGATTGGCGATTTTGAACCACCCAGGCACTGATACTGGGTTGATCCAGAGGTAATTCCTGAACAAAAGGATGCCCTAATCCTTCCCCAGCAAATGCCCGTGTTACCAGAACATTCCGCACAGGATCAAGCAACCGAAAAATTCCATATTGAGCATTGGTTACCTCTAACGCCATTTGTAAAATGGCTTCGAGTGTCTCTTCCAATCTCAATCGGGATGAAATAATCATGCTGGCACGCTGCAAACGCGCCATTTGTTCTTCCTTCCGTGCCAGGTCTCGAGAGACATTTGCCAGATGACGAGCCTGATATAACGCCATTGCCGCCTGGTTAGTAAAATTTTCGAGCATTAAAAGTTCCAAACGGGTAAAGCATCGTTCCTCTTTCAAGTACACATACAACACTCCGACAGGCTCATTCGCGACAATTAAGGGAAAACATACCAGCGTAAGTGCACCTTGTTGTTTCTTCACGGGGTCTATTTCCAAATCTGCTTCTTCATATGAGAGTATCGGACGTTTTTGCTCAATCGCTCGAAACCCAAATCCCTTTTGTCGCGGTCTTTCCCCCGCCAACCCTTGAACAAATTCGCCTGCAGATACTCTCGATTGAGGATCAAAACTTTTCTTCGCCGCATCGTAGGTAAAGATAACCGCTGCAGAACCAGGCACTACTTTTATGGCGCTTTCCACAATCTGTTGCAATACGACATGCTCGTTCTCGCCCGCCTCGGCACCAATCTGATTAATAGCTCTTCCAATACGATTCAGATTCTCTAAAACACCAAGAAGTTTTCCAGACATTGTTTCTCACTTACTTCAAAAACCTTTTGATCCAGAATCATACCCTTTATTTTACGAGAAGTATTCCTTCCACAATGACCCATTTGGGTACTCCCGATAATTATCCTGGCAAGCAAACTGTTCTAACTGATAAAGCCTGCTTTTCATTTCGAGGCTTTGTTAATAAAACACAAATATAAAGTTTTGGATAGCCAACAAACATCGGAATAAAAAATCTTCTGCAAATTATGTCTGACAATATGGATGGACTTGCACTTTTTTTTATCCTGGCAGATAATTCAGGTAGTTTCCACCCTAAGAGAAAGGAAAACAATCACATGACACTCCGAAAGCCTGTAACCCCTACCCCCCTCAAGCGAGTCTCCCCTGTTCCAACAGATATTGAAATTGCTCAAGCCGCTACTCTAAAACCGATTGCACAACTTGCCGAAGAAATCGGGATCCTGCCTGAAGAACTGGAACTCTACGGCCCCTACAAAGCCAAGGTAAAACTCTCCATTCTTGAACGGCTCAAAGACGTTCCTAACGGACAGTATATTGATGTAACTGCTATTACGCCTACTCCACTAGGGGAAGGAAAAACCACCACCACGGTGGGATTGAGTCAAGCCTTAGGGGCACATTTGGGATACAGTGTATTTACATGTATTCGACAACCCAGTCAGGGCCCAACCTTTGGTATTAAGGGCGGGGCTGCTGGTGGTGGATACAGTCAAGTCATCCCCATGGAAGAATTCAATCTCCACCTGACCGGAGATATTCATGCCATCACAGCCGCAAATAATCTGCTTGCTGCAGCCATTGATGCAAGGATTCTTCACGAGGCTGGAGCCACAGACGAACAGTTATTTAACAGACTGTGCCCACCCGATAAAAACGGGAAACGGCGATTCGCCCCCGGTTTGCTTGGAAGGTTAAGAAAATTAGGTATTGATAAAACAGATCCAAATGAATTAACTCCTGAAGAACGCTCGAAACTGGTTCGTTTGGATATCGATCCGACAACGATCACATGGAGACGAGTACTTGATACGAGCGACCGTTTCCTCCGCGGAATTGTCATCGGAAAAGGTCCCGAAGAAGCCGGGTTTGAAAGAGAAACTGGTTTTGACATCACCGTTGCCAGTGAGTTAATGGCAATTCTTGCACTGACAACCAGCCTCAGAGACATGCGCGAACGAATCGGGCGCATGGTAGTAGCAGTCAGCCGAAGCGGAGAGCCCATTACTGCTGAGGACCTGGGTGTAGCAGGGGCTCTTACCGTGTTAATGAAAGATACGATTAAACCAAATCTAATGCAAACGCTGGAAGGAACGCCTGTATTCGTCCACGCAGGTCCTTTTGCAAATATTGCCCATGGCAACTCTTCAATCATTGCGGATCAAATTGCCCTCAAGTTGGCAGACTTTGTAGTAACAGAATCCGGGTTTGGCTCTGATATCGGCATGGAGAAATTTTTTGACATCAAATGCCGTTATTCTGGATTGCTTCCCAGTGTGGTTGTTCTGGTTGCCACCGTTCGGGCTTTGAAAATGCACGGTGGAGGGCCCAAAGTAGTGGCTGGAAAACCTCTGGATCCCGCTTATACGGATGAAAATCTCCCCTTGCTTAAAGAAGGCTTAGCCAACCTGATTCATCACATTCATATTGTGCGCAAGTTTGGCATTCCTGTAGTTGTAGCCATTAACCGTTTCCACACCGATACTCCTGCGGAGTTGGAATTAATTCGAGACGCAGCCATTCAAGCCGGAGCAGAAGACGCAGTGGTATCTCGTCATTGGGAACTCGGCGGTGAAGGAGCGATAGAACTGGCAGAAGCCGTGGTACGTGCCTCTCAAAAACCGAGAAAATTCCAATTCTTATACCCGCTGGAGATGTCGATTAAGGAAAAAATCGAGACCATTGCACGCGAAATTTATGGCGCAGATGGAGTAGATTACTCTCCAGAAGCAGAAAAACAGATTGAAGAATATACCCGAATGGGATTTGATCATCTGCCTATTTGTGTGGCAAAAACTCATCTCAGCCTGAGTGCCGATCCGAATCTGAAAGGCGTCCCCAAAGGTTTCCGCTTACCTGTGCGTGAAATTCGCGCATCTGTTGGCGCTGGCTTCCTGTACCCACTAATTGGAAAGATGAGCACTATGCCCGGATTACCCACACGGCCAGCCTTCTTTGAAATTGATATCGATCCAGAAACGGAGAAAATCATCGGTCTGTCATAGCCTTTTCAGTAATCCTGAAACCAGAGGTGCTCTGCACCTCTGGTTTGTTTTTAAGTGAAAGACTTTTGCAACGCACACGACAAAAACACGTAGATAATGGTAAGCATACTGATAATATTTTATTGAGGAGCAAAAAATGGAGGAGCGACCCGGCTGCCTGTTCGGTTTACTCAAACTCACTATTCTAAAGTGGGCTTATGACTTTCTTCAACAAACTTTTGGATGGAAAAGTGGCTCCTGCATGGGATGTGGGTGCGGTTTCATCATCTTTCTTATCTTTATAATTCTTGTAATATCTATTATTTTCTCTACAGACTGGTTTAAACTGGTAAACGCATTCTGGGTGATATAACGTATAAAACGGGAGAGGCTGCTAGGGGTTATCCTGCAGCCTCTCCGTGGATTCCCATGCAATTATCCTTCCCCCTTGCTTTCAGGTGGTTTACTGTTCAACCCCTTCCCCAACTCCAGAGAACGCTCATACGCTGCCCATATGGCTCGGGAAAGAGCCGTACGGAACCCGGCTTTTTCCAGGTAATATAATGCTTCAGCGGAAGTGCCACCAGGCGAGGTAACTTGATTCCTCAATTGTGCAGGATGAATACCTATCTTCTTGTAATAAAGGACTGAACCCAAAATGGTTTGCGTCACCAGTTGCTCCGCTGTTTTGCGGGCAAACCCCATATGTACGCCAGCATCAATCAAGGCTTCCATGAAAAGGAAAACATACGCAGGGCCTGTACCGGATAAAGCCGTTGCCATATCCAGATGAGATTCTTCCTCTTCGTAAATTTCCGCCCCCAGTGCAGTGAGAACCTGCCTTGCCAGTTCCATTTGTTCCGGGGTAACGGATGGAGAAGCCGTCCACACCGTGATGCCTTCTCCGATTTGCGCCGGTGTATTGGGCATGGCGCGGACAATTGCGGTATGGGCTAATCCTTCGCTCAACGTTTGAATAGATGCACCCGCCACAATCGAAAGCACAAGTGCTTGAGCGGGAATGTGCCCTTTTAATCCTCTCATGACTTTCTTGAGAATTTGAGGCTTAACGGCCATAATAACCAGGTCTGCTTGTTGCACGGCCTGCACATTATCCGTCAGTGGGACAATCCCGTATTTGGCTTTCAGCTCTTCACCACGTTCTACAATGGGACCTGACGCAAAAATAAACTCAGGCAGGGTAATTTGCTTGCTTAATAATCCTACAATGATAGCCTCCCCCATCGCCCCGGGGCCAATTAAGGTAATTTTTGGATTCATAATTCTTCTCCTCTCTTCTGATAAGTCCATCGGGCGAATAACGCAGTTGCCAGTAACCTTCCTCTTGGATTGCTTTCTTTGAGCGCCACCTCTCCCACCTCAATATGTCCACCTTTTCCCTTAAGCATATCCTCAATCGCATAATACATGGTGATCGGTGAGGCTTTTACGGCATAGGCGGTTAAAACCACAAAACAGGGTTGAGGGCTCAATACCGCCTGACACACCTGTAACAATTCCGGAAGCAATTTATAAAATTCCCAAACCTCCCCTTTTGGGCCTCTACCAAACTTTGGCGGATCAAGAATCATACCCTCGTAAGTCACTCCCCGGCGAGCCTCTCGCTGTACAAATTTCAGAGCATCGTCGATCAACCAGCGCACAGGTTTATTTTCCAACCCAGAAAGGATTTGATTCTCTCTTGCCCAGGTGATTGCTTTACGGGAGGCATCCACATGCGTCACACTGGCGCCAATGCTTGCAGCAGCGAGTGTGGACAAACCGGTATAGCCGAATAAATTCAACACTCGTACAGGTTTGGCAAAGGCCTTGATCTGCTCTTGAATCCAATCCCATTGCACCGCCTGTTCAGGGAATACCCCTAGATGTTTCGAACCACCCATCTGGAGCCAAAACCTAAGATCTTTGTAGTGGATTTGCCAGCGCTCAGGAATTGGCTTAATTTTCTCCCAGTGACCGCCATTTTCTTCAGGGGCAGGGATATAACGGGCGTGAATTGCCTTCCATTCCCTTTCAGGTAAAGCCGGAGCCCAAATCGCTTCTGCATCGGGGCGAATAACTCGAAAAACCCCAAAACGTTCCAGACGATATCCATTTCCGCAATCGAGAAGTTCATACTCACTCCAGGATTGGGGATAAAGCAATTGAGGTTCTAAATCCGTCTTAGCATTCATCTTGGGATGAAAGTATATCACGGTGCGTTTATAATCAATAAAAATTTCACATACAGGATTCCACAATGAAATACGATTTCGACACCGTTATTCCTCGTCAAAATACAGATAGTGAAAAGTGGAGTTTTTACCCTAAGGATGTCCTGCCTATGTGGGTGGCAGATATGGATTTTCGCTCGCCTGAGCCCGTGATTGAAGCATTAAGGGCAAGGGTAGAGCACGGAGTCTTCGGTTACCCCAATCAAGCCACCGTTTTAAAAGATCTTCTGGTAGAAAGAATGGCTCATCGATATTCGTGGAAAATTACACCGGAAGATATCATCCTGCTTCCCGGAGTGGTACCCGGGATTAACATCGCCTGCCATGCTTTTGCACACCATAAAGGCGTAGTAGTTCAACCTCCCGTTTATGGACCTTTCCTGACAGCCCCCCAAAACGCCAAAGCCATTCGCTTGGATGCGCCACTCGTTCAGAACAATTTGGGGGAGTATGAAATCGATTGGGATATTCTCAAAACGGCATGTTCAAAGGACGCCAACCTGATGATCTTTTGCAGTCCTCACAATCCAGTGGGAAGGGTTTGGAAGCGCGAAGAACTGGAAAAAATGGGAGAACTTTGTCTGCGCCATCGGGTGGTGCTTTGTTCTGACGAGATTCACTGCGACCTGGTCTATCCGGGTCATGCTCATATTCCCATTGCTTCACTATCTCCGGAACTTGCGCACAACACCATCACCTTAATGGCACCTTCCAAGACCTTCAACCTCCCCGGATTGTTTTGTTCTTTTGCCATCATTCAAAATCCACAACTAAGGGAGGAGTTTCTTAACGCCAGGCAGGGATTGGTGGGAGGAGTAAATATTATGGGAATTACAGCCTCTGTGGCTGCCTATCAGAGCGGCGAAGAATGGCTCACTCAGTTGCTGGACTATCTTCAAGGCAACCGAGATTTTCTTTACAACATCCTTCAAGCGGAATTTCCTGAACTTAAAATGAGTAAACCGGAAGGCACTTATCTAGCATGGATTGATTGCAGAAACTTACCTGAAACGTTTTCCAACCCTAGTAAGTTTTTCCTCGAAAAAGCTAAAGTTGGTGTGGTAGATGGCAAGTGGTTTGGTAAAGAAGGGGAAGGATTTGTGCGGCTAAACTTCGGATGCCCAAGGAGCATACTCAATGAGGCTCTCGAACGAATGAAACTGGCGCTTTCATCATGAAAACCAAATCTCTCTGGTCAATTCTGGCTATCTTGCTGGGGATCGTCATTTCTTGCCTGTGTATTACTCCCTTTCTCCTGGGATCCATCGGTTCTCTACTGGTAATCAGCACTCCCCTGCAACCCGCCGACGCCATTGTAGTCCTGAGCGGTGGCAGAGACTTACAACGTCTTGAAAAGGCAGTGAATCTGATGAAAGAGGGACAGGCTGGTTACCTGATCTTGACAAAAACTGAGGACATCACAGAAAGTGGACGGCAAACCGCAGATTACCTGGCCAGCGAAGCACACCAACGCGGTATACCTGTTCCAAAAATTGTTATTACTCAAAAAACGTCCAAAAATACAGAGCAAGAAGCCATCGCCACTCTGGAAATTTTGAGAGAGAGGGGATGGAAAACACTGATTGTTGTCACTGACCCATACCATACCCTGAGAAGCCGTATCATCTTCCGTGAGGTCATGAGAAAAGACTCTATCAAGGTATATACAGTGCCATCGAAGAAGCCCGATGTTCCTTCATGGCTCTGGTACATAGACGGAAATTCCAGGAGGGCTGTATGGAGAGAGATTCTGTCATTGTTGGCGTATCTTCTCTACAAATAAAAAACGCCGTTCCATCTAATGAAACGGCGCGTCTTATTTCCTTTACAGAAACCCTAACTCAACGGAACAACCTGGGCTGCCTGAAGCCCTTTGGGGCCCTGCTCAATCTCAAACTCAACCTTTTGACCTTCTTTCAGGGTGCGGTATCCTTCCATCTGAATGGCTGAGAAATGTACAAAGACATCGTCCCCAGCGTTATCATCGCGACCAATGAAACCATAGCCTTTAGTAGCGTTGAACCACTTTACGGTTCCAGTATAACGAACAGACATGAAACACACTCCATAAAAATTGAATTCGATGACGCTTTCTCGCCAACAACCCCCGAGCCTGCCAGGGCTGCGCGATGGTCAGGCGAATTCCCGGCGTCTTACAGTGAGCGCAAGGTTATCATGTTCCCCGAATGATGTCAAGAGAAGGTATCCGGCTCAATTAAGGATCAAGTTCTTCTTTAATCGCTTCCATGTAATCCATCAAGCCCTGGTTTTGCATTATAATCAGAAAAATTAAACCGGGAAGGAGGCACAGGTTCAGAAAAGATTTCTATATTGCCGTTAGAGGGATGTATAAGCGCATGGATCTATCCAGGGGGGTAGAGGATAGATTGACGAGGAAGAAGGTTCTCCATCGCGAGATGGAGTTAACCGGTCCAAGTGCCGGGAAAATCGAGAGATCAGCGGAAGCCTTCCAGGAAACATTCCTGACATCCCTAAATTTCCACAATAGCCAATGCGGCTTTCGTAAAATACGAGAGCATGCCTGTTATATTGATGCATTCACAACCGGAGGTTTTTGATGTGTGGAATCGTAGGTTATATCGGTGAGCAAGATGCCACACCGATCATTCTGAATGGATTAAAACGCTTGGAATACCGCGGATACGACTCCGCAGGGTTGGCAGTTATGCAGGACGGGAAAATCGAAATCCGTCGGGAAGCCGGCAAACTGTCAAAACTGGCATCCCTGATCGAGAATCAGCCTGTGTCCGGGAAAATGGGTATTGGGCATACTCGATGGGCAACCCATGGAGAGCCGTCTGCCCGCAATGCACATCCTCATTTGAGTTCCAATGGAGATTTTGTCGTTGTGCATAATGGGATTGTGGAGAATTTTCTGGAATTGAAAGAAGAACTCTCAGCAGAAGGGGTGATCTTCCGCTCAGACACCGATACGGAAACCATTGTTCATCTGGTTGAACGCTATTACTCAAGTTCTTCAGGATTGGTTGAGGCTTCGCGCAAAGCCCTCAAGCAACTAAAGGGAGCCCATGGCATTGTGATTATGTCTTCCAGGGAGCCGGATAAAATCATTGCCGCACGCATTGGGAACGCTGGTGGAGTGGTCATTGGTTTTGGCGACAGTGAAATGTTCATTGCCTCAGATATTCCCGCTATTCTGGAACATACTCGACGGGTAATTTTTCTGGAGTCCGGACAGATGGCAATCGTGACCCAACACAATGTCCAGGTTCAAACCCTCAATGGAGAAACCATCTTGCCGCAAATTCATACTATCTCGTGGGATCCTGTAGCAGCAGAAAAAGGCGAATACCGTCACTTCATGCAAAAGGAAATCCACGAACAAGTACGCTCACTCACAGATACCTTAGCAGGTAGAGTAGATTTTGACGAAGGGCGCATTCATCTTGACACACTCAACCTCACTGCCGAGAAAGCCAGAAAGATTGAAAAAATCATTGTTACCGCATGCGGGACAGCGGCACACGCCGGGATGGTGGGAAAAGTGCTGATTGAACGCATTGCTAAAATCCCTGTGGAAGTGGATATTGCCTCGGAATTTCGCTATCGTGATCCTCTGGTCAATCCTAACACGGTAGTTTTAGCCATCAGCCAATCCGGCGAAACGGCCGATACTCTTGCAGCCATGGAGGAAGCACGTAAGAAAGGAGCCATGCTCTGGTCCATTGTCAATGCCATTGGCTCTCAAGCCATGCGCCTGGCAGATGGATGTATTTCCATGCAAGTAGGGCCCGAAATCGGCGTAGCCTCAACAAAAGCGTTCACGGCGCCTCTGGTAGATCTCTACATGCTGGCTGTTCTGCTGGGCGACCTTCGTGGTGAATTATCTGCTACGGAGCGAAAACGTCTGGTAGCCGATTTATCTTTGATTCCCGACCTGGCGGGGAAATGCCTGGATCGGGAAGAGGAAGTAAAGAAGGTCGCATACGCTCTGAAAGATACGCACAATGCTCTTTACCTTGGACGCGGCATCAACATGCCCATTGCCTACGAAGGGGCTCTCAAGCTCAAGGAAATCTCGTACATCCACGCAGAAGCCTACCCAGCAGGGGAAATGAAACATGGGCCGATTGCCCTGGTAGATAAAAACATGCCTGTGATTGCCATTACTCCTCGAGACCCCTGGTACGACAAAATGATCAGTCAGGTGGAGCAGGTAAAAGCCCGAGGTGGAATCGTTGTAGTTGTGGCAACCGATGGCGATGAAAAAGCCCGAGAACTGGCAGATTATGTTTTGTGGATACCTGAAACTCCCTGGCTGCTCAGTCCCGTTATTACGGTGATTCCCCTGCAAATTCTGGCATATCACATCGCTACCTTGCGTGGCTTAGATGTAGATCAACCCCGGAACCTGGCAAAATCTGTCACTGTGGAGTAGAACTTTCCAGTTTTTTCGGAGGAACGCGGTAGGCGGTAGCCAATCCGCCTACCGCTGTTTCTCTGTACAGGGAAGGCAGATCATGACCGGTTTGTTTCATCACGTGTACAACCTCGTCAAAAGATACCCGATGATTACCATCAGAATAACAGGCAAAGGTAGCACAATCCAGAGCGCGAGTTGCCGCAAAGACATTTCTCTCGATGCAGGGAATTTGCACCAGCCCATTGACGGGATCACAGGTTAAACCCAAATGATGTTCCAATCCCATTTCTGCGGCATATTCAATCTGGCGTACGGAACCGCCCATTAATTGCGCTGCCGCTGCAGCCGCCATAGCACAGGCAGTTCCAATCTCACCCTGGCAACCCACTTCTGCCCCTGAGATGGATGCGTTTTCTTTTACCAAATTCCCAATTAAACCAGCCGTTGCAATCGCTCGTAAAACCTGAGGCTCCGTTGTTGGAATGGTATCCTCAATATGCTTGATAACAGCCGGCAACACCCCACTGGACCCGCATGTGGGGGCAGTAACCACTAATCCCCCAGCAGCATTTTCCTCAGCCACTGCCAGGGCATAGGCAGGCATATAGCCTTCTTTCACCAAATAACCACCACTCAAAGAAATTTTTCGATAAAAATTCCATGCTCTTCGAGGAAGTCCCAATCCACCTGGTAAAACCCCTTCAGTGTCAATCCCGCGTTGAATGGCTTGGTGCATTACCCGATTAACTTCCCGGAGGTACTCCCATAACTCATTTCCCTCAATCTCTATGACATATTCCCAAAATGTCTTTCCATAGCGAATGCATTCCTTCATAATCTCCTGGAGCGTAGTAAGAGGATAAATATCCGGACTCTCTTCAATGGGCTCACCCTCTGCTCTTAAGGTGCCTCCTCCACTACTGTAAACTACCCATCGAGATAAAATTTCATCTCCCTTTCCAAGTGCAAACCATTCCATTCCGTTAGGGTGAAGAGGAAGTTGCTGATCCGGGCACCAAAGAAACTCAACCGGTAATGGAGATAACGCCTCTCGAATAGCTACATCTGTCAAATGTCCTTTTCCGGTTGCAGCAAGGCTGGAATACAATACTACACGAAATTTCTCCGCCGTTGGATTGCACCGTCTGAAAATCTCTGCAGCACGGCGAGGTCCCATTGTATGACTGCTGGAAGGACCGTGGCCGATTCGATAAAGTTCTCGAATGGATTTCATGATTTGCCTCTCTCAATTTTCTTATTGGATGACCTCTCTCAGCATCCAAAATCCAGAATGGTAAAATTGTACTCTGAGATTTCTGGAAAGGGATTTAGGAAAATGAGGTTATATTTCATTCGCCATGCCCAATCTGAAAACAATGCGCTTTATGAACGAACAGGCTCAGAAAACGGGCGTTCTGATGATGCCCGCTTGAGTGAACTCGGTAAGGTGCAAGCCCAACATCTTGCCGAGTTTATTATGAACGGTTTTGATCCAACCGAAAAATCGAATGGAAAAGGTTTTGCATTCACCCATATCTATTGCAGTCCAATGTATCGTGCAATTGCCACAGGAACATACATCTCACAAGCCCTAGGACAACCATTAAAGGTGTGGAAAGATTGGCATGAATGTGGGGGAATGTATCTGACAAACCCAATTACCGGGAAAAAAGAACCCCGCCCGGGTATTACACTTACCCAAGTCAGGGAATGGTTCCCAGAATTATTAACCGAAGGTTACATCAAGGAAGACGGCTGGTGGAATCGTCCGTTTGAAGAGGATGGAGAGCGCGATGTGCGTGCCAGAAGGGTTCTTAAAGAACTTCTTTCGAGACATGGAGGAACCGACGATTGTGTAGCTGTGGTAAGTCATGCAGGGTTTTATGTGCATTTTCTAACGGCGGTGATGGGATTGGAAAGTCTTCGTCCGCTTTGGTTCAGAATGCACAATGCAGGAATCAGTCGCTTTGATTTTGAAACCGAAAATACTGTTTTGGTGTTCCATAATTTCGTATCTTACTTACCACCAGACTTACGGTCTGTTTAAACCTCAACCAGTTGATAGTCATCAAGTGCCCGAAGTAAATTATCAACACGAATAATTATGGCAACATTTAGGATCCCTGACCCCGTAGAGACAACTTCTTCCCGGAGAATTTTTTGATCCACCAACACAGGAAGGTTTTGAGCCAACCCAAATGGAGATACTGCTCCAACGACATACCCTGTAACTTGGAATACTTCTTCCGGAGTAGCCATTGCAATTCTTCTCACCCTTAATACCGCCCTCAAAGATTTCCAATTAACATTGCGTCCTGCCTGCGCCAACACAAGGGCATACTTTTTTTCAGAATATCGAAAAACAAGTGAACGCACAATTTGAGATACTCTTTGTCCGCGGAAGCGGGCAATTTCATCCAGCATGGTGAGCCCATCTGGCTGAACAAAGAGGGAAAACGAAATATCTTTTTGGCGCAGGAATTCAATCGCAGGAGAAGTAAAAGTCATCGGCTACTTCGAGGGATGTTTGGGACGAATACCCATAAACACACGTCCACTCGACAGGGTGCGTAATATCAAGTCGGCAGGTTTGCCTATCTCACGGCTTAACTCTACAGGTGACATTGGGATATTTCCATTGGCTAATAAAATCCGGAATACTGCATCTACCAGAGAGGTATTTGCCGTAATGAAATTAGGCTGTTTAGCGCAATGCTGAATTAAGACGTGTTGCAATCCATCTACCGCTTGGACTTCTGCAGTTTGTGGATCCACCCAATCAATTTTCACCGTCTGATTCTGTTCAAACGCTGCCTGATGTTCCGCACATAAATACTCCCTTAGAAAAACGTTTGGATCCTGTCCTTGTTCAGCCCACCAATTAAAATCAATGCAGAAGGGAGTATCTACTGTGGGTTTAATCAGGGTGAAGCGTTTGATTTCAGACATGATTACCCCTCATTCTCCGAGATTTCAACAAAGCGGAAATACAAATCTCCCAAATGGGTTGCCCATCGGTTATCCAGCAAAATGGTCAAGACCAATCCTGGGGGTACACGCTTAACTACATTAACCGCAGCATACAGTTCTTGGGCGTGAACATGCCCCTGAGGACTCAGTTTTGCCAGTTCTCTCATCATGTTACGGGTAACGTGGGCAAGTGAGGTGCGATGTTTGGCATTCTGCCAAACCTGATCCAGTGCATTCTGGTCATTAATGACCAGCGCCATGCGTTCATCAAACAGTGTGCTCACATTGTGTTTCTGCATGGCGAAAACGATACCGCCATCAGAACCTACCAGCACCGTTCTCATCCATTCACGTGTAGGGCGTTTCCGATTGGCTCGAATAATTACCTCACCGGGTTCTACCCCTTTTTGAATAGTGATCAACGCACCAGGAATACACTCATTCTTCAAATACCAATCTCTTAAACCGTACACATACCGGTGAGGACGAACCACCCAGCCAGAAAATTTTTCTCCCGAGTGCCCGTCTACAAAGGTAAACTGAACTCGGGGGGATTCATAAGCCGTTGGGAAAAATCGATAAAATACATCGCATAAAGGCAAAGTTCCCGACCGAAAATGAGGATACAACAACGCAATTGTGGCTTCATCTTCTCCAACTTTTGGACAAATTTGAGGATCTATCTCATCCACCACAGAACCCTCAAATTGTTCGAGAAGTGGAAGCACTCGCTGTTCATCGTAAGGTTGGGGAAAGTATTGAAGGAAAGCAGGCGGGGTTTGAACTTCTGCCGGCTCCAAGCGCTTTAAGAACCACAAAATTTTTCCTGCAGGTCCTACTTCATCAAACCGTTCATCTTCCTGTAAAGCCAGATTGAGTGAAAACTCAATGAGTTTAGCATTTACATCCTTTGGCAAGTCCAATTGCTCCATAAGAGCGCGAGTGGACAAAGGACCTCCACCCTCCATCTCCAAAATGGCTTCTGCAAGGTTAAGATGTCCGACATGAATATCCACCAGCAGTGCGCGGGGGAACCATCGTCCGGCAATACGAACCAGGTCTGGATTTGACGATAATTGCTCTTCAATACGCCGTTGTAAAACTGAACCATACTGGCTTAAGATGGTATTTTCATCCAGAGACAAATCTTCGTCGGACTGTAATGTCATCTCATTCAAAGCATGAGCATCCAACCCCACGGCAAAAGACTTAACCTCCCCGCTTTCCAGTTCCACCTCCATAACCTGAAACGGAGGGAGGTCAGGGTTGTAGCCCGGACGTACTTGAAGAACTTTTCCCTTTTGCCAGTTTAAGGCAGGAAACTGAATAACCTGTCCAACAGAATAAACCTCTCTGGGATAGTAAATTGCCCCAGCGTCGGCTTGTTTTCTTTTAAGGTTTTCTTTTTCACGACGAATCCGCTCTGCAAGAATAAGACGTACCAATTCCTCGGTAGTCAAAGGAATCTCGGTTTCCAAAAGGTGATTGTAAACAAATTCAAGGTCTTCTTCTTGAATTTGAAATTCTCGCCAGTACTGTTCCCTTAAGCCCAACTTCCTTCCATTCATGTTTCACCCACGTCCTTCGGAGTCGTTTCCAATTATACTTGACATTTTAGGGAAAACTTTGTTCCAACCACTGTTGAGGATTAACCTGAACACCATTTGCCCAAACTTCCCAATGTAGATGCGGGCCGGTTACTCTTCCAGTGCCCCCAATCAGCCCAATAAGTTGTCCAGGTTCTACTTTATCACCCACGTTTACTAAAATCTCCTGTTGATGCCAAAAACCACTGAAAACTCCCCAACCGTGGTCGATGATGGTGGATTTCCCCCGAACAGTAAGATCTCCTGTGTATACCACCACTCCTGCGGCTGGGGCTCGAATATTCAAATTTGCACAAACTCCATAATCCAGTCCGGTGTGAAAGTAAGTGTAGGGACTTCCATTGTACGAGCGACGATTGCCAAATCCCGAACGAATACAGTAAGGCTCATCCACAGGTAAGGCAAACATCCCATCCCATAATTTTTCAGGGGTAACTTTGGAAACAATTTCCCGAATTAAGTCATCTTCTGGTCTGGTATTCTCGGGAGCAATCGTAGCAGGGTCCACAGACAAAGGCGGATCCTGGGGATAATATCCGCTCATTAGAATGATTTCCTGCTGAAAACTGAGGGTATTCCCATCTGAAGTTTTCACTTGAAGGCTAAAGGGAATAAGCCCCGGATTGGCCATTGCGTGGATTCCCTGAATAGCGACAAATTCATTTTTGCGATTTTCAAAAAATTCCAGCGCGCGATCATTCAGAGACCCGGAAATTTCCACTGGCTGTGTAGTTTGAACGGTGATTACAACGGTGCGCCCCTGCACTAAAGGGAGTGGAGAAAGCACAATGGACTGCACAATCGGCATAAGAGGATTGGGCGTGGGTGCCTTTTCGCTCGAAAGAGAATAGAGCATTTCACCTGATAACACAGTCTGGGTACTGAGTTGCTGGTGTGATAAAGCAATGCTCCAGGGATTGAGGTTTTTCTCCACAGCCACCTGAAGAAGACTTTTCTGGGGTGATAATCGTCCTAAGCCCTCATGATAAATCTGAGCCTCTTTCTCAGGCACGACAAGATTAGAGCCGGCATATACTTCAGCCGGGCTGGTAATTTTATTGAGTCTGATCAGCAAATCCCTGGAAACATTTCGAAAACGTGCCAGATCATCCAAACCCATTCCCAGAGGGATTGCTTCTGTACTTAATACACCACTCACCCCCTCCAATCCAGGAATAACCACCTCCATACCGGCTTGAAGCAAATCGGGGTTAATAGAAGGATTAGCAGTAATCAACTCGCTCAGGGGCACATTGAAACGCAGAGCAATGGTGTACATCGTATCACCGGATTGTACAATGTATACTGGGGCAGACGGAGTTTGATCCTGAGCATGTACCCCAAAGGGATTAGAAAATAAAAGCACAATTACCAGAAAGAAAAGGAAGCACTTTTTCATGATCATAGGGGTTCAAAAGAAATTTCATCACCAATATGAAAATTTTTCAATTGAGAAGGATGTACCTCCAGAATATATTTTGCCGGAGCGGAAGGCATCAAATTAGATTGCCAGCGATGCGCAAGTTTTTGGTCAACTACTTTCATGGAAGAATTAATCCACACAGCCCCAATATCAAACCTCATAAACAGCATGTGAATAGAAGCACCTATGCGCGAATCGCCGGCTTCAACCAGCAAGAGTCCTTCTTTTTCATCCAAAGCAGAAGAAAACATCAGCCCCTTTAAACGGCAAAAGAAGCGATCACAATATTTCGCTGTAATCCATGGGGAATATGGATGGGTATGATTAATGACGCGAACGAGCAATTAGGCTTTCACCTCACGAAGGACTCGGTCAACGCTATCCAGCAACTCTTGAGGGCGGAAAGGTTTGCAAATGTAATCCTGTACTTTGGCAATATGCAAGCCGAGAACGCGATCAATATCCTGTGCCTTAGCAGTAATCACGATTACCGGAATGTGTTTGGTAGATGGATTGGCTCTCAACTGCTGATAAACTTCCCAACCATCCATACCAGGCATCATTAAATCCAGCAATATCAAATCTGGAGGGTCATGGAAGATCAAATCTAACCCTTTCTGTCCCCCATGAGCCCCCTTCACTTCAAATCCCCGGGGGGTTAAGATGCGGGTAACGAGGTCAATCAAATCCAGATCGTCCTCAATATACACCACCACAGTTTTTTTATTCGCTTCTTCCATAACGCCCTCTTGACATTAGTTTACCATAATGTTCTGGAGATGATGCAAGAAAATTCACGACGTTAAATAATTAGAGCGGCCTTCACGCCGCTCTATCTCACATGAACCTTTTAGTTTTTCTGTTGAGAGGCTTTTTTGATGAGTTCAACAACCTCTGGGAAATCGATGCCTAAACGACGCACGGTCTCCAACGTAGGAACCCCGTTTTGATCCCATCCCCGGCGCTTATATACAGCATCCAGAAGTTGTTCATAGCGTTCTTCACGCATTTTTCTCAACGCCCTGATTTTCTCTTCGGTAGTCATGCTCGTTGGGTCTATTCCTGCCTCGCGGAGTTGCTCGTCATAACGTTCTCGCCGCGACTCGTACTCTTGGGCTGTTACAGGTCCCATTGCCCGATACGGAGGACGATCCCATTTTCGCGTTCCAAATCCCAGACGCAAATTGAACAATCGCTGGAAATTGTACACCTTCTCCGATTGGAGGATAATCCCGTCAATATCAATAGGCTCTCCCGTTACCCCTTCATATAACCAGGTGTAATTTTCAACATGTTCCGGCACCTTTTGAGGCTCTTTGGCAGTTTTGTTGCTTTCAGGAATAATATCATTCCAGGGGAGTTTACATAACCCATGAATGCTGAACCAGGTACGCCACATGGGGAAGTAATGCAAGGCTTCTGCCTTTGCCTCAAAGGTAGGCAGTTGTTTGTGAACCATCTCCATAAAAATAAGCCACGCTTCATCATGTTGTGCGCCTTTATTTGCCATGGCGTATCCGCCTTGCTGAGCAAGGGATTCCTTCGACATATACTCGGAGATTTCCAAGCCTTTCACTTCCATGCCGATATCCTGCATCAATTGGGGATCGGCGCCGAATTTTTCCACAAAATAATTCTTCATGAAACGAACGCCATGCCCTACAATGACACCAAAACCTTCTCCGCGTGCCATTTGATGAATTAATTCAAGCGCTACATCAGCATTCCCCCAGGTAAGTTCCAATCCTCCGGTAATTTCTTTATTAAGAATCCCATACTCATAGCACTCAAAAGCAAAAGCAAGGGAATTTCCCAGAGAAATCACATCAATCCCATACGTATCCGCGTAGAAACTGATTTCCAATACATCTTCGGGATTGAAGATTTTCAGATTTGAGCCAATGGCTCCCAGCGTCTCATACTCGGGGCCATCCACACGGACGGCTTCCCCTTTGTAAGGGCCTGTGCGCAAATGAAAATGCGGCACACTGTGTGCACAAGACATACTACATCCATACCAGCATCCATCCGGATACTTGGTATCAAAACGGGCTTTCCAAACCTCCCCATTAATCCGACTGGCATCTGGATGAGAGCCATAGCGGAAATTTTCAATGGGAAGCAAATCAAAACGATTCATGATCTCAACCAGATAAGGCGTTCCTGTATGTCGCATATCATTTTGAGAGGCATCAAACAAAGCAATTTCGCGATTAATCCTTTGTCCTGCCTTTCTCAATAACTCTGGTTTGGCAGGGCCATTGCTCAGGGGACCCATCTGACTGTAACGCACCACAATTGCTTTGATGCGTTTATCCCGCATGACACGCCCCATTCCGCCCCGAGCAGCCTGCTTGATGCGGGTATCCTTTCGTTTGGGGTCGTAATAACTGATGTTCAAACCACACATCGGAATATGATCAGCCGCCTGGCCAGAAGATATTACGGAGATAGAACGCCAATCCTCTTCGTCTTTTGCATACATCTCGGTCAACTGGCGGTTTAGAATGTGCGTATCCAGCACTTCAAGAGGTGCTTCTTCCACCCGAACAATGCCTTCGTCTCCGTCAATGAAGATGATGACATCTTTATCGGCTTTACCTTGAATTTCCAGCGCATCCCAGCCTGAGAATTTCAAATAGGGGCCAAAATATCCACCCCCATTACTATCACAGACGGTGTGCGTAAGGGGAGAAATTGCCAGGACGGTGCACTTCCCTGTGCCTGGATATTGGGTGATTCCTCCTATAGGACCTCCCGTAATAATCAACTCATTCTCGGGGCTATCCCATCGGGTTTGGGGGGTGGTAGCATTCCACAGAAGCCATAATCCAAATCCTCTGCCACCGGTGAAGGTTTTTTTCATCTCTTCTGTCACCGGTTTGCTCTGAATCCTCATTTCACTCAGGTTGATATAGAGAGTCCGGTTTGCATAACCGTGTACCACAGGCAGAATCTCATATTGATATTCTGCCAGCAACCGGTGAGATTGGCGCAGAACATCCACACTTGGAATAGCCATATATTCTCCTTGAACTAAAGGGGTAAAAGAATAGCCTCTGAGTTCAATTATAATAAAAACAACTTTCCTTCCTTTTTGCTTTTGTCACTGGCTTTCTCGATAAAAGTAACTTTCTGGAGTCTTATGAACTTTGCTGATCAACTGGATATTTACTTCGAGACTGTAACAAAATTGGTGGGCGAATTTTCGAAAAAAGGAAGGAAGAGAGAAGACGGGGGGAGAGGAGGGAATTACGGGAGGGCTCATGCCCAGAACTGACAGGCAACTGTGCTTCCGCGGAGCAACCCGGCGGTGGTTTTATATCGCCTGGCTTGCTGGGCGCGGCTCTTGAGCCTGCCAATCATCTGTTCCGTGCGATTATTGGTCCAGGGAATACCCACATCAGCATAGAAAGCCACATAGCGTTGCCAATCACGCGATAAGCGCAGGATCAGGTCGCGGAGTTTTTCCAGGGGCGTGCGTTTTCCTTCCGGTGGTGTACTCCTGCCCGGCAGGGATTTCCACAGGCGGTGTAAGAGGCGGTCTCCATGCAATGGCAGGTCGCGCAGGATTTCCTCGACCTTTTCAAGCACCCCCTGCCAGGCTGGATCCAACTCAGCCTGTAACCCCTTCAAAGCATGCTTTACCCAGCGCCGCACATGAAACTGACAGACCTGATGCCCTATCTCCAGTTCATCGGTCAGTTGCTTGTAGATCGCCAGATCATCGCTCACGATGGCGCCGATGTCATGCATCTCTTTCAACCGTTTCAGCCAGGTGAACAGAGCCCGGCTGTCTTTCTCGTCTACCTCGGCAACCTCCAGCAGACTACCATCTCCCAGATCCACCGCCACCATCACTCCTTTGCCTCCCACCCAGGCTCCATCTACCCCCACCACCCGCACGCTTTTCCATTTCAATTCCCCCATCAACTTTTCCCCCTCTGCCTGTACATGCCGCCACCCGCTCATATGACTGAGCCTCAGCCCAAAGATCCTCAACACCCCGGCTACCCTGCGATAACTCAATCCCAGTGACCACAGGATCACACTCAATTTCTTCAACCGTTCACTGTGCCGTCCATTGCCTACCCCCTCCGGATAGTCCCGAAAGGTGCGCCTGCACCGTGTGCATCGATACCTCACCACCTCGACATGACGAACTTTGACATCCTCGATGCGCCTTTTCTCCACTCCCCATCGCTGGAATGTCTCCCCCTGACAATATGGACAGCGCTTCGGACGAGCAGGCTTTTTTCGTTTTACCTGTGGCAGTTGGAGTATAATCTTCATGGAAGGGCTCCTGGAGTTGTGATATCAATATCTTACAGGATCCCTTCCTTTTTTTCCCTTTCTCCACCAAGTTTGTTACAGCGTCTTTACTTCAGAGCCCGTTTCACCCTTGTCATTATTCAATCCAATGAAGAAGAGAGGGTCTTGCACTCCATTCGATCTGCCTGCGAAAAAAACCAGCGTGCCTGCTTGACCTGGGACGTAGCAGATTTTTTTCAGTGGCTAACCTCGTCCAATCAACCCCTGCCAACAGCACGAGATGCTTTGACTGCGCTGGAACAAATTGAGAAGTTTGATCCCGGGAATCAAACAGTATTTGTGTTGAAAGATTTTCATGAAGTTTGGAACAATCCGCAAATCAAGAGAAAACTCAAAAATCTGGCTCAACGTTTGAAGTACACACGGAAAACGATTCTTATTACCACACACACATCTCGGGTACCTGAAGAATTAAAAGATGAAACGGTCATTTTGGAGTTTCCTCTTCCTAAAGCAGAGGAATTACAGGATGTCCTGAACACCCTGTCGCAAAATTCCGGCGTCCGTACCCATCTAACCCCGCTTGGTAAAGAAAAATTAATCCAAGCCGCTCTAGGGCTCACCACCTCACAAGCACAGCGGGTGTTTGCCAGAGCAATTGTTACCGATGGCATTCTTGACGATAGAGACATCGATCTCGTCACAGAGGAAAAACGACAAATCATTCGTGAAAGCGAGGCTCTGGAATTTTATCCGGCGACCTACACTCTGGCAGACATAGGTGGATTAAAAGCCCTGAAAGAATGGTTGCGGATGCGAGAATTAGCCTTTTCCCAACGCGCACGTGAGTATGGTTTGCCCGTCCCCAAAGGGATTGCCCTCATCGGTATTCCAGGAACAGGAAAAAGCCTGACTGCCAAGATGATCGGAGGCTTGTGGCACTTACCCTTGCTACGGCTCGACGTCGGGGCACTGTTTGGAAGTCTGGTAGGTGAATCTGAAGAACGAACCCGGCGAGCGCTCCACCTGGCGGAAACCATTGCCCCATGTATTCTGTGGATAGACGAGATGGAGAAAGCCCTGGCGCATGGTGGATTGGATTCGGGTACAAGCACCCGGGTGTTCGGCAACATCCTTACATGGATGCAGGAAAAAAGTGCCCCTGTCTTTGTTGTAGCCACAGCCAATGACATTAGCAGTTTACCCCCGGAACTCTTACGCAGGGGGCGATTTGATGAAATTTTCTTCCTGGATTTGCCAAACCACGAGGAGCGCATGGAAATTTTTTCCGTTCACTTGCAAAAACGCAAACGTTTACCCGAAGATTACGACCTGGAATTGTTAGCAGATCGGTCGGAAGGGTATGTAGGCGCGGAAATTGAACAAGCAGTAATTGATGCAATGTATATCGGCTTCAACGATGGCGAACGAGAATTTACTACCGAAGACATTCTAACTGCCCTGAAAAGGCAGGTTCCTCTTTCGGTATCCCAACGCGAAATTGTAGCGGCACTCCGGGCATGGCTCCGCGAGGGCAGGGCACAATCGGCTTCAGGTTCTCTGCAAGAATGATTCTTTCGAGTTATGAATGCACTCCTCCATGGAATATCTTCAATGATTCTCTCCCTGATAGAGGTATTGGGTTTAAGTTTTCCTTCATTGTCCATCCCTCTGATTGAGATTCTGGTATTCTTCGTCAACATAGGAAGCAAACAAGCCATTCCAGTACTTTCAAAAATTGCTACGATTCGCGACTCGGATAAATTTGTTCAATCTGTGATACTCCAAATTCAAGGGATTCATAGGAAAGAAGGAATACAAGGGCTATGGGAATACTGGTATGCCTCAAGAAATGACCGACTCAGCCGGTTGTTAATTTCCGCTGGGCTTATTCCCGATCCGTCTTCACCGCTAGTGGCGTATGCCTGGATATTAAAGGGCGAAATGAACAAGATTACCGAAATTCCTCCTCAACTCTTACCCGCCCTAATCCAGGCAAGCAATGACTCCAATCATCAAATTGCAGAATTTGCCCAAAAAGGGTTATCACATTTGCGCCATAGAGGTACCATAAAAGCCTTTTGCACTTATTGGCTTGAAACACGTAACCCCCTTGCGGAAAAAATTTTGGTCTCCTCCCGGTATTTACCCGATCCTTCGCAAAAAGGTTATATCTTCGTTGCTTTGAAGACAAACAGGCTTACCAACGTTATGGACGCTTTACCGGAACATGCCGAGGAATTAATCCAGGCATGTACCGAGCCAGATTCCGAAATAAGGGAACGCGGGCTCTCCTCTCTATCATTTTTACGGAATCCGGAAACCATTCACCGCCTGTTTGAACTTTGGTGGGAAAAACGTTTTTCCTGTCTGGAAGAGTGGATTTTGCGAGGTGTCTTTTTACCCAAACCGGGAACACCAGTATGGTTGGCTGTAAACTTGAAACGCCACAGGGACATCTTACCTGAGGAAATTCCACTGGATCTGGTTAACACCCTTGTGCTCCTGTGTTATGACCAGGATAGCGAAATTCAGACAAAAGCACGAGAGTTAATTTCCAAATTAACGTCTCAACACATCAATCGTTTAGCAGAATTAGCCATGCAGGGAGAGCAGAAAGCACTTGATCTGTGGCAAGAATACCACCTTACAAGTTCAAAACCAGAAATACAAGCCTGTATGCTTCTACTGACCGAACAATTGGAAGCATATTTTCAATTCGACTATGACCTGCGATTAATGCAAGTCTTTTACCAAACGACAACCCCAGAAATCCGCTCAAGAATTACCCGCCTGATCCAGCGGCTTGGGCATCCCTCGCTGGTCAAAATTCTGGCAGTTCACGAAATCCGGAAAGAACTGCAAAGTTTTCAACCAGAAGTTATTGAGACGGCTATACGCATCTATACCGAACACCAACGCCTGGATGAATTGTGGACTCTGGTTTTTCAGGTCCCAGCCAAATACGGCATTCGAATTTTGAGAGATCTTTTCAGACAAGAGGAATGGAAACCCAGCAAGGAAGATGAATTGTTTTATGAGTTACGAAAAGAATTTTATGAGTTCCAAGTAGAAGACATATCAAATATACAAGAAAAGATCCCGCCTCTGATCCATCTGGCAACTGTCAGAGTCGGTGGGAGAGTCAATGACTTTGCCGTGATACCTCAATCCCATCTGATTGCGATTGCAACGTCAAATCAGCAAGTCATTTTGTGGGATTATCAACAAGCCAAAATCCAAAAACGAATAAAAGGTTTCTCTCATTCTCTAGCCAGAATCATTGCCCTTTCCGAGAACGGTCTCATTGTCGCAGAGAGAAGTACAGGAAGTACCCCTTGTGGAATTTATGCCATCAAACAGCATCATCAGATAGAAAAAATTGGTGAGCACCCAAACGCTATTGTCGGGCTCTTCCCACTGAACGCTAATCGCTATGTAAGTGTCTACAAGAATGGAGAAGTTTATATTGGAGATCTTACAACGTATCCATCTACTCCCCAATACATTGTGCCTTTTCCGCCAAAAGCAGTAGCCATTGACGCCTCTCAACAAAAGGTTGCTTTTATACAAGAAAAATACCCTTATCTTCTAGATTTACACACACTTAAATCAGTGCATGGAGAATACAACCAAATAACCAGACAAATAGATAGAAATGTTGCTAGTTACATGACTTTCTCCCAGTCAGGAGATGCGCTTCTAGTTGGCAAAAGATTTGGGGATGTTATTCTTTACCCCCGCACATCCAAAACCCAATTAGTAGGAAATATAACTTTCCCTGTGATTTTTATTGGTTTTATCCCGGGTATAGAAAAATATCTTGCTATCGCGAGGAATGGAAATATTTTATGGCTGGATACTCAATACAATCTCAGCAACATCAACATGAAAAAGATTCCCGAGGAGGACATTACCTCAGTGGAGATATTTGACGATGGACAATTTATGGTGATTGGGCATGCGCATCGTCTTTTTACTTTTTGGGATTTAAGAAGCAACTTTTTCCATCGCTGGTTGGAACAACCTTTGTCTTCCTTAACCATTGAGGATTTATTGACTATTCGCTCATTCAGGTTAAATCCCCATCAACCTCTCCCATTAAAATGGTTGCTCACCTTCTTAGACCTGATCTTAACTCATCGTTACCAATATGATATATTTATTGCCGAACCCGTCACTATCAAACCTGGAGAATTTGATATTTTGATTGAGAACAATTCTGATTAAAATGTTTAGAAAGGTATGGCCGGTAGATTAGGTATTGATTTTGGTACTTCCAATACAGTCCTTGCTCTGTGGGATGAAACATCCCACCAAGGAGTCCCCCTCCATATTCCAGAATATGGGTTCTCTCAAATACAAAATGGGGAAACCATCTCTATTATTCCTTCCCTTATTCATTATGCAGAAGATTCCCGCATTTGGATTGGACAGCAAGTCATCGAACGCAGTCTCCAGGAATCTCCGAGAACGTTGCGCTGGATGAAAAAATACATCAGCAACCGCAGTCCCATTCGATTCAAATTAGGAGATCGGGAAATCACTCCCCAAATTGCAGGAAAGGATTTCTTAAGCACGATACTTCTTTTTGCAAGTCAACAGATCGACTTCAAGGAAGAAGAAGTCGCCCTCAGCGTGCCTGTAGAAGCCTTTGAACATTATGAGAACTGGCTGGTCTCGGTTGCTGAAGAAGCAGGCATGCCACGTTTCAGACTTATCGATGAACCTTCTGCCGCCGCTCTGGGGTATGGCGCACAAATTCAACCCGGAAATGTGTATTTAATTTTTGACTTTGGCGGCGGCACCATGCACGCCTCTGTCATCCTGATTGAGAGTGAAGACAAATCACAAGTGGGCAGGCGCTGTCGGGTTTTGGGGAAGTCGGGGAAGAATATTGGTGGCACAACCATTGACCAGTGGTTATTCCAGGATATTTTGCAGAAAAATAAACTTTCCGATGGGGATCCCCGATTACGTCCCTGGAGCACTGCTTTGCTGGTAGAATGCCAGCATCTTAAGGAAAATTTATCCTCTCAAGAAACCGCCTCGCTGGTTTTCTCACCTCCCGAGTCCGATTTAGAATTCTCAGCTTCTTACACCCGCGAGCAATTCGAAGCCATTCTGGATGAGCACGAGTTTTATCTGCAGTTGAATCACCTCATCCGCTCCGCCGTTCAATCCGCCGCAGAAAGAGGGTATAAGGAAGATGAAATTCAAGCCGTGCTTATGGTAGGAGGAAGCAGTCAAATTCCAAGCGTTCAACGCACCCTGCGCCAGTCCTTCGGAAAGGAACGCGTTTTCTTCAACCGTCCCTTGGATGCAGTTGCCAGAGGTGCAGCCGCGTTTGTTGCAGGTATAGACTTTTACGACTATATCCAGCACGATTACGCAATCCGTTATATTAACTCCCAAAAACAAAGTTACGATTATTATCCAATCGTAAAGAAGGGTACTCCTTACCCTACTCGTGAACCGGTAAGTCGCCTCTCTATAAAAGCCTCTTACAATGGACAAACCCGTTTGGGAGTTGCCATCTTTGAAATTGGCGAAAAACGTCCTCAAAACTCAACCTCCTACGAACTGATTTTTGACCCTAACGGAAGCGCGCGACTTACTCCTCTCTCCCCTCAAGACATCGAAGAACGTACTTTATTCTGGATGAACGAAAACTCTCCAACATTCCTTAACGCCGATCCTCCTGGGGTTCAAGGAGAGCCGCGTTTTGATGTAGAGTTCAATATCGACGCCAACAAACGTCTCCTGATCACTGCGCGGGATTTAAAGACTGGCAAACTTGTATTCAAAGAGTTTCCGGTAGTGCGATTAACATGAAAGAAAGGATGAAGCATGTCTCATTTTTCCCGCATCCAAACTGAGTTGATGGAAAAAGAATATTTGCTCCTGGCTTTGAAAGACCTCGGAATTGAATATCAGGAGGGTGAGCTGACCATCCAGGGCTTTGCAGGCACTACCATGCCGGTGGAAATCCGTATTCCCTTGAAATTCAGTTTTGATATTGGCTTTCGCAAAGGAAACAACGGCTACGAATTGGTAGCAGATTGGTACGGGGTTCGAGGGCTTAATCGTTATCAGTTCCTCAAGAAATTGAAACAGCGATACGCCTACCACGTCACCCGAGCGAAACTGGAAAAACAAGGGTTTGCATTGGTAGAAGAAGAAGTTAAGGAAACCGGTCAAATCCGGCTTTTGCTGCGCCGCATGCAGTAATGAAAAGAGGAAAACATGGAAATTCAAGAAATCGAAGTGGTAATTTTACCAGATGGCAAGGTTGAAGTGAGGGTGCGCGGGGTCAAAGGGCAGGCATGTCTTGAACTTACAGCAGAGATGGAAAAAGCCCTGGGAGGGACCATTCTCTTACGCGAAATGACCCCAGAGGCTCAGGAACCTCCAACAGCAATCGATCAATCTGATACTCTTTCGCTATCTCAATGAATACTTACAAGGTTCCAGAGTTAAGGATTCACGCCATCCTTCCAGAAAGCGTTGCAAATGGACCGGGAAAGCGAACAGTCATCTGGGTGCAAGGATGTTCTCTGGGATGTGCGGGTTGTTTTAACCCCCAAACACATTCCTTTCATCAGGGCACCCGGGTAAATCCTTTGGAGTTGGCTCAAGAAATTTTGTCACAACAAACTTCCATTGAAGGGATTACTCTTACCGGGGGAGAACCTCTTTTCCAAATTGAGGCTTTGGAGAGTTTGCTTTCCACGCTTCGAGCGAATAGTTCTCTCTCAGTGATTCTGTTGACCGGTTTTGAATGGGATGAAATTTTTCGGTTGCAAGGGGATAGATTGTTTCCATACGTAGATGTGATTATCTCCGGACGTTTCATCAAAGAAAAAAGGTTAGCCCAGAGTTTTATTGGTTCTGCAAACAAAGAGTTCCATTTCCTGACTACACGATACTCCTTAAGTGATTTTCAGGACGTTCCTGTATGCGAAATAACCATTAGCCCCGAAGGGAATACTTTTATCACTGGAATTGATCCTTTGGCATGGTAACCTCAGAGGATTTTTCGGTTTCAGACTTAAGAGCCTTACTCGAAGAAAATATTGACATTTTTTCTTCCGACCAAATTCATTACTTGGTTCAAGCAGGCTGCATTCTCCTGCTGGAAGAAAAGGCAACGGAAGAGGCTATCCAAACGTTATACCAGATCTCAGAAAACGGCAGCGCAGAGATCTCCAATTTTGCCACAGAAGCATTGAAGCGACTGGCAAGCCAGGAAAATGAACCTGCAGTGGATGCCCTTTACCAGCTTGCTCTAAAGGAAAACCAGCAAGGGCTGAGACAGTGGCTCCTGGCAAAGCCCTATATTCCTCAGCATCTGGAATTGAAAGTTCTCCTGGAATTCCTTGTGGAAGAAAATCCTCAACAAATTGACCGTTTGCCTGCTTTAACTCAGGCGTTTTTTCAGTTTTACTCTCTCGAATTACAAAATACCCTTCTGCTTCATACCAAGAAAACTCCTTTTGAACGATGGATTCATTTACTCATCATCATACAAAACCTGAGTGATAGCGATATTTTCGAAATTGTCAATCAATTCAATACTCTTTCAGAGATCGAAAGAAAAGCATTGACTGATGCCCTCATCCGAAAAGCGAAAGAAGGCAGTTCGGTCGCTTTTGATACTCTGGCAATGCTTCACATTCACTACGATTTACCAGAGATTGTGGAATTTCTGCAAAGAGAAGAATACTTACCCCTAGAACTTCCTCTACGTGCCCTTTACCTCTTTTTTACCAATCAGATTGAAGAATATCTGCAAAGTGACTATGAGTTCTCTTCTCTACTCGATACTTATCAGCGTGCCTCAAAGAGTCTGAGACACCGTATTCTTCAACAAGCGCGACGCATCGGTCAGGTTTCCTGGCTTCAAAGGCTGGGCTCTGAGAAGGGAGAGGTCCGGTTTCTAGCCGACTTAAGCGACCACGAATGGGAAGAAACATTAAGCCACCTCAGCCAAGCAGAAAGATATGAAGATCTGTGGCGATTGGCACAACATGCGTCTCCTTACTGGAGTGTGGTCATTCTGACACTCTTGCAAAGGAAAGAATGGCACCCCCTTCCCCCCCCCGAACATGAAGCATACGTCGAGTTATGCGCTTTAGCCCAACCCTGCACAGAAGCGCTCCCTAAACCTGCCCTGGTAAATACCCTGTATTCGCCGGAAAGACTAATTTCTTCCCTTGCTTTTGATGTCTCCGGGAAATATCTTGCCGCTGGAAGCAGTGGACAAACAATTTTCGTTTGGAATCTTCCTGAAGGAAAGATGCTCATTCCTGCACCTGCTGCTCCTTATCCGAACCATCGAGCGGTGCTGTTTAGCCCGGACGGAGAATTTCTTGTATCTGCCGGTGGCGATCACCGATTACGCGTTTTCCGCATGACCACCCAAAGCGTGGTAAAAACCTTTGAAGGACATCGCGGGCAAATTCGCAGCATCCATTTTTCTCCAGATGGAAAGATACTATACAGCGCAGGATTTGATGGATCGGTGCGAGCCTGGCGCTTTCCAATGGGAACAGAACTTTATCAAAGCAGTTTCCCAGAAAAGGAAATTTTCGCCATTCTTCCCTTTGCAGAGGGACGTTTGCTGGCTGTGGCTGGGTATTCTCCCAACATCAGGATCCTCAGTTTACCCGACTTAAAACAAGTCCATAGCATACCGGGTTGCGCAGAAGGAAATTTTTTCCTTGCAGGGCATTTCTCATCCGACTTTGTGATTGCAGGAGGAAAAGATCGGATCTTAAGAACCTGGAATGGAAAAACGGGGAGTTTTCTCTGGCAGTTTGGACCACTAGCCTCTCCGCCAGTGGGAATGTTTCTGCACCCGGATGGGGAACATCTCCTGTATGGCACTCGTTCAGGCACTTTAGGATTTATCCGGGTTTCCAATCCTACCGCTGCCACCCAGGTTCTGATTCAGGAGGATACCTTTTCTTCACTGGCATTATCTCCAGATGGAGCGTGGATTGCAGGGGTAAATGATGCGGGAATCATCCATTTATGGGATAATACTTTATACCTCTGGACACGTTTCGTGCATCGTCCAGGAAGCACCTTGCCAATTCAGGATCTTGAAGACAGGATGAACAGGGGAAGGGTTCCAAGAAGCGAACTTCCCTGGGCGAAATTCATCCTGGCTTTCTGGAAATGGATTTCCCGATTTGATGTGGAAGTCGAAGCCCCTCAATTGATCTCTGCGGGAGAATTTGACATCGAGATCTGAGACATGACCATACAATACTGGCAAAAAAAAGTCCAACAGTGGTTTACTACCCCTGAAATTTCATCGGATATTCAACGGCGAAACTTCATCAATGTACAGGTAGACGCTATTGGTGTAGGTATAGCCAGTGCCGCTGCTCCCTTCCTCCCGGTATTTCTAACACGGTTGCATGCTTCATCCTTTGAAGTAGGCTTACTGACTTCGATGCCAGCCATCACCGGCTTAATATTATCCATCCCTCTGGGACAGTTCCTTCAACGACAGCGTCAAATCGTTCCATGGTTCAGCCTTGCCAGGCTTCTGGTCATTGCTTGTTATGCAATGACCGGATTGATCACATTTGTTCTTAAAGAGCATGCCGCGGTTATCGGAATCTTAGCCATTTGGGCTTTTGCCACTTTCCCACAAACACTTCTCTCCATTTCTTTTAATGTAGTGATGAACTCCGTAGCAGGACCCGTGGGACGCTACGAGTTAATGACTCGACGATGGTCGATTCTGGGACTAACTACAACGCTCACCGTTATTCTTGTTGGACAAGCCCTGGACCGAATCAAATCTTTCCCTTTGAATTATCAGATTGTTTTTCTAGCCCTTTCTATTGGAGGGTTAATCAGTTATTACTTTTCCAGCCACTTGAATTTACCCCCCCAAGAGATCCCTCAAGAACGCCCAGCATCCTTACGTGAAGGGCTACGTGAATTTTTACATCTGATTCTTGCAGAAAAACCTTTTGTTGCGTTTAACCTGAAGCGGTTTGTCTTTTCTATCGGCACGACCATGGCAGCCCCACTGTTCCCCCTCTATTTTGTCCGTCAACTTCATGCTCCCGACAGTTGGATTGCTACCATTAACACTGCGCAAACTGCCATCTTAATCCTGGGCTATTTCTTATGGACCAGACAATCCCGGAGATATGGTTCACGGCGAGTATTGCTTGCCACCACATTCGGAGTATCTCTTTACCCCGTTTTGACAGGATTAACTCACACAGTGTGGCCCATTCCTTTCTATGCCGGCTTAGCAGGCATTTTTCAGGCGGGATTGAATCTTGTATTTTTCGATGAACTCATGCGAACTGTACCGGAAAAATACAGCGCAATCTTCGTGTCCACAGCCCAGAGTATTCAATATGTATCCTCAATAATTGCCCCATTCATTGGCACCAGTTTAGCAAGCGTTCTAGGCTTCAATGCTGCATTGATCATTAGTGGCGCAGTAAGCCTGATAGGCTTCCTTCTCTTTACCATTGACAGAAAACATTAAGAAATTTCTCATAAACTCTTGAATCATAGTTACATTATGTCTTATTAAGAATATAATGGGACTTGTTTAGTCGTATTACAGCAAGGATGTTTGCATGAGGACATCTAACAGACCTAAGATAAAAGAAACAAAAAAGCGTTTTCCGTTTACTCTTTTGCTTAGCGGAATAGGGCTTATCCTGATCGGTTTTTTGATGTGGCTTGCATTAGACAATTCAAACAAACAAGCCGTAAAGTCAACACCAGATCTCGGTATTCCCTTCCCAAACATCCAGAGAGTTTCTCTTGACGAAGCCAAGCGTGCTTTTGATTCTCAAAGTGCAATCTTTGTTGATGTCCGTGACTCAAATTCATATGCTCAACAACATATCAAAGGGGCAATTAATATCCCCTTAGGGGTATTCGAATCACATTTAGATGAGTTACCCAAAGATCGCTGGATTATTCTCTACTGTACCTGACCTGCGGAAAACAGTTCAGCCCGTGCGGCTGATATTCTTCAGAGCAAAGGGTATGAGAAAGTAAATCCTTTGTTGGGTGGGTTAAGGGCGTGGGTAGAAGCCCAATATCCTACTGAACCCTGATTATTGTCACTCCGATGAAAAATCGGAGTTTTTTTTAGATTAAGAGTGATGTTTGACCAATTCCAATCTCTATCCAATCCATTACAATAAGAGCAACCAATCTGTTTTCCACCTGGGAGGGGTATGCGTAAAGAAGTTGTCTTAATTACCGGAGCCAATGGCGAAATCGGTCATGGACTCATCACCTACCTGGGACAACAGGGCAATGTAAATATCATTGCTCTGGATGTTCAGCCACTGGATGAAGAACTAAAGCCCTATTGCATGCGCACCATTCAGGGAGATATTCTGGACCAAATGCTTCTTGGAAGAATGGTTGTTGAATTTGAAATTCGAAGTATTTTCCACCTGGCATCCATTCTCTCTACAAAAGCAGAGTACAATCCCGAAACAGCCCACCGTATCAACGTAGAAGGAACTTTAAATCTACTCCGCCTTGCAGTTGAGCAATCTCAATGGCAGGGGCAACCTGTCAAATTTATCTACCCCAGTTCCATTGCAGCATACGGTATTCCTTCACTGGAAGTTAAGAATTCTCTGGGAAAAGTAAAAGAAAACGAATGGGGAAATCCCATTACGATGTATGGATGTAATAAACTCTATTGTGAGCACTTAGGACGATACTACGCCTACCACTACCGGCAATTGGCTGCTGAACCAGAGAAAAGCAGTATTGATTTCCGTTGTCTGCGCTTTCCTGGACTTATCAGTGCGATGACAGTTCCTACAGGGGGGACAAGCGATTATGGCCCTGAAATGCTCCACCACGCGGCTCAAAATCTCCCTTATAAGTGCTTTGTCCGTCCCGATACACGACTGCCGTTTATGGCAATGCCCGATGCGGTTAAAGCCCTTTTGATGCTCCACGAAGCCCCCAGAGAAAAACTGACGCAAACGGTTTATAATGTAACCAGTTTCAGCCCTTCTGCGGAAGAAATTTACCACATGGTCCTGAAGTACTTCCCCCAAGCACAGGTGGAGTTCTCTCCCCACTTGAGCCGTCAGCGAATCGTTGATTCCTGGCCAGCCGACATTGACGATAGTGTTGCCCGGCAAGATTGGGGGTGGAAGCCCGATTACGACTTTGAGCGCGCATTTGAAGAATACCTTATTCCTGCCATTCGACAAAGATATACCGCCTAACCTTCATGAGGAGAGCCCCATGAGTGAACAACCTGCTGGAACCACACCTCGACTTGAGGCAGACGAGAAAATCTCTCATGTGATGATATATACCCTCTCGGGCATCTACTGGGGTGAGTTAATCACGAAATCCATCATTCGTGTCAGCACATGGTTAAGAACCAACGCTGTTCCCGATCGTATTACATTACATAACGCCAAAGGTATGATCACCACAGGTGGACAGGTCAGCCCTACTTCATATACAGAGCTCCACATTTCATTGTCTCAAATTCAAGCCTTTCATTTGATTCCTCCAGAACAAGACCCGATTGACTACGATCCCACAGAGCCCAATCGGAAGATGGAGCCTGTACTGATTCTGCTCAGTTCTTTCCAATTCAAGGGCTATCTCCGGCTATCTACCACCTCCACTGTTAAGAAGTTTCTTGATGTCACCCATGAACTTTACACTCCGATTTACGATGCGGAGATTACCAATCTTTTACTCCCCAATTTGGGGAGTATAAAAGTTCCATACACATTAATTCGACAGGAAACAGCCATCTTTGCCAAGCGATAGCCGTAAGGCAGTTTAAAAATGTCTCCGCAGGATCTATTCCCCTGCGGAGTTTTTTACTCTGGCTCATACAAAACCCTCAGGCGAACAGGAGAGATTAGACTTCCTTCACCTCTTCCTGTCTCACCAGACACTTCCAGAAACGGGGGCTATTATGATAAATGTCGAACAAACTCGTTACTTTAGTAAAGGGAAAAATGCTTAAAATAAGATTGTTTGTGGCATCTTTGATGTGATAAAAAATATAAAAGATAAAGAAGACCAGAAATTGGAGGATACCGTGAATCACCAAGCATTAGATGGAATTATGACGCCGCGGTCCATTGCTGTAATCGGAGCATCCAGCACACCCGGCAAAATTGGATACACTGTTCTTTCCAACCTGATCAATCAGGGATATAAAGGCAAAATTTTCCCCATCAATCCAGGCGCAGAAGAAATTTTGGGCTTAAAAGCATATCCCTCTGTTCTGGATGTGCCCGAAGATATCGATGCCGCGGTGATTACCATTCCTGCAAAAATCGTTATCCCTGCTGTTGAGGAATGTGGTAAGAAAGGTGTCAAAGGATTGGTCATCATCACCTCGGGCTTCAGTGAGGTAGGGAAGCGAGAACTGGAAGAAGAACTTGTCCAAAAGGCTCATGAATATAACATGAGAATTCTGGGGCCCAATATTGTGGGCGTTTTAGCGAACTCCTCTGGAATGAATGCTTCCTTTGCCCCATATCTTCCCCTTCCCGGAAAAGCCTCTCTGGTCTCTCAATCTGGCGCTTTATTGATTGCAATTGACGCTTCCACCTATGTCCGAGGAGTTGGTTTTGATAAACTCATTTCCATTGGAAACATGTCGGACCTGGATTTTGCCGACATTATTGAATGGCTGAACGATGATCCCAATACTACAGCCATTACCCTTTACATCGAAGGGTTCAAAAATGGACGGCGCTTCATGGATGTCTGTCGGCGGACCAATAAACCGATCATTGCGTTGAAAGCCGGCGTTTCCTCTCACGGTGCGGCTGCCGCTGCGTCGCACACCGGTTCTCTTGCCGGTGCTGCCAAAGTCTATGGAGCTGCATTCCAGCAAGCCGGTGTGGTACAAGCCAGTGATCTGGACAATCTCTTTGACCGCACTCTTGCCTTATCGCTTCAACCGCCCATGAAAGGCGATAATCTTCTGATTATCACTAATGGCGGTGGTGTTGGTGTGCTCGCAACCGATGCAGCCGAAAAATACGGCGTGCCGCTGAAGTTTGCACCTGCAGAGGTTCAGGAAGAACTCAAGAAACACATGCCCGAATTCGGCTCTGCCAAGAACCCTGTTGACTTAACTGGCATGGCAGGCACTGAATGGTATCACAATGCGATTAAGTTTGCGTACGCGCATCCGTGGGTAGATGGTCTGGTGGTGCTGTACTGCGAAACCGCCGTAACTGACCCCATGGAGATTGCTCAGGGTATCAAGAGTGCCATTGACAACTCTGGCGCCAACGGCAAGCCTGTAACTGTGTCATTTGTAGGAGGCGAACGCTCAGATAAAGCCATGCGCTGGCTGGTAGATCATGGTATTCCGGCCTATGGAGCCCCTGACCGCGCAGTCAATGCGATTGCCGCATTGAACGAATATGCCCGCAATAAAACTTTGCTGGCAGAGCCGATTACACTTTGTGGCGGAGAGAACCGCAACGAAGCGCTTCAGATCATCGAACGCGCACGCGCTGAAGGACGTGACTCTCTCACAGAGATTGAAGCCAAGCAGGTGTTTGCCCTGTATGGTCTGCCCGTCACCAAGACCTTACTGGCAAAAACCGAGGATGAGGCCGTTAGCCTTGCCCGCGAAATTGGCTATCCAGTCGTAATGAAGATTGTCTCTCCCGATATTCTGCACAAATCGGATGCTGGCGGCGTAAAAGTCAATTTGAAGGATGAGCAATCGGTGCGTGAAGCCTTCCGTACAATTATGGCTAATGCCAAAGCCTATAAGGCTGACGCCCGCATTCATGGCATTGCAATTCAGGAAATGGCGCCATGGGGCACTGAGGTCATCCTTGGTTCCGTCAACGACGCTACTTTCGGTCCGACCATGATGTTCGGTTTAGGTGGGATTTTCGTTGAGGTGCTCAAGGATGTAACCTTCCGGGTAGCGCCTGTTTCCACCTCGCAAGCACTGCGTATGCTGGGAGAAATTCGTGGCGCGCCTATCCTTGCCGGTGTACGCGGTGAAGAACCTCGCGATAAACGAGCACTGGCAGAGACAATTTGCTCTTACTCCACCATGATTCTGGATCTGGCGGATGAAATCAGTGAGTCTGATGCGAATCCGGTTCTGGTTTATGCAGAAGGAAAAGGCGTGAAAGTGGTTGATGCTCGCATTATCTTGAAGAAAAAGTAAAATCCGAACATGATAAAACAAGGCTGGTCAAATTGAGACCAGCCTTGTTTTTTATTTATTCCCTACCACTTTTCAGTAACATCTGATACGCCCCAACCCAGGGTGTCCCCAAGCGATGTTTGTCGGAAACCACCACTTTCATTAGTTTTCCCCCTACAAAGGCAGAGATTCGAGCAATCTCTGCCCAATCATCCCGCAAAACAGCATCCTGCATTTGTTTCCCGGAGTGTTTTGCCCATTCCCATTCCAACCGAAAACGATCCGCCTTTAACCAGTAACCTCGCTTTTCCCATGCTTCGACAGAAACATCAATAGTTTCCGAAATTTGAAGCAAAGCAAGGGAAATAAAGGAAGCAAGGTCGCGAGAAGTATCGTCTGGCTGGGTTTGCCGCATCAACGCCCGTAAAGCAAGAACTGTAGCCTTTGTCAGGCGTGTTCTTTCTCTACCGGCACTGTCTGGGTTAATCACCCGTCCCATTGAAACCTCCTTGTTGAAAATCCGGCTGGGATTATACCTTATTTCCCATCCCGCCTCTGAAACCCGGCAAAAAAGTGAATATGGTATAATTTTTGACGAGGGGAAGTGCTGGAACTGGCAGACAGGCATGACTTAGGATCATGTGCCGAAAGGCGTACGGGTTCAAGTCCCGTCTTCCCCATTAGAATGTATGGCTTTAGAAGCACCTAAATCTGTCGTATTTTACGAAATCAAGAGAGGGTTTTCAAACCCTCTCTTTTTTGGCGTGATTGGTTTTGGGAATTTTTGGGGTGGCTTTTGGCACAACCTTTATGGCTCCTCATTTTTTCAAAATTTTTTTAATTTGTGTCTAGCCTGGCAGGGTAGTCTAATGGGCTGTATAAACCATCCTTGCCAACCTGACACATTCGACTATAATTGCCTCTGCATTTGAGAAAGATATTCTCCTGTACACCAGGAGTACCATTGAAAATCTTTACAAAGAGGAAGGTAAGCCTTGAAACTCGAAATTCTCGATCGCGATGATCACCAGAAACAAATTGTTGCAGAATTCGACTCGGAAACGTTAGAAAAGTTCAAGCGCCAAGCAGCACGCAAAATTTCCGAACGAACAAAAATTCCTGGTTTCCGCCCGGGAAAGGCTCCTTACGAGATGGTTCGTCGCATTGTTGGCGATGGTGTGATCCTTGAAGAGGCCATTGAGATTCTGATAGATGAAGCATACCCAAAAATTCTGGATGAAACCAAAATCGAACCTTACGGGCCAGGAAAATTGGACGAAATCATCAGCATGGAGCCTCCCAAATTTTCTTTCCTGATTCCATTACAACCCGAAGTGGATTTGGGAAATTATCGTGAAATCCGGGAAGAATACACTCCGCCAGAGGTTGCTGACGAAGACGTGGAAAAAATTCTCAACCGTTTGCGCCGTCGCGCAGGCACCGCAGTTCCTGTAGAACGTCCTGCACAACAAGGCGATCTGGTTGCCATTAAGATGTCTGCTCATCTGATCAATCCGGAAGAAGGACAGGAGAAAATCCTCATCGAAGAGAACAATTTTGAAATGATTGCCGGTGTTTCTGAAGAGCATACTGATGAAGAAGGTTATGAATGGCCCTTCCCTGGCTTTGTACAGGAACTGATTGGGGTTTCCGCTGGAGAGAAGAAAGTTGTCAAACATACTTTCAGTGCGAGCGATTTTTCCGATGACCTTGCCGGGCAAGAAGCAGAATTTGTCTTTGAGGTGGAGAGCGTAAAAGAAATTGTCTTACCCGAACTGGATGACTCGTTTGCACACCTGATGGGCCCTTACGAAACCCTCGAAGCCCTTAAAAACGATATTCGCCAGCAACTGCTGAGCGGCAAGTTACAGGAATATCAACGGAATTACGTTGACAGGGTCGTGGACCGCCTGGTCGAAGGGGCTACCGTAAAGTATCCTCCCGTCATGGTTGAAGACGAGGTAGAACATTTGTTACGACATCTTGAGGAAGACTTGGGGAAACAGCAAATGGATCTGGAGGCTTACCTCAAAGCGCGGCAAATAACACGCGAAGAACTGATTGAGAAGGAAATCCGCCCTGCTGCTGAAGCCAATGTTAAGAGGAATCTGGTTCTGGAGGAATTTGCCCGCCAAGAACAGATTCAAATCAAGGCTTCCGAGATTCAAACCATCTACGATATTGCTCTGAATCAAGCGCGCACTGATAAAGAATTGCGGCAACTGGCAGGCAAGAGCATGAACACCAAACAACTTGCCGATACCATGGCGCGGATGAGCATTAATGAAATTTTCAATCAGAGAATGATCAATCGCTTGCACGCTATCGCTACCGGAAAAGCCGATGAACAGCCGGAAGCAACCGAGGAGGGATCTCCATCAGAGGAAATCGGGACAACAGATACCACAGAATCTCTGGAACCCTCTGATGAAGCAAAGGCGGACGCCAGCCAACCGCAAGCGTGACCTGTTGAGAAATTTTAGGAGGTTGTATGTCCATTCCTGATTTTCGCTCGGTCATCCCGATGGTGATTGAGTCCTCAGCACGTGGAGAACGTGCTTATGACATTTACTCTCTTTTGTTGAAAGAGCGCATCGTCTTTGTGGGCACTCCCATTGACGATCAAATTGCCAACCTAATTGTGGCACAATTGCTTTTCCTGAGTCGGGAAGATCCTGAAAAGGATATTCAGATGTACATCAATTGTCCGGGCGGCTTAATCTATGCAGGGATGGCAATCTACGATACCATGCAGATGATCCCAAACCGTATCAGCACAGTTGCTGTAGGGGTTACAGCCTCCTTTGGAACGGTACTTCTTGCCGCTGGTTCAAAAGGGCAACGCTATGCCCTTCCTCATGCAACCATTCACATGCACCAGCCTTTGGGTGGCGCTCAGGGTCAAGCATCGGACATCGAAATTCAAGCCCGCGAAATCCTGCGCCTGAAATCTCAACTGAATCAAATTTTGTCTCAATGCACCGGACAACCTATGGATGTCATTGAGCGTGATACGGAGCGGGATTTCTACATGGACTCTTACCAGGCAGTGGAGTATGGGCTTGTAGACAAAGTGCTTGAGCCTCCTACAAAGTAAGGCTTCAATTTTTTACTATCACCTTTCTCACCAAGCCGGATTAGATTAAAATCCGGCTTGGCGTTTGATTATGACTGCAGGTAAAAAAAATGAGAGAAATTCGTGGATTAATCCTTGATATGGATGGGGTTTTATGGAGGGGTAAAGAACCTCTTCTAGACATTCAAAAGTTTTTTGACCAGATTCAGGAACTGGGGCTTAAAGTTGTATTGGCAACCAATAATGCAACAAAGAGCGTCGACCAATATCTGGAGAAACTATCCCGTTATGGTATCTCACTTCAACCACAGCAAATTGTCAACTCTGCCATGTCGGCAGCATATTATCTTAAGAGACGTTTTCCGCACGGAGGCCCTGTTTTTGTTGTTGGGGAACAAGGACTCATCGATACGCTTCAGGAAGCGGGATTTTACCCCGCCGAGGAAAACGTCCTCGCCGTTGTGGCTGGGTTAGATCGAACACTGAACTACCCTAAACTCTCTCAGGCTTCATTACTGATTCGTAAAGGCGCCCTATTTGTTGGCACAAACCCCGATAAAACTTTTCCTTCACCGCAGGGATTGACACCAGGGGCTGGTGCAGTTCTGGCATTTCTGGAAACCGGAAGTGGGGTTAAACCGGTGATTACTGGAAAACCTGAACCCTATTTATTTGAACTTGCCCTGGAGAGAATGTGTCTGGAACCTTCCCATGTCCTGACGGTAGGCGATCGCTTGGACACAGATATTTTAGGCGCCCAAAGGACTGGCTGTCAAACCGCGGCAGTACTTACCGGAGTCTCCTCCCTGGAAGAAATTCAAGCCTGGAATCCGCCGGTAGACTTAATTCTGGAAAATCTTGTGGACTTAATTCCGTTTTTAAGAAATGGATAGAGAGATAACGATGAGCGAACGGCCTCTCATTTATGACTTTGATCTTGAAGACCTGCAAAATATCCTCGTGGCTTGGGGAGAACCCCCTTTCCGTGCAAAACAAGTTTGGGAAGGACTCTACCACTCTTTCTGGAACTCCCCGGAAGAGTTTACTCACTTACCTAAAACCTTAAGAAACCGCCTTGCCGAGGAATTTTCTTTTTCTCATCTTTCGCCTATTCAGACTTATGCCTCCGAGGACGGTGAAACCTCCAAAACGCTTTTCCATCTTCCTGACAACCGCTCCATCGAAACCGTATTGATGCGCTATAAAGAACGTCGCACCCTGTGTATATCTACGCAATCAGGTTGTGCCATGGGTTGCGTATTTTGCGCCACCGGACAGATGGGTTTTGGAAGACACCTCTCCAGTGGAGAAATAGTCGAACAGGTCATTTATTTTGCCCGCCTGTTACGAAAGACTAACGAGGTGGTTACGAATGTTGTTGTCATGGGAATGGGCGAACCTTTTCATAATTACGAGAACACACTGAAAGCCATAGCCCGCTTGAATCATCCGGAGGGATTCAACCTTGGAGCACGCCGATTCACTATATCCACGGTTGGGCTCGTTCCAATGATCGAACGATTTGCTCAGGAAAACCATCAGATTAATCTGGCAATTAGTCTCCATGCGGCAAATGATACATTGCGTTCCAGTTTGTTACCTGTGAATAAAAAATATCCCATTTCAGACTTGATGCGTGCCGTGCGCCAATATGTGGCTCAAACCGGCAGAAGGGTCACCTTTGAGTGGGCACTGATTCGAGATATAAATGATTCCCCTGAACACGCCCGTGAACTTGCCTCACTGTTGAAAGGCTTGCTATGCCATGTCAACGTGATTCCACTCAACCCGACCCAAAAATATCATGGAAAGGCTACTACACGCGAAAGAGCCGAAGCCTTTTGCAGTATTTTGCAAAAGGCTGGCATTCCGGCAACCATTCGTCTCCGACGGGGTATTGATATCCAAGCCGGATGCGGTCAATTAGCCACCCAACACACTCAAACTCTGGAAGGATGATATAATCTTGCACCTATGGCAGACCTGTTTTCTAAATGGAAAAATGGACTGGAAAAAACCCGAAAAGCGGCATTCGGTCGAATCGCAACGTTGTTTGGGGCAACTCAAATTAACACCGAAACCTGGGAAGAATTAGAAGCCATTCTGGTTCAAGCCGATTTAGGGATAGAGACCACAGAAGAAATTATTCAAGCCCTCAAGCAGCATGTTGTTCAGGAAGGACTGACACGAACAGAAGAACTTCAACATGCATTGCGCGAAGTGCTCATTCAACGACTTGACCCCACCCCTGTGGTGGATTTTTCTTATCAAAAACCGGCTATTATTCTGCTGGTCGGTGTAAATGGTTCAGGTAAAACCACAACCGCTGCCAAACTGGGATGGCAGTTTTCCCGCGCGGGGAAAACCGTCCTGCTTGCCGCCGCCGATACATTTCGCGCCGCGGCTGTGGATCAACTTCAGGTGTGGGGGGAACGGCTTGGTTTACCCGTGATTGCGGGGCAACCCAATGCAGACCCTGCCGCCGTTGCATTTGATGCTATTCAATCAGCCATCTCTAAAAAAATTGATATTGTTCTGGTAGATACAGCGGGACGTCTCCATACCCGTTATAACCTGATGGAGGAATTAAAGAAAATCCATCGCGTTGTAGGCAAAGCCTTACCCGGTGCCCCACATGCTGTATGGCTGGTTCTAGATGCCACCACAGGACAAAACGCCCTGCAACAAGCAAAGGCATTTAAGGAGGCTGTTCAGGTCACAGGTATCATTTTAAGCAAACTGGATTCGTCTGCGCGTGGTGGAATGGCGTTCGCTATTCAAGAGAGTCTTGGCTTGCCGATACTCTACGCGGGTTTAGGAGAAAAACCCGAGGACTTACAGGTCTTTGACCGTGAAGCATTTGTCAATGGGATTTTGGAGAAAAACGGAAAATAGGAGGTATTTCCATGCAGGATTTAGTGAATCGTTACCAGCAATGTCTTAGCCGCACTCTTGAACTCAAGGAGCATCTTTGACTTATCCAGCCGTGAAATGTTGCTGGAACAACTGCAAAAAGAGGCTGAGAATCCAGGTATTTGGGATGACCCTACCAGTGCCCAACGGCTGATGAAACGGATTGCCGATTTAAGGGAAGAAATCGAAGGCTGGAACCAATTTCTCAAACGTTGTCAGGATGGTCTGGAACTTGCAGAAAGTGAAGATGAAAGTCTGCGAGAGGATCTGGAAAAAGAAATTTCTGCGCTTGAGAAAGAATTACAACAAAGAGAATTAACCACCCTCTTAAGCGGGCCATACGACCACGAAAACGCCTTACTCACGATTAATGCCGGCGCAGGAGGAACAGACTCGCAGGATTGGGCATCCATGCTTATGCGAATGTATCTGCGCTGGTGTGAACGCCGGGGGTTTGATTCCGAAATTCTGGATTTCTCAGAAGGCGAAGAAGCCGGGATTAAATCGGTAACCATTGCAGTAACCGGGCCTTATGCGTATGGATACCTGCGAGGAGAAAAAGGTGTTCACCGCCTTGTACGCCTGTCTCCCTTTGATGCAGCACACCGCCGACATACTTCATTTGCGCAGGTGGAAGTACTGCCCGAAATTTCTAACGGTGATAATGAGATTCAGATCAATCCAGATGACTTGAGAATTGACATCTATCGTTCTTCAAGCGCAGGTGGCCAAAACGTTCAAAAAAATGCTACGGCCGTACGAATTACCCATATTCCTACAGGCATTGTCGTATCCTGCCAGAACGAACGTTCGCAAATGCAAAACCGTGAAAATGCTATGCGGGTATTACGTGCACGGCTGGCAGAACTGAAACGACAGGAACAGGAACGTCAACTGGCAGAATTACGCGGAGAATATATCAAAGCAGAATGGGGCAGTCAGATACGCTCCTATGTCCTTCATCCTTACCAACTGGTGAAGGATCATCGTACGGAATATGAGACCGGTAATACGCAGGCTGTACTGGATGGCGAATTGGATGGTTTCATTGAAGCGTATTTGCGAAGTCAGAAAACAAAATCGGGGGGGCTTTGAGTTTTATGACAGCGCCGCCAGAAAGCGGCGCTTTTTTATGACACTCAATCCTGGAAGTTGGGTCAATCTTCAGTACATTCTCTCATTGTGCCCTGATAAAATTTCATTTGTAATCCCAATTCCACCCGGCAAAACATCACTGAAAAATTATGAATACCTATCGAATTGATAAGCATCCTATTCTTCCAATTCCGGAACGTAAAACTATCACAGTTTTCTGGGAAGGGAATCCACTTCCTGCCCATGAAGGAGAAACCATCTCCGCCGCGCTGATTGCAAACGGCATTCATGTATTTGGCTACCATCCCCGCGACCACTCTCCGCAGGGGATTTTTTGTGCTAATGGGCAATGCGCCCAATGCATGGTACTGGCAAACGAGCGTCCGGTAAAAGCCTGCATGACTCTGGTACAGCCTAACATGCAAATCAAACCTCTGAATGGGCTACCCGCTCTCCCCGTAGAAACAAAACCACCCGTAACAAGAGAGATTCCCCGTCTTCACATTCCCGTCCTGATCATTGGGGGAGGTCCAGCAGGGTTGTCGGCGGGAATTGAACTGGGAAAACAGGGGGTTGAAACCCTTTTGATTGATGACAAACACCGTTTAGGTGGGAAACTGGTTCTGCAAACTCACCGCTTCTTTGGTTCTACCCAAGCGGTCTACGCCGGTACTCGGGGAATAGACATTGCAACACGGTTGGAAAATGAATTGTCTCAATACCCAACGGTGAAGGTCTGGCTAGAGAGTACCGCACTAGCCGTTTTCAGCGATTATTACGTAGGGATTTGGAAAAATGGCACACAATACGTCCTGGTACGCCCGGATATCTTGCTGGTAGCCACTGGCGCGCGCGAAAAATTCCTGGCTTTTCCGGGAAACACCCTGCCTGGTGTTTATGGGGCAGGTGCATTTCAAACCCTGGTTAATCGAGACCTTGTCCGCCCAGCCGAAAGACTGTTTATTGTTGGAGGAGGAAATGTAGGCTTAATTGCCGGCTATCATGCTCTTCAAGCGGGGATTACTGTCGTTGGGCTGGCAGAAGCCATGCCTGAAGTAGGTGGGTACAAAGTTCACCGAGATAAATTGGCACGAATGGGAGTGCCGATTTACACCTCACACACTATCCTTAGCGCCAATGGCAACCAGAAAGTTGAATCTGTCACCATCGCTCAGGTCAATGAGAAATTTCAACCCATTCCCGGCACAGAAAAAACTTTCCCATGCGATAGCATTCTCATTGCGGTTGGACTAGACCCGGTCAACGAGTTTTACATCAAAGCCAAAGAGTTTGGAATGAAAGCCTTCGTTGCAGGAGATGCCGAAGAAATTGCCGAAGCCTCAGCAGCGATTTACTCCGGAAAGATCGCCGGGCTCTCCATTTTGAAGGAAATCACCCAATCTATTGAGCCAATCCCGGAGGCATGGTTTCAAGCCGCAGAGATCCTGAAGTCTCGGCCCGGCAAGAATGTTTCTGAAGCAATACCAGATATTCCAGATGGTGTAATGCCCATTATTCACTGCACTCAAGAGATTCCCTGCAATCCATGTTCCACCCTCTGTACCAAAGGACTGATTTTTATTCCTCAAGAGGACATCCGCAGTGTACCGGTGTTCATGGGTGACTCTCACAGTTGCAGTTTTTGCTTGCGCTGTGTCTCAGGTTGTCCAGGTCTGGCAATCACTGTAGTGGATTACCGTGCGGACCCACAACACCCCCGAATTGCGATTCCTTACGAGTTCAATCGGGAATTACTAAAGAAAGGTGACAAGGTTATCCTGATGAGCACAGAGGGTGAGGAATTGGGTACTTCAAATGTGCAAAACATCGTTTCTCTCAAGGATAACGACCGAACCCTGGTTGTTCTTGTCCAGGCACCCCGCGAAATTGCGCCAAAGGTAGCTGGAATCCGCATTCAACCTCAGGAAATATGCAAGGTAGAAACAAATTACACTCATACAGTAGCCGACGAAACGATTGTGTGCCGGTGTGAAAGGGTGAGTGCCGGAGAAATTCGCGCATTAATTCGAGAAGGATATCGCGACATCAATGAAATTAAAGCCACTACCAGAGCAGGTATGGGAGCCTGTGGTTCCAAGACATGTTCTCCGCTCATACTTCGTATTTTCCGTGAGGAAGGAATCCCATTGAATGAAATTACCCTTTCTTCCAAACGTCCCCTGTTTGTGGAAGTCCCTTTAGGGCTTTTTGCTGGGACTCATAGAGAAGAAACTCAGGAGGAAAGCCATGAATAACGCTTCTACTCATTACGATGTCATTGTCATTGGAGCGGGTTCGGTAGGCACTCCTACAGCACTCTCCCTGGCGAAAGCCGGCTTAAAAGTACTGGTTCTGGATGCCTTACCTTCTGCAGGACAGGGCTCCAACAAACACGCCATTGGAGGAATTCGAGCAACCCATTCTGACCCGGCAAAAATTCGCCTGTGTTTGCGAAGTATCGAAATATTCTCCACATGGAAAGAGATTTACGGAGACGATATTGAGTGGCATAAAGGGGGATATGTTTTTGTAGCGTACCGAGAGCAGGAAGAACGTACCCTCAAAGAGCTCTTACGAAAACAACAATCCTATGGATTAAATATTTCCTGGCTCGACGCCAATGATTTGGTTAAATTGATACCTTACCTCAACAGAGAAGGGCTGATTGGCGGTACGTATTCTCCAGATGATGGCAGTGCTTCTCCGCTCTTATCCATACACGCCTTTTACAAACATGCGCGGCAATATGGTGCAGAATTCCATTTCAACGAACCCGTGATGGAAATGATTGTGCGGGGGGGGAAGATTCAAGGGGTGAAGACCACCAAAGGAACCTATAATGCAAAGGTGGTTGTGAATGCTGCTGGGGCGTGGGCAAAATCCCTGGGGAATCTGGTGGGATTAACAATTCCTGTTCAACCTGACTCTCATGAAGCAGCCATTACCGAACCAGTCCAACGCCTGTTTGACCCCATGGTTGTGGACATTCGTCCCGCTAAAGGATCGGCAAACTTTTATTTCTATCAGCACAAAACGGGGCAAATCCTCTTTTGCATCACACCAAGTCCAAATATTTGGGGATTCGATACCCGGGAGACCAGTTCCTTTCTCCCAATGGTATCCAAGCGAATCGTTGAAGTCATGCCCAGTCTGCAACACATTCGGGTCAGAAGAACCTGGCGAGGGCTTTATCCAATGACTCCAGATGGCTTTCCAATTGTTGGCTGGTCAAAAGAGGTAGAAGGTTTTCTATTGGCTGTAGGCATGTGCGGGCAGGGATATATGTTAGGTCCGGGGTTAGGAGAACTGCTTACCAGAATGGTCATCCAATCACCCTTGCCACAGGATGATGAAATTCTCTCTATCCTATCCCCATATAGAGAATTTGCCGGGCAAGAAAAACTTAAGTAATGCGAGAGCCGACCTGTCAAAGCCGGGTACAATCCCGGCTTTTTTTCTAAATGGCTTTGTTTTCCCTTGCATTGAGACAGTCAGAGAGAGTATGATATTTATCAGTCCGAAACACAGGCGCGAGGCACAATTGTTATGACACTAGAGTCTTTGCTCAATCAATTGCCGGAAAGTTACTCTGCTGCAGACCGTGAGATGATCTGTAAGGCATATCAATTGGCAGAGAAAGCCCATGAAGGGCAAAAGCGCCTTTCCGGTGAGCCATACATCACTCACTGTGAAGCAGTAGCGGCGATTCTAGCAGATATTCGCGTGCCTCCCACCTTGGTGATAGCAGGGTTGTTACATGATACTGTTGAAGACACCCCGATAACCCTTGAAGACATCCGCCGGGAGTTCGGAGACGAAATTGCCAAACTGGTTGATGGAGTCACCAAACTCACCCATCTCCCCAGAGTATCCAGAGATGACCAGTATGCCTCGGAAGTCGAAGAGTACGGACTGGCTCTTGAAACAACCGAAGATACTCGAAGAAAACAACTGGCACAAGAGACTTTAAGAAAAACGTTCCTGGCCATGGGGGAAGATATTCGGGTGGTCTTAATCAAACTGGCTGACCGCCTGCACAACATGCGCACACTGGGTTACATGCCAGAAAATAAACGCCGACGGATTGCTCAGGAAACCCTGGATATTTTTGCCCCACTGGCAAACCGTCTGGGAATCTGGCAAATCAAATGGGAACTCGAAGACCTGGCTTTTCGGTATGTTAATCCCGAAAAATACAAAGAAATTGCCGAACTATTAGCCCAGAAAAGGGCTGATCGCGAAAAACAAATCCAGGAAATCATCTCGCGCTTGAGAACGATTTTGGAGCAAGCGGGCATTCAAGCAGAAATCACCGGCCGCCCAAAACACATTTACTCCATCTATAAGAAAATGGTAGAAAAGTCGCGTTCTTTCGACTCACTGATGGACTTAAGGGGCGTACGGCTGATTGTCCCTACGACTCAGGATTGTTATGCAGCGCTGGGAATCATTCATACCCACTGGCGGCCCATTCCCCATGAGTTTGATGATTATATTGCCGCACCTAAAGATAATAATTATCAATCCCTCCATACTGCCGTGATTTATGACGACGGCAAACCCCTGGAAGTGCAAATTCGCACGCCTGAGATGGACCAAAATGCCGAATATGGCATCGCCGCACACTGGCGCTACAAAGAAAAACATGGGAAATTGGAAGAAGATTACGAACAACGGGTAAATTTGCTCCGCCGATTAATGGATTGGCGCCAAGAGGTTACAGATGCCGCTGAGTTTATGGATGGCGTGCGAACCGATGTTTTTAAGGATCGGGTATATGTCTTCACCCCCAAGGGAGACATTATTGACTTACCACAGGGTTCTACCCCGATTGATTTTGCCTATCACGTACATACGGAAATTGGCCACCGCTGTCGGGGAGCAAAAGTTAATGGGAAACTGGTCACCCTGGATTATGAATTAAAAACCGGTGACCAAGTGGAGATTCTGACTGCCAAGCATGGTGGGCCTAGCCGAGATTGGCTAAATCCGAATTTAGGTTTGACAAAAACCCAACGCGCCAGAGCAAAAATCCGTGCATGGTTCAAGTGGCAGGATCGGGAACAGAATCTCAACCATGGAAAAAGTATTCTGGATCGGGAATTACGCCGGCTTGGGCTGGAGATTGATCCGCAAAAGTTAGCCGAAGCCTTCAACATGAAAACTCCCGAGGACTTGTACGTAGCAATTGGTTGCGGGGATATTTCTCTAGGAAAAATTGTCAATAAACTGGTGGATTTTGGGAAAGAAAAGATTACCGATCCCCTCCTTGCGCCAACCATCCAACAGGAAAGCAAATCAGCCTCTGCTGCCACGGTAACAGTATTGGGTCTGAAAGGAATTTTGACCTCTTTCGCAAAGTGCTGTAAACCCATTCCCGGGGATGATATTATTGGTTACATTACCCGAGGGCGAGGTGTAACCATTCATCGACAAGACTGCCCGAACGTTCTACGCCTCAGTGAGCGGGAGCGATTGATTAAGGTATCATGGGGAACAGCGCCCAAGACATATCCTATTCCGGTAGAGATTAAAGCCTATGATCGACAGGGTTTAATGGGAGATATTTCTCAAGTTCTTGCGGAAGAAAACATCAATATTCTCGACGTGAATCTGAAAGTAAGTCATCACATAGCCACGATTCATCTCACCCTGGAGATTGGGGATATTGCACAATTAAGTCGGGTACTGACCCGGATTGAGAACCTTCCGAATGTTACCGAAGCCCACCGTGTAAAACCTGGATAAAAGGAATTGAATGATGAATTCACTGATCTCGGTACAAGAAGCCCAGGAACGCATTCTGCGTTTCTTTGATACCCTCCCCATAGAAACAATTGCATTAGAAAACGCGCTTGGTTTGGTGCTTGCAGAAGACATCCATGCCCCTTTTGATCTACCTCCCTTCACCAGCTCCAGCATGGATGGTTTTGCCTTACGCTCCGAAGATATTCGCACTGCATCCCCAGAAAATCCTGTCACCTTAAGAGTTATTCAGGATATCCCCGCTGGAACATTCCCGAATATCCCTGTTCTTCCAGGTGAAGCTGCGCGAATCATGACAGGCGCCCCTATACCCATGGGCGTAGATTGCGTAGTACCAGTTGAAAATACAAATGCATTTAATCTAAAGGGAACAGGGCTACCCGATACAGTACAAATTGTGTCTCCAGTTGCTCCCGGGCAATACTTGCGCCCTAAAGGGCAAGATCTTCAAACGGGAGATGTTGTCCTTCGTGCTGGCACACAAATTACTCCTCAAGATATTGGTCTCCTGGCTTCAATGGGCAAAACAGAAGTGAGGGTTTATCCCCGTCCTCAAGTAATCCTCTTCTCTTCCGGGAATGAAATCGTCCCTCCAGCATCTCCTTTAGAACCCGGGAAAATCTATGACTCCAATCTTCCGATGCTCACAGCCATGCTTAAAGCCAATGGCGCTGTGGCCGTCCCATTAGGAACTTTAAGGGACGATCCGCAAGAAATTTTGAAATCTCTAGAACGCGCAACCCAACAAAAACCTGCTTTTATTCTGACCTCGGCGGGGGTTTCGGTAGGTACATATGATTTTGTGCGAAAGGTGGTCGAAGAAAACGGCTCTCTGGATTTCTGGCGAGTCAATATGCGCCCCGGCAAACCCCTTGCCTTTGGTTTTTTCCGAGATGTTCCATTCATAGGCTTGCCCGGCAACCCTGTATCTTCCTTTGTGGGGTTTACGGTTTTTGTAATCCCTGTGCTCCGCAAGTTAATGGGCTTTCCTCCTTCACCCCCTCCCACTTTTACTGCCATCCTCGAAGAAAACGTTGAATCAGACGGCAGAGAAAGTTATTTACGGGGAAACGTAATATTCACTCCAACGGGTTATCGAGCACACTTAGAAGGGCATCAGGGGTCAGGAAATCTTGCCTCCCTGTCCAAAGCAAATGCTTTACTGATTCTGCCCTCTGGGGTAAAATCTCTCCCCGCTGGAACAGAGGTAAAATTTTGGTTCATTCGGTAAAAATTCATGTAGAATTAGCCGAGATTTTGGAATAATCGGTTTAATCTAAAGCATTCTCTTGCTGAATCCCCAAGGAAAAGTGGGGAGATAAGCCAAAAAGAAAAATTTATTACCTTGGAGGGTTAAAAATCTCATGCCGCGAATTCGATGCCATTACCTGGATTGTGTTTTTTGGGATGAAGGTTACTGCAGTGCAGCCCAGGTTGAAATTGATCCCGATAAAGGTTGCCTGACTTATAGCCCCAACCCGGAATCCTCGGCAGAAGATGTTTGGGATGAAACCGAGGAAGACCTGGAAGAATGGGACGAACTCGAACTCGAAGAGGGAGAAGAGGACGAGGACCTTTGGGTTGACGAAGACGAAGAAGATTACTAAAAGTCTTAAAATCAAAACCATTTCTTATCGACTTTCGGGGAAGGACTGCTTGACCCGAGAGTCGATTTTTATATTATTGAGGAACTATGCAAACTGAAAAAGCAAAGCATCATCGCTTCAATTTCGTGGTGAACATTCTGGACGGTGCCATGTTTGGTATGGCTCTGGGATTTGCATCTTTTTCAACCGTCATTCCTCTCTTTATTTCCACCCTCTCGGATTCGGCTATTTTTATCGGGATGGTTTCTGCCGTTCACGTACTTGGCTGGCAACTTCCACAGTTATTTATTGCGCCATGGTTGGCAAACAAAGAGCGCATGAAACCCCTGGTCATGATATTTACTTTGCAAGAACGATTACCTTTTTTAGGATTGGCAGTAGTCGCCTTCCTTCTCCCTTCAATTGGAGACACATGGGGTATCGTCCTAGCATTTGTCATGTTGACATGGCAAGCCATTGGAGGGGGCTTAACAGCCAATCCCTGGCAATTGATGATTCACAAAATCATCTTTCCAGAAGTGCTCACAACTTTTTTCGGCATCCAGGCGGCTGCTTTGAACCTGTTTGCTGCAGTTGGGGCTGTTTTTTCCGGCTTAATCCTTGACCGTATTCCCTATCCTCACAATTTTGCACTTACATTTCTGATTGCCGGATTCTGGTTGGCTGTGTCCTATGCTTTTATCAATGCCACAAAAGAACCTAAAGGAGAAGCCAACGGGGCAGAAGCGCAGTTTTCCTCTCTTTGGAACGCAATCATTACAATCACCCGTACAGACACCAACTTCAATGCGGTTCTGGGAGTACGAATCTTGGGAACCATCGGAATGATGGGGACTGCATTCTACAGTGTATACGCCGTCAATCAACTTGGAGCCTCCAAAACTGAAGCGGGAATTTTAACCAGCGTCCTGATGATTTCTTCAGTGCTAACAAATTTGCTCTTGGGATGGTTAGCGGACCACTGGGGACATAAAAAAGTTTTAGAAATTGGAGGCGTTGCCATGTTCCTCAGCGCTCTTCTTGCCGCTCTTGCTCCCTCATTTGCCTGGTTTTACCCGGTAATGTTCTTCACCGGAATATCCAATACTGCCATGTGGACAATTATGATGGCTTTTGTGCTGACATTCGGAGAAGAACACCAAAAACCCCTTTATGTGGGAATGGCAAATACTCTGATTACTCCATTCACCTTTGCCGCCCCTATTTTTGGAGGGTGGCTGGCTAATTTGTTTGGATATCCTGTAGTTTTTTGGGTCTCTGCAATCGTATCCATCCTGTGTTTGGGTGTCCTTCACTTTTTTGTTCGAGAAAGAAGAAGCCATAGAACAGAGCAGGTATGAATTGGAGAAAACGGATTCTGTATTTTCTTTTTGACTTGCTTTACCATCCATTTGCCTGGGCTTATGATTTCGTTGCGGCTATTGTCTCGCTAAATTCCTGGCAGAAGTGGGTAACAAGCATCATTCCCTTCCTGCCTGGCGAGACCGTTCTTGAGTTGGGATGTGGCACCGGCTACTTAATGCGCGCCCTGAGAAGTTCCAGGAAGATTATTGGGATCGATCTGTCGCCTCAGATGATTCGTCAAACCAGAAAGCGGGTAAACATACACAACAACGCCTTTCCATTTCTCATCCAAGCAGACGGACGGGCAATTCCCTTAAAGAAAGAAACCTTTGACCACGTTGTTGCCACCTTTCCCGCCCCTTATCTGTTCGAAGAAGCCACTTTAAGAAGCGTTCAATTTGCTCTCAAGCCAGGCGGAAGTATGGTCGTTTTACTTTCGGCTGTTCCACCCCTGATCAGCCCTCTAGAACACATTCATTCCTGGGTAATGAGAAAGGGTGGCGTTTTTGAGGCTTCTCAAGTATTTTTCAATATTATTCGAGAAAAAGCGCAACAGGCAGGACTTACACCGGTACATCTGGAATGGACGCCCTGTCTTTCTGGAAAGATTTTGGTATTGGTTGCAGTAAAATCTGTTCAAACCTGTTAAGTTTGTTGTAAAATCAAAACATGGAAATTCAAATCGCGGTTGCCAAGACCAATAAATACGCCGTTAGTGAGAGTGGCGATACCCTTGAAGTGATTGAACGCCCGAACGGAGGCGTTTCGGTTGTTCTTGCAGACGGACAAACTTCCGGCAAAGCGGCAAAAGCCATTTCCTCGATGGTGGTTCGCAAGGTCATTGCCCTTCTCGCCGAAGGGGTACGCGATGGTGCTGCCGCCCGCGCAGCATCAGACTACCTTTACACGGAAAAGAACGGGAAAGTCTCTGCTACATTGAATATTCTTTCTGCAGATTTACAAACCAATACAATTGTAATTGCCAGAAACAACCATTGCCCCATTTATGTGGCTCGTGGAGAAATGATTGAGACACTGATCTCCGAAGCACCGGCAATTGGAACTTCTCGAAACATTCGCCCGGATATTTCCGAAATTCCACTGGAGGGTGGGACAACGGTGGTGATGTTTACCGATGGTGTACTCCACGCCGGCGAGCGCTACGGAGAAAGTTTGGACATCCCCACCATTTTAGGGTCTTTCCTGGAGGACCAGGAACCACCGGCTCAGGTGATTGCCGATTCTCTGCTTGCCCAAGCCATACAACTGGATCAGAACCGTCCCAACGACGATATGAGTGTTGTGGTCCTCAGGGTTTTACATCACAAACAAGACCTGATCAGGCGAATGATTGTCCGCTTACCTGTAGGGCCGGACGAAAACGAATTCTAAGTCCATGAGAGGGAACAAGAAGCCCTCATTCTTTCGTTCTTTACGCGCCTCATGGCGTGATACTGTACTTCTGTTCCGGGAGTTCCGTCTTCCTCTTTTTGTCTTCCTGGGGATTTTGTTTGCTGGGGGAGTTAGTTATCACACACTCTCGCAATCCACTGATTCCCCCACCCAATCGCTATCCGAAGCCCTGTATACTGTATTAACTCTCATCTTTCTCCAACCTATTCAGCCTTACCCCAAGTCCTGGTATCTGCAAATCTTCTATTTCCTTATGCCCTTGCTGGGGCTGAGTGTGCTGGCACAAGGGCTGACCGAATTTGGGATTTTGTTCTTCAACCGTCGTGCAAGAAATAAGGAATGGCAAATGGCCGTAGCATCTACATATCATAAACATATCATCCTTGTTGGATTGGGGCATCTGGGAACTCGGGTTGTCACACTTTTAAGAGACCTGGATGAAGATACCGTAGTGATAGAAATTGCACCTCGCCCTGATCTCAAGAGTCTGTTGCACCGCCTGGATATCCCGTTGATAGAAGATGACGCTACAAGAGAGGAAGTTCTGCTGGCGGCAGGAGTTTCTCGGGCTAAAGCCATCATGCTACTCACCCAAAACGACAGTCTCAATCTTGAAATGGCTCTTAAAGCCAGAAAGATTAATCCTGGTATCCAGGTCATCGTACGCATTTTTGATGATGAATTTGCGGACTCACTCCAGAAACAATTTGGATTTCAAGCCTTCAGCGCCACAGGACTTGCCGCTCCTATCTTTGCGGCTACTGCCGCAGGAATTGATATGACGCCTCCCATCAGCATAGAAGGAAAGCCTCATACCCTTGCTAAAATTCTGGTTTCTCCCTCTTCTCACCTGATTGACAAAACCATTAACCAAATTGAGGAACAATTTCGCGTAAGTGTGGTGTTTTTACAACAGAACGGTCAAATGGTTTTTCATCCTGAAGGCGGTCTCAAAGTTGTTGAAGGATCTACATTAGCCATCTTTGGACCACCAGGGCAAATTCATCAGATTGTGAATGAAAACCATTAAGTCTTTTCCTGTTATTGGTGTCGTTGGGCCCTGCACGGCTGGAAAATCCACCCTGATTCGCAACCTGGAGCGCCATAATATCCCAGCCCGTCACATTGCCCAGGAACATTCCTACGTAGAAGATATGTGGCAAAGGTTGACCCATCCAGACGTGTTAATCTTTCTGGATGTAAGTTATCCTGTAAGCCTCAAGCGACGTAAATTTAACTGGACAGAAGAAGAATACCTGGAACAACAGAGACGCTTGAGACATGCGCGGGCACACTGTCATTTTTATCTCCTCACAGATCCTTATACAGAAGAGCAGGTTTTTCAGCAAGTTTACGAATTTCTCCAAAAACATTTTCCCCTACTCATCCCCTCCCAATGAGAGTATAATCGCCACAGCGCCAGCCGCAGGCTGGCATTTGTATGCATCGGAGGAAAAGAAGGAATGAAGCGTTACTATTTCACTCTGGCTCTAATTGTCCTCCTGCTTGGACTGACCATTTGGTTCAATGTCCCGGGACATCCACAAATCAAAATAGGGAATTTCGAACGTAGCATGGACCTGATCCAGGGGCTGGATCTGCAAGGGGGCGTACAAGTGTTATTGGAAGCCGATCTACCCGCAGAAACTCCCATTGATCCCCAAGCCCTTGAAGATGCCCGTACGATTCTGGAGAATCGTACTAACGCCTTAGGAGTGAGCGAAAACCTCTTCCAGGTTGCTGGCGAACGCCGGATTGTCGCAGAATTTCCTGGATTGAGCGATCCTGAAAAAGTGTTGGCGGTTATTAAGGAAACCGGCTTGCTGGAATTTGTGGATTTGCAAGACAATCCTGAAAATTTACAGGAAGGAAATCTCATTTTGACCGACTTTGGTCAAACCAGCACTTCCACACAACCGACTGAAACCACCACCGCTCCTGCCACCGAAGGGCAAGAGTCTCTGGCTTCTACAACGGTGTATCACACTATCATGACTGGAAAAGACCTTAAGAGTGTGGTGGTCTCTCGTAATCCGAATACGGGCGAAGTTGTCATTGACTTCACGCTCTCTGACGAAGGCGCAAAAATTTTTGATGAATATACCAGCAATAACATTGGTAAGATTCTGGCTATCGTCCTAGACAAGAAAATTATCTCTGCCCCGCGCGTTCAAGGTCGCATCCCCAGTGGGCAGGGACAGATCACCGGGAATTTCACCCTTGAAACAGCCAACAACCTTGCCATTCAAATGCGCTATGGCGCACTCCCCATTCCGTTCAAGGTTGTGGAAAGCCGAGTGATTGGGCCTACCCTTGGGCGAGATTCTTTGCAGAAGAGCCTTCTGGCGGGGTACATTGGTTTTACCATCGTCATTTTGTTCATGGGAATTTATTACCGCCTACCCGGAGTAATGGCTGATCTTTCGCTCATCGTTTATGCACTGATTACGTTGACCTTGTTCCGCTTTATCCCGGTCACACTGACACTGCCTGGCATTGCAGGTTTCTTGCTCAGTACAGGAAGCGCACTGGACGCAAACATCCTGATTTTTGAGCGTTTGAAAGAAGAACTGCGAGCAGGGAGGACGTTCTCTCAAGCCCTTGATCTGGCATGGAAACGCGCTCTGCCTTCTATTCGCGACTCAAACATTGCCACACTCATCACTGTTGTAATCCTCTTCATCTTCGGTTCACAGTTTGGGGCTACAATCGTCAAAGGATTTGCCTTCACTTTGGGAGTCGGTATTTTCGTCTCCCTGTTTTGCGCAATGGTAGTCACCCGAACGTTTATGTATATCCTGGTTGATCGCATGAAACCTCAAGCCAAACATCTTAAGTGGTTTGGTATTCTTGACTGAGGAGCACACTATGCTTAATATCCTTGGAAAACGATACCTGTTCTTTGCAATTTCCCTTGCCATGATCATCCCTGGATTGATTGTGATGGCAATTTTTGGCTTACCTCTGTCCATAGATTTCAAAGGAGGATCGCTCCTTGAAGTTGAATTTGCCTCAAAAACACTCCCAGCCCCAGCAGAGGTGGTCGCGCTCTACAACGATTTAGGGATTACGGATGCTCAGGTAACTACCACAGGAAATAATACCCTGCTGGTACGCTCCTCTTTCATCGACGATGACGTACGCGCAAAAGTTGTACAGGAGATGAACTCCCGTTTCAATGACACAGTTACCGTCCTGCGGTTTGATAGCGTAGGCCCAACTATCGGAAAAGAAGTTGCCGGACGTGCAACCCTGGCAGTTTCCATTGCAGCACTGGCAGTCATTATCTACATCACCTGGGCGTTCCGGGGTGTCCATAATGCCTTCCGATATGGTGTTTGCGCCATCATCGCAATGATTCACGATGTATTGGTGGTGATCAGTCTCGTTTCTATCGGCGGCGTCCTCTTCGGATGGCAAGTAGATGCTCTTTTCCTGACAGCCTTGCTCTCAGTCATTGGCTTCTCGGTTCAGGATAAAGTTGTAGTGTTCGATCGTATTCGTGAAAACTCACAAATCTACCGGAAACTGGATTTTGAAAAACTGGCGAATCATTCCATCGTACAAACCCTGCAACGCTCCATTAACACCCAGTTGATGACGGTGGAGTACATGTTGCTGGCAATCGCTCTGTTTGGTGGTATTACCCTGCGCGAATTTGCCATCATTCTACTGGTAGGTTTGTTCATGGGGACCTACTCTTCCATCTTCATTGCCGCTCCGTCGCTGGTCATTTGGGAATCTGGGGAATGGCGTAACTGGTTCAAACGAGGCGCCAAACCCGCGTCGGCGTAACGTAAAGAATCAGGCGAGAGAGACACTCGCCTGATTCCTTTCAAAAAGCCTTGACTTTTCCAATTCACTTCCGTAGAATGGAAAAAGCCGGCAGGGATTCCGGGAAGAGACCCTCATCAGGGGCACCGAAGGGGCAAGCCATATGCAGGCGAATCTCTCAGGTAAAAAGGACCCGGTTTCCGTCCCACTCTGGAGAGTCTTTAATGACACCGAAGGGGCAAACCCGCATTGGGTGAATCTCTCAGGTTAGAAACAGAGGCGCGGTTGAGAAATCAACCGTGCCTTTATCTTTTTCAATACAATAATCCATCCATATCTAATTTCACATAGGAGGTATCTCATGAACATCCCTGCTGAATTAAAATACGCTACGACCGATGAGTGGGTCAAGGTTGAAGGAGATGTAGCCACTATTGGCATCACCGACTACGCCCAGGACTCTTTGTCTGATGTGGTATTTTTTGAAGCAATTGTCTCGGTGGGAGATACAATCAAAGCAAAACAACAAATCGCTACTGTGGAATCGGTTAAAGCCGCTGCAGACATCAACAGTCCTGTATCTGGAGAGGTGATTGCCATCAACGAGGCGCTGGCTGACTCCCCCGAATTGGTTAACAAAGACCCCTACGGCACTGCCTGGATGATCAAAGTCAAAATGAGCAACCCATCTGAACTGGACAATTTGATGGATGCCGCTGGATATGAATCCTACTGTTCAGGAAGGGAGCACTAATGTTCGTACCCAATGCTGATCCTGATCGCGAAGCCATGCTCAAAACAATTGGGGTGGAGCGCATTGAGGACCTGTTTACTGACGTTCCAGAGGGATATCGTTTTCCTAAGCTAAACCTCCCAGAGGCATTATCCGAGATGGAAGCGTATGCCCATCTCTCAGAATTGGCACAGGCTAATTCTTCTGTGCGCGACCTTACCTGCTTCCTGGGTGCTGGCGCTTATCATCACTATATCCCTGCTGTCGTTGACGCCATTATTCAGAGAGGGGAATTCCTCACCGCCTATACCCCCTATCAGCCTGAAGTGTCTCAGGGAACCTTACAGGCAATATTTGAATACCAAAGTCTGATGGCACTGCTGACCGGGATGGAAGTATGTAACGCATCCCATTATGATGGGGCAACGGCTGCCGCAGAAGCAGTGATCATGGCTTATCATCACTTCAGAGGAAAGCGTACAAAAGTCCTGGTATCTCATGCCCTCCACCCTCAATACCGGGCGACTATTCGCACCTACATGCAGGGGTATACTCAATTGACCATCACAGGCGATGAGTGCACCGACTGTGATCCTCTTGCAGGTCCGGAAGTATTGCTGAGAGCGATTGATACCAACACCGCCCTGGTCATCGTTCAATACCCGGATTTTCTCGGGAGAATTTACGATTATACCGAACTGGCAAATACTGCACATCAAGCAGGGGCTCTATTTGCTATAGCGGTCAATCCCATAGCCTTGGGGTTGCTCAAACCGCCCGGTGAATTTGGCGCAGATATCGTCATTGGGGAAGGTCAACCGTTAGGAATTCCTCTTTCATTTGGGGGACCCTATCTGGGTATATTTGCCACCCGAAAAGAATTTGTGAGAAAAATCGCCGGACGCCTGGTTGGCGAAACAGTGGATCAAGACGGAAAACGCGCTTACGTGTTGACCCTCACAGCACGCGAACAGCATATCCGACGTGAGAAAGCCACCTCAAATATTTGTTCTAACCAGGGATTGATGGCGCTGGCTTCGACAGTTTACCTCAGCCTGTTAGGCAAACAGGGGCTTCGCCAGGTGGCAGAACTGTGCTATCAGAAAGCACACTATGCAGCAGACCTGATCAGCCAGATTCCAGGATACACCGTTTGTTCGAATGCCCCCTTCTTCCACGAATTCGTTGTATGTTGTCCCAAACCGGTCAGCGAGATTAATCAGGCGTTGTTAGAATACGGTATTCTTGGAGGATTCGACCTTTCTACAGACTATCCAGGGCTTAAAAACGCTATGCTCATTGCCGTTACAGAAATGAATACTCGCGAAGAAATTGAAACCTTGCGGGACGTGTTGGAGGATATCAGCCATGAGTGAGCCAACAATTTTTGAACTTTCCAGCCCCGGTCGAACAGGAGTAACCTTCCCGCAAGCAGACGTACCCTCTACCCCACTGCCTGATACGCTCATCCGGGAAAATCTCCCTCTTCCCGAACTCTCGGAAGTAGATGTGGTGCGTCACTTCACCCGTCTCTCGCGCATGAACTATTGCATTGATTATGGAATTTATCCACTCGGTTCATGTACGATGAAATACAACCCCAGGATCAATGAAGCCACAGCACGCTTTCCAGGTTTTGCCTATACGCATCCTCTGCAACCTGAGGAAACTATTCAGGGGAATTTATACCTGATGTACCATCTGCAGGAATGGCTCAAAGAAATTGCCGGTTTCAGTGCGGTAAGCCTGCAACCTGCGGCAGGGGCTCATGGGGAATTGACGGGAATCTTAATGATACGTGCTTATCATCAACACCGGGGAGATACCAAACGTACCCGTGTTCTCATTCCGGATAGCGCCCACGGAACCAATCCAGCCACTTCTGCGATGAGTGGGTTTGAAGTGGTCCCCGTGCCTACAGATAAAAATGGGAACGTAGATCTTGAGATTTTGCGGTCTTTGCTCGATGACACCATTGCGGGGATCATGCTTACCAATCCTAACACCCTGGGCTTGTTCGAGCAGAATATCCTTGAAGTGACCAAATTGGTACACCAGGTGGGAGGGCTGGTATATGGAGATGGTGCCAACCTGAATGCTCTGCTGGGCATTGCTCGCCCAGGTGATTTAGGAATTGATGTCATGCACTTCAATCTGCACAAAACCTTCTCCACTCCCCATGGTGGCGGGGGACCCGGAGCAGGTCCTGTAGGGGCTTCCGAGCGATTAAAGGACTTTTTGCCTGGTCCCATTGTGGAAATTGTTGAGGAAGGGAATGAGGATTACCCTCCCTTATATGGCTTCAGGGAACCCAAATATTCTATCGGAAGGGTTAAGTCCTTCTACGGGCATTTTGGCATCATGATTCGAGCCTATACCTATATCGCCATGCATGGTCCCGAGGGGCTACGCAAGGTTGCTGAAAATGCGGTGATTAACGCCAATTATTTGCAAGCCCGTCTGCGTGGCACCTACAAGATCCCTTATGACCGGATTTGCATGCATGAGTTCGTGGTGGAAGGCAAATGGGCAGATGCTCCAGAAATCATTGCTCTGGACATCAGCAAGCGTTTGATGGATTACGATTTCCACCCACCAACCAATTATTTCCCGCTGATCGTGCATGATGCTTTGATGATTGAGCCCACCGAAACAGAAAGTAAACAAACACTGGATGCTTTTGCCGATGCTCTCATCAAAATTGCCGAAGAAGCCCACACCCAGCCGGAATTGCTCAAATCTGCCCCCCACAACACCCCGGTCCGGCGGGTGGATGAAGTAAAGGCGGCAAAGGATCTGGTCCTCTGTTGCTGGTTACCTGAGGAACAGCAATAAGAGCCTCGAGGATGTGGTTAACAAAAGGGCTTTCTTGAAGAAAGCCCTTTTGTTGTTTTTACATTACAAAATTGAAAACTACTTTATTACCATCCGCATTGAATGTATGATTAGATAAGCGAGGAGAGAAAGGAGGTGATCGAATATGCTTATCGCCCAAAAGGAGCGCGGGCAGGGGCTATTAGAGTATGCTCTAATCATTATTCTTGTGGCAGTCATTGTTTTAGTTGTTCTTGCACTCTTAGGCCCTGCCGTTGGGCAAATGTTCAGCAATGTTGTGCAAAAGATATAAACACAGAAATCCCCCTAAAACGGGGGGATTTCGTTTTTAAGTCTTTACCGACTATTTGACTTCTTCCGGGCTTTCAGGTATATATCTACCATTGGTTTAATGAATGAAGAAAGGGTGCTTAATTTGGACAATATCCAGGACTTCACCAGGCGAAAACACTTCCCCGGCACGTTGAATAATGAATTTGATCGCATCCTCAGACGTTTTGATGACATTGAGAAGATCTCCTCTTCTCTGTTCAGCGTCATTCTTTTTCTACTGGCTACATTTGTCACTTATCCAAACTATGTTCAAACATTAATTCTTTTTGCTTTCTTTATTGCAGACTGGTTACTTCTCCTGCTTTTGCCTGTAAAAAAAATCTCATTTGGACCGGCAAAGCCACCTGCTCTGATCCTAGCCATCCTGCGAATTCCTTTCGCCTTACTCCCGTTCCCCTTATGGTTGGCCTCTCAATTTCTTGGAACCCTTTTGGTTATCTATGGATTCTGGATTGAACCGCAACGATTAAGAGTGACCTATCAGAAACTGGAAACTGAAAAGTTCCCCAAAAACTTCTCATTGCGTGTCCTTCATTTAGGAGATCTTCATCTGGAGCGAATCACACAGAGGGAGAAAATCTTGAATGAATGGATTCAGCGCCTTCAACCAGATATCATCCTTTTTTCAGGGGACTTTCTAAATCTCTCCTATAATGAGGACCCGGTAGCCATTCAACAGGTAAGAGAGATTCTGAAAGAATGGAATGCTCCGTTAGGTACTTTTGCGGTGACAGGGTCTGAAGCCGTTGACCTGGAAAATGTCGTGCCGTTGATCCTGGATGGAATACCCATCCGGTGGCTGAAAAATGAAACCGTAATAGTAGAGAAAGATTCAACCCCCTTTGCAATTTCTGGAATTACCTGCAGCCACCGCCCATTCCAGGATGAACCAATTTTACAGAAACTTTCTGAAAACCTCCCGAATGTTTTTTCAATCCTTCTTTACCACTCTCCAGATTTAGCCCCCAATGCGGCTCGGTATTCCTTCGATTTGATGCTAGCAGGTCACACCCATGGAGGACAGGTCTGCTTTCCATTAATTGGCCCCTTATTTACCGCTTCACTTTATGGTAGGAGATTCCAATCCGGGCGGTACCAGATTCGAGACCTTGTTCTGTATATCACCCGGGGTATTGGATTAGAAGGAAAAGCAGCACCTCGCGTGCGTTTCCTGTGTCCCCCTGAAATAATTTTATGGGAAATCCAAGGAATAACCAATCAATCAACCAATGAAACCCCATCTATGGAGAAGAATTCATGAAATCCCCTACTCACCCCAACATTCCCTTTCAAATTACCATAGCGCCTGATAAAACTCTCGCAGAATTGGAAGTCTCCCTAATATTTGCCCCCGATTCGCCTAAATTAGGCGAACCTGCCACTGCAGGAGAATCCCTTTTTCTTCAAGACCATGGCAAAAGTCGGTTGGTTGTCTCGCTGGGGAAGCAAGAAAAAATCAACCAGGAAACCTATCGAAAAGTGGGTGGTTCAATTGGGAAGTGGCTTATCAACCATCCTGTACAATCAGTAGAGCTCAGTGTCTCTTGGCTATACGAAGAAAACAACCTTGATTCACTTTATGCGCTTCTGGAAGGAATCCTCCTGGGAGGGTATCAATTTCAGCGCTACAAACAAAATAACGAACCCGAAAAAGTAATTTCAGTCTTTCTCAGGACAGATTCCATGTCCGTTAAGGATCTCGTTGAACGCCTGAACATCGTGACCAGAGCCGTGTATCTTGCAAGAGATTGGGCTCATGAACCAGCCAATGTCATTAACCCGGTCACCCTGGCTGAGTGGACAGAAACCCTTGCAGAGGAAAACGGGTTGACCTGCACAATCCTCGATGATCAAACCTTAAGCAAAATAGGCGCAGAAGGAATATTATCCGTTGGGAAGGGCAGCCACACTCCACCACGAATGATTATTCTGGAATATCGGGGAGGGTTATCAGACACGTCTCCTTTGATCCTGATTGGTAAAGCAATTACTTTTGATACAGGCGGATACTCTTTGAAGGATACTACGAACATTCAGGGAATGAAATACGATAAATGCGGTGGTATCGCCGTGATCGCCACTATACTGGCAACCGCTCTTCTTAAACTCCCCATCAACGTTGTGGGTATTGTAGGAGCAGCCGAAAACATGATCTCATCCACCGCCTATCGTCCGGATGACATACTCAAAACCCTGTCCGGAAAAACTGTGGAAATTATCAGTACGGACGCAGAAGGGCGTCTTGTTCTGGCAGATGCTCTAACATACGCTCAAACACATTATACCCCCAGAGCCATCATCGATTTGGCCACCCTAACAGGGGGAGTTATTGTAGCCCTGGGGCGCGTGTTTGGAGGAGTTATGGGGAATAACCCAAGCCTAATCCAGAATTTAATTGAATCAGGTGAAGCAAGCGGGGAACGCCTGTGGCAGTTACCCCTGGATGAGGAATATCTGCAAGCACTCAAAGGCGACGATGCCGATTTGAAAAACTCTGGCGGAAGAGAAGGGCACGCCATTTTAGGCGGAATGTTCCTTAAGCAGTTCGTGGATGACAGCATCCCATGGGCGCACCTGGATATTGCAGGGGTAGCAAATACTCCTAAGGATTTACCCTATTCCCCCAAGGGTCCAACCGGGTTTGGCGTGCGTTTATTAATCGAGTTTCTCAAGAAATTTTCAACCTGAAAGGAGAAGCGCTGGCAAATCCAGCGCTTCTCCTAATCGAGTCAAAAATTTACTTGCGCGTCTTTTCCTTAACATAACCATATGTCTGGTCAAGGGCTTCAGACAACCGGCTCACGTCTCGCCCTCCCGCCTGAGCCAGTGTCGGGCGTCCACCACCGCCTCCACCGACTACTGCGGCAACACGCTTGACCAAATCTCCAGCATGGAAATTGCGCTTAACCAAATCATCGGTAACCGCCCCAATAATCACCGGTTTGCCATCGACTACGCTGGCTAAAACAACCACCCCCGTAGAATATCTCTGGCGGAAACGGTCCGCAAGAGATCGTAAGGTATCGGCATCCACGCCCTGAATCAAACTGGTAAGGACTGCCACATCCTCAATAAAGGTAACCTTCTCCAGATCCTGATCAAACGCAAGAGAGGCTACCTGCTGACGCAAAGATGCCACGGCTTTGCGCAAGATGGACATTTCATCCAGCAAATTCTCAACCCTCTCAGGTACTTCATCCATGGAAGCCGAGAGCATCTCGGCAGTTTTTCTCATGTTACGGAAGCGCTTCTGCACCAGTTCATACGCCCCGCGTCCGGTAACCGCCTCAATCCGGCGAACTCCCGCAGCGGCACTGCCTTCGCTGACAATCAGGAACAAACCAATATCTCCTGTCTCGTGAACGTGAGTTCCTCCACACAATTCATATGACAAGGGGTCAGTCTCGCCAATCATCACCGTGCGCACCACTTCACCGTATTTCTCCCCAAACAATGCCATTGCTCCTTCAGCAATGGCTTCTTGAAGTGGCTTCACGCGAGTCTGAAGAGGAATATTCTCCAATATGGCTCGATTCACCCCCGCTTCAATACGTTCTAATTGTTCAGGCGTCAAGGGTTCTGGATGCGTGAAATCAAAGCGCAGACGATCGGGAGCCACAAGAGACCCCGCCTGACGGGCATGTTCTCCCAACACTTCCTGCAATTCTGCATGAAGCAGATGGGTAGCGGTATGATTGCGCATGATGTCACGTCGGCGCTGTGTATCTACGCGGGCAATTACCCAATCTCCTACCGTTGGAGTGCCACGCACGACCTCGCCCACGTGCACAATTACCCCCGCGGCGGGCTTCCGCATCTCGGTGACACGGATCTCCCAACGAGGTTCGTTGACCGATACGATGGTCCCAGCATCAGAAACCTGACCACCCGCCTCAACATAGAATCCCGTCCGAGGCAACAAAACTTCCACCTGATCACCTGCAGACACAGAAGAGACTCTCTGGCCTTCACGGAAGAGAGCCAGCAACTCGCCTTCCACCTCCAACCATTCATAGGGGTTATATTCCACACCTGCTTTACCGAGTTTTCCTTCTGCTTGCAGAGATTCGAGCGCAGGCCGATACAGGTCCACATCCTCGCCCCCAAGAGGCCCAAAGGCTTTGCCAGCCCCAGAAGCCAGGCGGTGTTCTTCCATTGCGTCTCGAAAGCCCTGCTGATCCACATCCAATCCTTGCTCTTGAGCAATATCGCGGGTTAATTCCAGCGGTAAACCATGGGTGGCGTACAAATCAAACGCCTTTTTGCCATCCAGAATTTTTTCCCCTTTTCCCTTCAAGCCATCGAGACTTTCCTGAAGTTCCTTCATCCCGGATTCAAGTGTGCGCTGGAATCTTTCCTCTTCTCGCGTAATGCCATCCAGGATTGCCGTGCGATTCCGTACCAGTTCCGGGTAGAAATCCCCGTAATTCTGAATGACCACCTCAGCCACTTTGGCAAGGAAAGGTTCCTTGAGACCAATTTTTCCACCAAAGCGTGCGGCACGCCGAATGATCATTCGGCAAACGTAATTTCTGCCCGTGTTTCCAGGCACCACACCATCTGCAATGAGAAAAGTTGCTGCTCGGGCATGGTCTGCGATCACCCGATAAGGGGTAATATTGGCTTCTCTTTCAGCGTCGGTATGACCGGTAAGTTCCTGAGTTTTTTGCAAAAGGGGCCAGAGCAAATCTGTGCGGTAATTTGAGCTTACTCCTTGCAATAAGGAAACCAGGCGCTCGAACCCCATTCCCGTGTCCACATGACGTTGAGGCAAGGGTTCTAACTCGGTAGGGCTTAAACGATTGTACTGAATAAATACTAAGTTCCAGATTTCCAGGAAACGCTTACAATCCCCGTTAACCCGACAAACATGTCCGGGAACACCTTTTTTGTCGCAGGCTTCGGGACCGCGATCAATATGGATTTCACTACAGGGCCCGCAAGGGCCCGTATCTGCCATTTCCCAGAAATTGTCTTTTCGCCCAAAGAACAAGACATGCTCCGGGTTAAAATTCGGTTGGGAACGCCAGACTTCAGCGGCTTCTTCATCCGTGGGAATATCCCCTTTTTCATCCTTAAAACAGGTAGCGTATAACCGAGCAGGGTCCAGTTGATATACCTGGGTGAGCAACTCCCAAGCCCAAGCAATGGCTTCTTTCTTGTAGTAATCGCCAAAAGACCAGTTACCAAGCATCTCGAAGAAGGTATGATGGGTATCATCTCTTCCAACATCATCTAAATCGTTATGCTTTCCTGCAACCCGCATACACTTCTGAGAATTTACTGCTCTGGAGTAAGGCCGGTGGTCTGTACCCAAAAAGACATCCTTAAATTGCACCATACCTGCGTTGGTAAATAATAAGGTTTGATCCCCGCCGGGAACTAAGGAAGAGGAAGGGACAAAGGTATGTCCCCGTTGTACAAAGAAATCAATGAACGTCTGACGAATCTCCACACCAGTCCACTTTTTCATAACACCCTGCTCCTCATACGTGATAACAATGACTTGGAAGGAAATTATAAGCCAGCGGAGATGGCTTGACAATAATAAGGTCTCCATAAATTTAAAATCGTTGGGCGAAAGTCCATGACTCTCGCCCAACAGCCAAGAGAGGAGGCAACCCGTATTGTCTAATTATCTGGATACAACCAGCTTGACCACCTTACCTTGCGAATCAATGGTTGCTTTTGCATAGTGACGATGAACCGATCGGGCATAGGGCACTTCTTTAGAGACGGCAATCACATATTTTCCAGGCATTTCGGCTTCAGTCTGAGCGTTCTTACCAGCCTTTTGAGATGATGTTTTCTCTGAAGGAGCACAGGAGAGAATTTTTACCTCGGCGCTTTCAATGCCGGGTAAGTATTCCCGCACCATTTGTTTTACCTGAGCAACTACCTGCTCATTCACAGAAAGACTTGCATCGCGCACCTCCGTTTCCCCAGCTGTTCGAATAACGGGAGACTTTTTCAATCGGAAGGCCGTTTTTCTCCGCGCTCCACCGGATTGGAGACGAACCAGTGGATCGCCATAAAGAACAAACGAGAGCAACGTTTTCTGATCTTCTGGGTCCAGATAACCTTGTCGTCGATTCATCTCACGAGCCAATTCAATCTTTGCTAGCATCAACGCTTCACCAACACTTCGTCCGCTCCGAAGTTCCTGCCAGAAATAATTTCCCAGAAGGTCTGCAGCAATGAGTGGTGTATTCACTGAACCATAAGAAATCGCTGTCGAGGCAATGACAGCCATCGTTCCCACAGAAAGGAACTTCAAAGCCATTGCCTGATCTTCCGTTTTACCAAAAATGTGCCCACCATAACACGCTTCGCTGAAAACTACTCTGGGAGCATGCCCATTGCGTTTGATTAAGGCAGGAGAAAGCGCAACAGGATAATCAACCAGCGTTTCCGACTCAACTGGATCGCGTTGCCCATACCACTCTCCACTATCTTCCAATCCATGAAGGTTATAATAGGCTAACTCAGGCTTGAGAAGGCGATCTACGTTCAAACTGGCGGCATCCTGAGGAGGTGAAATCAAGAGGTTGTGAGGACTTCCTACAGGGCGAAAGACTGCTACAGACGACCTGCGCCACACCGCCGCGGAATAGCCTACATTCGGCGGATTTCTATGAGCACCCAGAAATTGCAAAATGACATTCCAGAATTTGAAAAGGGAAGTGGCTTGTCCATTGGAATTAATCCAATTCTTTCCACCCCGCTGATGGTACAGAACCAGATGACGGATTGAGTCAATCAAGAGCCCGGCATCGGCGCTGGAGTCAACCCCCGGCAAACGTCCAACGGGCCATTCAGTAATGAAATAATTAGAGTCCAATGTTCCATACGGGTTATCAGAGTAAATTACTTGATCATAATCATCCGTTGGGTTGGGCAGAGCATGGAAAGGCACAACACCTGCCCCGCCCACAATTAAGAGTGCCCCTATCATCTCTCCTTTCTTTGACAGGGCTTGATCTAAATCGTGCAAAGAAAGTTTAAGAGACCATGGATCTCGGTTCTTTACCGTCTCTATTCCAAGTGGTTTAACCGAGGCTACAAGATCCGGGTAAAAAATAAGGAAACGCCACCCTGTACGCTTTTGGATGGCTTCACCTAAACGGTGTAATTCCAAATCGATGATTTTTGTGGTCTGGACACCATATTGCTCTTCCAGCCCTTGCCAGGATGAAAAAATCACATACACCGGGTAACGACCATCCAATCGGGTAAGTGTGCTTTTCTTTAACCGCCTGGCTACTCGATCCAGTTCTCGCTCAATCTCCTGAACTTCCTGATCCTTTGAGGCAGGCTCTCGTCCCTGTATTGGATCCTTGGGTGTTTTATCTTCCATAGACCTGTTTGCCATTTCAGACATATACTCCTGAGAACCCTCCGAGCGGGATTCTATGGTTTCAACCGAGTCGGATTGAGGTTCATCAAGCACACCACTTTGACAAGAGCCGCTCTCAAGCCAATTTCCCCGGAATCTTACAGCCACCTGAGCAGGAACAGGCAAATCAAACGGAATAAAAAGGTCCCCCAACCACAAATTACGATAGGGATGTTCATCTCCCCACAAACGTTTTACAGTCTGTCCAGCAACATCAAGAGATGCGCAATAATGAAGCAAAGCAATGGCATCTTCTTCCTTTCCTTTTTTCATCCATAAGTCAGCCAGATATAAGCCAATGGGGACACAGTCTTCATATTGCTGATGATAATACTCCAGCAAGGTTAAGGCGGTTTCCTGAGGAACTGCTGGAAGCAGAGTTTTCAAATACATCCAAACAGCTACCAGGGGTAATTCGGTATGGCTAAAAAGCGCTTTTTGAGCCTCATCTCCTCCGAGTTTTGCTCCCTCTCCTGCTCTCATCAGGGAATAAGCAGGTAATGCCCACTCAGCCAACGGAAGATGGGAAGGACGCTCATCCCCTAACAAATACAATGCGGATATTGCATTTTGATGTTCAGGCGAATTTGGTGGAGCGATGCGTGCAATTTCCCGATAAGCCTCCACAAACTCAGGGTCAACAAGGACTAATTTACCCAGAAGGCTTAACGCTTGTTCCGTTTTCCCTTCACCTGCTAGCATTTTGGAATAAAAGTGACGCACTTCCAGATCTCCTGGATATACTGACAGCCAGTGTAAACACGCCTGACGTCCAAACTGATACGCCTCTGTTTGTAGTGCCAACCGTGAAAGGTAGAGAAAAGTAGAACGGTGCAAAAATTCGATTCCCTCTTTCATTTCTGAGTTCATAAAGAGGCTCCTGCTTCCTGAGATTTGTGAATCAGATTAAGCGCCATAACGCTTACCAATTGTCTGTGAATGACAACATCATCTGGAGCAAGTTTTGCGGCATGTTGCAACATCCTCTCTGCCCCTGAAAAGTCCTTCCCATCTCGTAAGATTAATGCGGTGTAATAGTATCCCCGAGGGTCATGTGGAGCAATTCGGATAGCATGATGGAAAGTCTGCAATGCAAGATCATATTCTCGACGTTCAGAATAAACCTGCCCAAGTTCGATGTACAGTTCAACGTTTTGCGGATCAAGGGCAATGGCTTGAGTAAGCAGATGCACTGCTTGATCGAGTTGTCCGTTATTCCTTTGCATCTTCGCAAGGAAAAGGGCTAGATCTGGTTGATTAGGCTCCTGGCGTAATGAACGAAAAGCAAAGCGCTCTGCCGATTTTACATCACCCAAATCCGCTAAAACCTGAGCGTGCAGGGCCAAAGCATTGGCGTCTTCTGGAAAATCGGTTACCAGTCGCTGAGTTACTGATAACGCAGCCTGCGCCCCCCGCAATCGATAGATGAGAGAAGCCTTTTCCAGATCCAGTTCCAGAATCGGGGGTAATTTTCCATGTAAGGTTTCCAGCATGGACAGGCTTTGTTCCTCTTTATTCAGGTGGTTATATACCCGAATCATCGCCATGATGGCTTTAGGATTAAGTGCATCTCTTTCTAACGCCATTTCGGCATATTTCTTCGCCTGTTCATAATCTTCATTCTCCAATGCCAACTCCGAAGCCAGAATAAATCCTTGCACGTGAGTGATATCCACCTCACTAGCACGCAATGCGCAGGATATAGCATCTTCTACACGGGATAAATGCTTATATACCTGGGCAAGATTGAACCAAACAGATGAGTTGGAAGACTCCATCTTCACAGCGCGTGAAAGGATTTCAGCGGCTTTCTCGTAAGCCTCAACCATCATATAGGTCCAACCCAGTTCAATCAGATAATCAGTACGTTCAGGGCGAAGGGAAACAGCCTTTTCCCAGTGAAGGATTCCCTGTTCAACATCTCCCAGTTCTACTGCCAACTCCGCTGCAATGGCTTGCCATTCCGGTTCTTCAGGGAACTGTGCAAGAGCCAAGAGTATCGCTTGATATGCTGAATCTTTCTCTCCCGCATCTTTGGCAAGAAAAGCGAATAAAGCCTGGTAGAGAGGATGCTGGGGATGTTCAGTCAACAGTTGACGGACAATCTCCAATCCTTTTTGAGAATCTTTTTCTAAATAACACAGGGCTTGTTGAAAACGCACCTTTTCATTTCTCCCATATGGGTGAGCAATCTGAAGAGCCATTTGTAAGTTCCCCACCATTTGGAGTCCCTGGATAAGACACGCGGCTTCATCTGCCGAGCGCACCGCTCCGGCAAGCATCTTCAGATGTTCGGCAGTAGGATCAAAAGCGACTTTCAATCGGATAGACCAATCCCGAAGTTCGTCTGCGCTCACCATTCCGCTCAATTTCTGGAGCACTTGTTCGGCTTTCTCCCAATCCAATTCATCAACAAAGGGAGACAATTCCCCACCAGGTTTAATCTTGAGCAAGCGGCTCATTTGGCTGATCTCTTTGCCAATCGTCACACACTTTACATACTCCAGCATTGCCCAGGGATTCCCGGTATGGTTCTGGAGAAATTCCCGAACATGGTGCAAAGCCGATGAGAAACAGAGACTTTCTCTTTCAGCGCAGATTTTCCAAAGCACCCAATCTTGCTGAATGTCTGAGGGCAACGAAGTTAATATATTTTTCGCTTCCACATAATACCCTGTTGTCGCCAGCCATCGAGATTTCAAGAGCAGGTACTCGGCAGATGCTTCACCATGTTCTGCGAGGAAATGCAGGACTTCTTCTGCTTCCGCTGGTGAATTGTTTAAGAGTACATGTCCCTTGAGCAGAGCCAAACGCACTCCATCCTTCTCAGTGAGCAGTTTCTCATCCAAAACCACGGTCTGAAGTAATCGCTGAGATTTTTCCCACTGGACCAGAGAGAGAGTAAACAAGCCCTGCAGGTAGCGCAAAGAAACCGATTGGGAGTCTTCCAACAATCCCATTTCGGCATACATTAACCCATTCAGAAAATCCTCTTGTTTCCACGCGAGATATGCCAATTCTTTGTGGATTTCTGAGCGCAGCAAGGGATTCTCCACATGCTCCAGGGACAATGCCTGAAGCAGGATCGATTGAGCATGGGTATCTCTGCCGATACGAGATAATAAGCGGGCAAATTCTAAATGCAATTCAGGATCATCATGGCACAAACGGATAGCCATTTCCCCGGACTTGACCGCATCTTCAATTCTGCCTGTTTGTTCATAAACTTTCATTAAATCTTTCAAAAGGATAGGACACGGTTGCAATGAAACTGCCAGTGCTTTTTCAAAGGCTTGTACCGCCTCCGACACTTTTTCCATGCTCAAAAACAGATAGCCGGCTTGTCGCAGGATTTCGGCATCCACTGTTCCGGTTTGAAGCACCTCGTCCAATACAATAGCAGCCTGTTCCACCGCTCCTACTTTCAACTGTAAACTTGCCAAAGATAATTTCAAATCCAAACGATGTGGAGCCAGTGTTGTGAGGTGGAGATATTTCTCAATCGCTAAGACTGGTTTCTCCAAACGAATGGCCAAATTGGCAAACCATTCTCCGGTATCCACATCGTTCGGGGTTAAGCGGCACACCAATTCACCTACATTGAGCGCTTCCTGATCAAATCGAGCCTTCACGCAGGCTTCAGCATAATCTCTGAGCAGTGAAGGATTATCTGGTTGATGAGAAATTGCATCTTTCAGGAAAACCAGCGCCGCATCCCGATCACCCATTTCCATAGAGGTGACTCCCAAGCCATGTAGTACTCTCCACCCTGAAAGCCCACTCATGAAGCCTTCATCTTCTGCAAGTTGAGAGAACACCCGAAAGGCTTCTTCAGGCTTACGAACCTGCACAAGTACTTCGGCTAGCAACAGCAGTCCTTGTTCATCTCCTGGATTCTGGGAAAGAATTTGCCTAAGAAGCCCTTCTGCCTGTTCAAGATGCAAGTTCTTTAATGCGTTTGACGGACTTGGATATTTGAGAACCAATCGAGCATATTCATACACCCATTCTGTTTGAGAATGCTCACCACGAACAGCAAATTCCAGAGCCTCCAATGCCTCTTCGTAATCATTTTGCTTAACAGCAATTTTTGAATACTCATAAGCCATTTCAGGATAAGCGTTCCACTTGCCTTTTAGATTCACCAGCACCCGGCGCGCCTCTTCTAAAAAGCCCAAACCATGCAATGCCTGACACAGACGGAGGGCAATCTCTGGGTTATCCGGGTACAAAGCAGAGGCTTTTCTTAAATAAATCAATGCCTCAGACACCTGGTTTTGCTGTAAAAGCAGGTTGCCCAAATGGAAGTAAATTGAGCCACTTTCAGGAACTGCCATAGCGGCGGATTTCAGGGTGTTCAAGGCAGATTGAACATCCTTTTTTGATAACCAATACTCCGAGATGGCTAACCACCAGCGCTCGTCTTCCGGCGAGAGCAAAGTAGCGCGAGTGAGCGAGGCTATTCCTTCCTCTTCGTTTCCCGTCCTCAGAAAGGCTTTGCCTAACCACCCATAAGCCTCACTGCAATCGGAGTGTTGCTCCAGAAGTTTCTGACAATTTTGTATGACGGTTTCATCTTCCCCCGCATAGAAAGAAGAACGAATATAGGATAGATGGAGACTTACATCTTGATGTTTCGTGGGTAAGGAAAAGAGCAAAGTCTTCCAGAGAGCCTGAGCTTCTTGCCACCGATGAGTTTTCTCGCATACACTTGCCAGGTAACGGCAAAGATCAGTGTCATTTGGAGAAATTGCAAAAGCAATTTTTGCTGTTTGGTAGGCTTGTTCCTCATCCATTAATCTCAGTGCGATTTCACTGTGAATCCGCAACAATTGAGAATCATTTGGCCGTAAGGTAAGGATTTTTTGTGTGCAATGAAGTGCTTCTGAGGTTAAACCAAGAAGTAGTAAATCATCAATGAACGCCTGCCAATTCTCAGACAGACTTTGAAATAGAGAGGTATCAAGTTCTGTTTCAAATAGTTCATCAAATTTCTCAACAGCAAGTTTCCCCAATTCCAGGGTAACCGCATGATTCCCCTGAGATAATTGTTCTTTGGCTTTCAACAGCAGAAAAACAGGGTCTTCAAAATTCTCAAGCGTGTCAATGGCTTGAAGGCGCTCAGCCTCAGAATGAGCCATGAGAGCCCCATCCAAGTTCCATCTTAACTTTTTTGATGGTGAAGGATTGGACCAAATCTTGCGAACCAGAGATTTTAATTGTGGTACATCCAATATTTTGCGATTTATCACAACCTGATGAAGGGTCGTTTCCGTTTGCCAGTGTTGCACAGCATATAAGGCGGCTCTATAAACGGATTCAGAAAATGTGGTTTTTCCTGCAATGGAGTATAACGTAGCCAGTTGATGAAGAGATAGCGCATGCTGCAGAATTTCAGAAGCATTAAGACGATCAAATCCACTTTTTTTCGATAGGAGTTCAGGAGGGGATGATTATCCAGCAGAGTTTTCGCAACTTTCTGGCTCCATTGCCGGCATTCCCTTGCCATGAGGCGTTGTAGAACCTCAATTTGAACAAGAGGTACGGCTTTTACCAGCAGCTCTACAGTGATTTCTATTTTTCTATCCAAAGGGAGGAAACGAGATGAGAGCCAGTGAATCCCCCACTCCCAAATCAATGGCTCATAAAATTCTATGAACAAGTGTTTCGCCCACTCTAAAGGTTCTTCTTGCAAATCACCGCTCACGAGGATAGCGGTCTTCCAAAGAGAATAGGTGTCTCGCCTATCTTTGTGGGTAATTTTTTCAAAAGCAGTCTGCCACCCTTCCCGGTGAGCCAGATTTCTTAAGGCAATTCCCAGCAGAGCAGATTCACCAAGGGAGACCACTTTTTTGCGCTGGTGAAGCACCTCTTCTAGAAAGTCAGATGCTTGCTTCTCTAGGCTTGCAATGAGGTCCTCATAGAAATGCGCTGAACACTCTCCAGAAAAATCATCGTCACAGAGAGAAAGCAAAGCAATTTGTCCTGGAGACCAGTTAACCGGGTCAGGTCCCAGGAATCTTTTTACCCGGGAAAACCCTCCACTTGTGGTAATAAACTGTTCAATTCTTTCATCCTGTCGAATAGATTGAAGTATCCAGGGAACATCTTCAGAGGGCACAAGTCCTTTCAATTCCTCAATGAATGAAATCATGTTCATACAGCCCTCCTATGGGACCATCGTTACCAGCGAGTAAGCGGATGCAAAAAGCATAAACCCCACCAGGATAAGAAAGACCCCAACCCCTGATGTGGTTCGCACCAACTGGTTAAGCGCCTCCAGGAGAGCGGAAGCATTTCCAACCAGCCCGGCAATATCATCTGCCAAGCCTTTCTGCGCCATGCGAGCCGTTTGGCTGGCAAGAGTATGAATGTCCTTTCCCCCTACTCGAAAGGTCAAAATCAGCACACCAGCCGCCAGTGAGATCACCCCCAAGACCAGCAGACTGACCGCCATCAGCATCAAGAATTGCTCAACACCTAAATTAATCATGTTGCCTCCCGATCGAATGCTCTCGGGAGGCAACGGTGCAAAAACCATGCCAGAAGGGTTATCTCATCCCAAATGAATACTCAAGTCCGGGAGATCAGGTAAATCAATGACTTCTCCATTGCAGAACAACATTGCCCTTTCGATTGAATTGCTCAATTCACGAATATTTCCTGGCCAGTGGTATCTCATTAGGACCTCCATAGCTCGCGGAGTGACATCCCGGACATTCATTCCCAGTCTCATATTGTTCTGACGAATAAAAAAAACCACCAGTTCGGGAATATCTTCTTTACGTTCTCTCAAAGGCAATAAATGCAAATCCACCACTTTCAGTCGGTAGTACAGGTCCTCCCGAAAGTTTCCATCTTTGATCATCTGGGCTAAGTCACGATTCGAAGCGGCAACAATTTGAACATCGACCTTGACTTGATTCAACCCACCTACCCGGCGGAACGCACGTTCCTCCAATGCACGAAGCATCTTGGCTTGAATATCCAGTGGCATGGAAGAAATTTCATCCAGAAAAAGTACCCCACCATCCGCAACTTCCATCAATCCATGTTTCCGTTTTTCAGCCCCAGTAAAGGCTCCGGGTTCATAGCCAAACAATTCGGCCTCTAACATAGTGTTTGGGATTGCAGCGCAGTTGATGGGTACAAAAGGTTTGTTTGCCCGTGGACCACTGGAATGAATAAATTTTGCCAGAACTTCTTTTCCTGTTCCGGTTTCCCCTGTTATCAGGACGGAGACAGACATCTCTGCCGCCCGTTTTGCCATAGCAAGTACCGATTGCATTTTTGGATTTTTACCAGCGACGAAATTCTGATTCTTCTGGGCTTGACGTAAATGCAACAATTCGCGGCGCATGGTGACAATTTCGCTGGCACGCTCAATGGACTTCTCTAACTGGTTATATTGTATTGGTTTGGTTAGAAAATCGTGCGCGCCATTGCGCATAGCGTCAACAGCCATGTCAATATCCCCATAAGCCGTGATCAGAATGATGGGGGGGCGAAATACCATTTGAGTAGTTTCGTACAGCAAGTTAGGTCCGTATCCATCCGGTAGTTGGACATCCAGAAGCACGATATCTGCTATCCCCTTGATGAGAATTTCCCTGGCTTCTTGCAAGGTCGAAGCGCCAATGACTTCATAGCCTCGTGTAGCAAGATAACGCTCTGTATTCACCCGAAAATTTTCCTCATCGTCAACAACTAAAATCGTTAGACTCATGATTCATCTCCTGTATATGCCTGCAAGGTAACTTCAAATACCGTACCTCCAGGGAATGAGTTTACCTGAATACTCCCATGGTGGGCTGTGACAATTCTCTTTGTAATTGCTAATCCCAAGCCTGTTCCATTCGGTTTCGTGGTCACGAACGGTTCAAATATTCTCTCACGAATTTCATCAGGGATACCCGGACCATCATCCAATACGGCAATGACCACCTCAGACCGTCCCAGAGAACCAATTTTGGGAGATACCTGAAAGGTCAGGTGTCCCCCTTTTTTACTCATTGCGTCTACAGCATTACTGATCAGGTTGGTAAAAACCTGTTCCAGCGAACGAGGGTCGGCGTAGGCTTTGGGCGTACCCTCTTGAACAAATAATTGCGCTTCAATATTTACTTTTCCAAAACGAGGACGCCAACGATCTAAAATTCTCTGAAGAAAATCTTTTAGGTCCACTGGCTCAAATTTATATTGAGTATTCCGGGAGAAATTAAGCACAGATTCCATCAAGTTATTCAGGCGGACACAATCCTGCTGCAAACGTGTCAGGTGCTCTTGATTAGCGTCATCCGGAGGAAGCGTTGCAGAAAGAACCTGAAGTCCTGTGTAAATGTTGTTAATGGGATTACGAACCTCATGAGCGAACACTGAGGTCACCTCTCCTAACAAAGCCCGCTGTTCCAGTTGTTGGGTGCGAATTCGAATGGCTTCACCCTCGCTTACATCTGTAACCAGAACAACCAGTGCATTTACCTTGCCTTCCGCTGGTACCCTTACCACCTGAACGACCGCCGGAAAAGACAATCCATTCCGGCGATGAAGAGACAAGTCTCCAATGGTATGGATAGGCACACCTTCCAAAGCCGCTTCCAGGGAAGGGCGAAGGCGATCCGAACCTATCAGTACATTCTCCACGGGAACGCCAACAATTTCATACTGGGCATATCCGAACAACCATTCCGCTCGAACGTTTATTTTATCTATACGCAAATCCGGCTTCAGGATAAAAATCCCTTCGTTAACACCATTAATAGCAGACTCCAGCACATCAAAATCCTGTTGAATAGCCGATAACCGCTCTTGAATCACCTCAACTTTCAGATAATTTTCCAAAAACGCCGCAATTTGGCGCCTGAGCATCCGTAGTGTGGATAGTACTCTTTCTTCTCTGACCTCTCCCCTGCCACCCAGCACCAGCAGACCAATCGCGCCACCCGCATTGCCCAGAGAAGCACTGGCTACAAAGGTCAACCCCTGTTCCTGCCCTGCGCGATGAACCAGGGTTAAGGCACGGCGTCCTGGCGTCCAGATTTGTATCCCTGTAAGACGCACCAGATCTGCCAAGGTCATCACCGGCGGAAAGACATCTTCTTCACCACCATTGCAAATCTTAACCATTTGGGGAGAAAGAGCACTCACCTGATACAAAGCACAGGCTTCCACATCCAGCAAACGGGAAACCATAGCACAAATGTACTTAAGGGAATGGGACAAAGGCGTCTCCAGAGAAATGCTGGAAATTTTCTCTATCACATCCAGCAAACGATCATCAAATTTGCGTTCACGTTCCCCTTTGGAGGCCTCTGGAGAAAAGAATGCTACAGAAAAACGCCTTCCTTCATTCTCAAGATCTATAAGACGGACCCGTGCGGGCTGAGGATCCCGATACTTGCAACGGATATGAGTAAAAAAACCTTCTTCCCCATCCTGTCTGGGAACGGTATTTTCATTGAGCAACCAAATCCATTTATGGCGGAGAATATCTTCCAATTGCCAACCTGTCCACTCAAGAAAGGCAGAATTGGCAAATAATAATTGTCCCTCCGGCAGCATAAGTAAAACAGCAGGTTGATAAACCTGACTCAACAACCGGCTTAAACCTTCATAACCCTGGGACTGTGGTTTTCCCCAGGGAGGACTCAACCGAAATCCTCGCTCGCTAGAATTCATATCAATGTCAATAACACGCCCTTCTTAAGTTGGCAGGCAAAATCCCTTCCATTGCCCGATATTTTGCCACTGTTCTGCGCGCTACCTCGTAACCTCTTTGCGCCATGAGTTTAACCAGTTCGGCATCACTCAAAGGCTTGGTTTCATGCATAATCAACTCTTTCAAAACGATACGTGCCGAAAGACTTCGGTCAAAGAAATCTGAGAGAGGAATGATTCTTCCCGAAGGCAACTGAACAGCTTTATTCGCCACTGCTCGAGAGATGGTCGATTCATGTACACCCAATTCTTTCGCAAGTTGTGCTCGAGTCAGGGGCTTTAAGTGTTTTTCCCCTTTGATAATGAAATCTTTCTGCCATGCCACCAGACGTTGCATCAATCTTTGCATGGTATGGTTGCGTTGCTGCAAGCATTTCACAAACAGAGAAGCGCGTTCTAAATCCTGACGCATCTCTTCGCGCAATTCTTCATCCACTTGCTGAAGGGCTTTGCGATATAGAGGATTCACCCGTAAGGTTCCCCAAAGAGGAAAGAGAATTTCTACTACCAGGACTTCCTGTTCCCCATTACTCGCCAGAGAAATCAAAATATCCGGTTTATAAAACACCTGTTGAGTGAGACTCTTTCCCCCCTTTGAATCTCCCCAGAAAGAGCGTCCCGGGTAAGGATTGAGATTTTTGCTAATAAAAGAAGCAACGCGTTGAATCTCGCCCACAGAGACTTTCATCAATCGCGCTAACTCGTGAAACTGATGACGAGAGAGCAGATCCAATCCTTCCTCAATGACCTTTCGCGCCAGGGATGGTACGGGTTGCACTTCTTCCAAAAGATCCAGTTGCGCCAGCAAGGCTTCTTTTGGCTCTATGCTTCCCACACCAGCAGGATCGGCACGTTGAATCATCTGCTGAATTCTGCGTACTCGTTCCAGAGAGACATGATGATACGAAGCGATTTCCTGAAGAGAGATGGTGAGCAATCCATCTTCATTGAGATGTGTAAGCAAAAAAGCAGCAATTTTACGGTCTTCCGGGGGAATATCTGGGGCTATTTGTCGAAAGACATGAACAGCCAAACTCTCTTCTTCCAGTACCCCGTTATCTTCTCGATCATCTTCTTCCTGAGGGTCTCCAAAGCCTGTGTAAACTTCCCGTGTAGAAATAAACACAACCGCTTCTTCACCCTGCCCCAAAACAGGTTGACTGCAGACAGGACAAACCCCCTGTGGGGGCAATTTTCTGTGACACACAGGGCAGCGTAATTCATCCAGCATTTCCAATGCCGGGTTAGACGACAGTTCTGCTTCGATGTGTTCCTGTAATTCCGTGGCAGTCAGACTTAACAGGCTCATCGTTTGAGCCAGATGAGCCGTTGCAAGGGGCTTGATTGTGTGTAAAGGAAGATGATGGAGCATAAATTTCCCTCTTCCGAAAAAGTATATATCAATTTGTTATGGTTGCAAGTTTCATACCAATTCCAATTGTGTTCTGAAGATGCTTTGGTAAAATACATCCTATGGCTGACATAATCATCATTGGTGGTGGTTTGGCTGGCTCAGAAGCCGCGTGGCAAGCCGCAAAAGCGGGGCTTAAGGTTGATCTTTACGAAATGCGGCCCCAAAAAAGTACCGGTGCGCACTCAACTTCCTTTTTGGGGGAATTGGTGTGTTCCAATTCCCTTGGATCTGCACTCGTTGATAGAGCCTCGGGTTTATTGAAAGAAGAACTGAGACTCCTGGGTTCTCTGCTTCTAAGTGTTGCCGAAGAGTGCGCGCTTCCAGCGGGGGGGGCACTGGCAGTAGACCGGGAGATGTTTGCTCAAACCATTACTGAGAAAATCGAGTCTCACCCCAATATCCGGGTAATACGTGAAGAATACCCCACCATCCCCTCACGACCTGCTATCATTGCCTCAGGGCCATTAACTTCTCCAACGCTTTCGAAAGCCATTCAGGAACTGACAGGCACAGAGCATTTATTTTTCTTTGACGCTATTGCTCCTATTGTTCGAGCCGAAACCATCAATATGGAAAAAGCCTTTCGAGCATCTCGATATCAGCGAGGTGTAATAGAGGAAGGTGATTACATAAACTGCCCTTTCACCCGAGAGGAGTATGAGCAATTTATCGAAGCCCTGCTCAACTCTGAACGCATTCCTCTGCGAGAATTTGAAGAAGAAATTAAGCATGGGGTAAGGGCAGGAGCCCACGAGTATTTCGAGGGTTGCCTTCCCATTGAAGTCCTGGCGGCTCGAGGAAAAGAGGCTCTGGCTTTCGGTCCCATGCGCCCTATCGGACTTCGGGATCCACACACGGGAAAACGTCCATATGCCGTAGTACAACTCCGTCAGGACAATCTGGCGGGCACCCTCTATAATCTTGTGGGCTTTCAAACCAATCTGACATTCCCGGAACAACGTCGCGTCTTTCGCATGATTCCAGGTTTAGAGAATGCCGAATTTGTCCGATACGGACAAATGCACCGAAACACCTTTATTGCATCTCCAGCTCTTTTGCTTCCCACTTTACAATTCCGAAAGAGATCAGACCTGTTTTTTGCCGGACAAATTACCGGGGTAGAAGGGTACATGGGGAATATTGCAACGGGTTTGCTGGCAGGAATCAATGCTGCGCGCCTCTTAAAAGGGGAAACACCGGTTTCACTGCCTGAAACCACAATGCTGGGAGCGCTCTGCCATTATGTCACTCATGCCTCTCTTAAGGATTTTCAGCCCATGAAAGCCAATTTTGGCATCTTGCCCGCGCTTCCTGATCCGGCACCTGGAAAATCACAACGTGCACTACAATATGTAGAGAGAGCATTAAATAATCTAAGAAAATGGGCAGAGAAAAATTATATTCCTCTCGAAGATAGAGAGAACAAATGAGACAACGAACATTTCGCCTTTTATTGACCAGCCTTCTGGCGCTAGTTTGCATGCTCCTACTATTATGGTTGTTACGCAAACCTGTTTTAGCGCCGACCACCTTCAATGCAGAGCGTGCTTATCAGGATGTCCTTACTCAGGTATCCTTTGGGGCACGTCACCCGGGAAGCGAAGGGCATCAACAAATGCTTGTTTGGCTAAGTGATCAATTGAATGAAGCAGGCTGGTCCGTTGAGATTCAGCAGGCAGGCACGCCAGAAGCCCCCATTCTGAACCTGATTGCACACCGAAATCAAGGTGCGCCTCTGATCATTCTGGGCGCCCATTATGATACCCGAGAATTTGCCGATCGTGATCCTGACCCGGAAAAACAGACAAGCCCCGTTCCAGGAGCAAATGATGGTGCTTCAGGGGTTGCTGTATTACTCGAACTTGCAAGGGTTATTCCCTCGGATTTACCTGTAGAGGTCGTGCTGGTGTTTTTTGATGCAGAAGATCAGGGACAAATCAAGCAACAAAACTGGATTCAAGGTTCTACTGTTTTCGCCGACTCCCTCATTGACATGCCTCAGGCAGTTGTCATCGTGGATATGGTGGGAGACTCTACTTTACGGCTACCTCTAGAGCGCAATTCTTCTCCCAAACTGCAACAAACATTATGGAAAATTGCCCAGGAATTAGGATATGAAACGATCTTTGTTAACGAACCGGGCCCCAGTATTCTGGATGATCATATCCCGTTTATTCAAAGAGGTATTCCAGCAGTAGATATCATTGATTTCGGCTATGCTTTCTGGCATACAACCCAGGATACACCCGATAAAGTATCCCCTCAAAGTCTCAAAGCCGTCGGCGATACCTTACTGGAATGGTTAGTCAAATATCATGGAAGAATCCATGAGGAATAACACATCAAATTGGCAAATCCAAAATCTGGGGGTAAACTATACTTGTATGCAAGAACTCGAACTGCTTCGCCAAATTCGTCAACCCTGGGTGCAGCGATCTCCTCAAACCCTGGCACGAGCCGTGAACATTCGGGAAGATTTACGCAATCAACTGGAGCAGTTCTTTGATCGGATGGAAGTTTCTCTGGAGACCGGCACCTACTCCTGGATGGACCCTATCCTCTCTGCATGGGCAGAGGCTTTACCCCAATCCGAATCTCCTGAGATGTCCAGCAGTCTGGTGGACTTTATCGGGGATTTGCTTCTCTTTACAGTCAAAGTTTGCGAAGAGACACTAAAACCCGAGTATTCCGTGGCGATAACGAGTGGGTTGTTGCCCATTTTTCTTTACTGTTTTCGGCGTGCTTTTGAAATGGAGATGGAAATTCGCATTCGAGCCATCTCAGAGCAATTACAACAAGTCCAACAAACACTGGAAAAACTGGATCAGAGCAAGTCTGATTTCATTGCTGTAGCAGCACACGAATTGAAAACGCCTCTCACCCTGGTAGATGGTTATGCCGCTATGCTGAGAGATGCATTAAGCACCCGTAATCTCTCTCCTTATGAGATTGATTTGTTAAATGGGATTCATAACGGGACAAGACGTTTGAAAACCATCATCGACGACATGATTGATGTATCTCTCATTGACAACAATTTGCTCTCTCTCAATTTTCAACCTGTATGGATTAATCGCATTCTCCATGTTCTGGAAAATGAACTTCAGGGTGTAATCAAAGAACGGCAACAGACCTTAACCATTCAGGATTTTCCTGGTAGCGGTGAAATGACCTTTGGAGATCCAGAACGCCTTTTACAGGTCTTCCGAAATGTGCTGACCAATGCCATTAAGTACACGCCGGATGGCGGTTCAATCAGTGTGGATGGTCGAAAGCTTCCAGGATTTATAGAGGTAATTATCAAAGATACAGGGATTGGCATTGACCCTGAAGACCAATTGCTTATTTTCGACAAGTTTGCTCGCCTGGGAAAGACCGACCTGCACTCCAGCAGTAAAACAAAATTCAAAGGCGGTGGGCCTGGTTTAGGACTGCATATTGCCAAAGGTATCGTAGAAGCCCACGGGGGCGCTATCTGGGTAGAATCCCCCGGCTTCGATGAGAAAACCTGTCCCGGCTCCACTTTCCACATCTTACTTCCTTTGATGACCCAACCCCCAGATGAAAAAATGGCACGCCTATTGGCACCCCTGACCCATAAACCCGCGAAAAAACCTCTTTTAGGAAGTAGACAACCATGACAGGACTCAAACCAATGATGTTTCAACCGGCTGACCGTATTGCATCCTTCAAGCCCTACTTTTTTGCCCAATTGAATCAAAAAATTAACGAACTGCGCACAAAAAACGTGGACGTCATCCGACTGGACATGGGCTCTCCCGATTTACCCCCTGCGTCTTTCATCATTGAAGCCCTGGTGGCTTCTGCAAGACAGGATGACACGCACGGCTATACGCAAATGGGCGGTTCTCTTGCCTTCAAAAAAGCCGTTGCACACTATTATCAAACTCGCTTTGGGGTCAATCTTGATCCTCAAACCGAAGTGCTGGCACTCATTGGTTCCAAGGAAGGGTTATTTAACCTGGCACAGGTTATTCTCAACCCGGGAGATGTTTCCTTAGTCCCTGACCCGGCTTACCCGGTTTATGCGAGCGCAAGTATCATAGCCGGAGCCGAGGTGCACTACCTGCCTTTGCTCCAGGAAAACCAATTTCTACCGGACCTGGAGCGGGTTCCGGAAGATGTCCTCGCAAAAGCCAAGTTAATCTGGATTAATTATCCAAATAACCCCACGGGAGCCATCGCCTCGCTCAAGTTTTATGAAAAACTGGTTGAGTTTGCATTCAAATACCACATTTTGATTGCCAATGATGCCCCCTACATGGATATTTGTTTCAACGGATACCAGGCTCCCAGTATTCTTCAAATCCCCGAAGCCAAACAGGTTGCAGTAGAGTTTAATTCTTTATCCAAAACCTATAACATGGCAGGTTGGCGTGTAGGAATGGCTGTTGGGAATGCCCAGGTGATAAAGTATCTGCATACGTACAAGAGTCAAGCAGACTCGGCGCATTTTCAGCCGGTCATCGATGGGGCTATTGCTGCCCTGACCGGAGATCAGTCCTGGCTGGAAGAACGAAATGCCATTTACCTGCAACGCAGAGATTTGATAATCTCCACTCTCCAAGGACTTGGTTTTGAGGTAACTCCGCCACCTGCAGCCATTTATGTTTGGGCTAAACTTCCTTCACCATACAAAGACAGTGTGGAATTTTGCAACCAATTGCTTGAGGAAACCGGTGTAAGTACAACTCCGGGAGTAGTATATGGAAAATACGGGGAAGGTTATCTCAGAATTTCTCTGGGCACACCAACAGATCGCATTGCAGAAGCAATGAAGAGATTGCAAGATTGGTTGGGGAAACGATAAAATCTCATGGCTAAAAAAGTTCCTGAACCTACCGTCCCTCCTCGTGAAAGAGCCTTTCTCGTAGGGGTAGAACTGAGAAACGAACCTTCTCTGTTGCCTCTGGAAGACTCCCTTGAAGAGTTAGCGCTTTTAGCGCAAACTGCCGGATTGGAAGTGGTAGGGCAAACCACCCAAAAGCTGGACGCTCCTCACCCAGACACCTATATCGGGTCAGGGAAAATCGAAGAAATCAAGATTCTCGTTGAAGAAACCCTTGCTCAAGTGGTTCTTTTTGACAACGAATTATCCCCCCGCCACCTTCGAGAACTGGAGGAAAGGCTTGGACCGCATGTGCGCATCCTCGATCGTACTGCGCTCATTCTGGATATTTTTGCCCAGCACGCTCACACCCGAGAAGGGATTCTGCAAGTTGAACTTGCCCAATATGAGTATCGACTTCCTCGATTAACCCGCGCGTGGACCCATTTAGCCCGTCAGGCTGGCGGAGGTGGTGGACGAACGGGTAGCATGGGGGGAGTAGGCTTGCGCGGACCTGGTGAGACCCAGTTGGAAGTGGACCGACGGGAGATTCGCAAACGCATTGCCACACTGAAGGCAGAACTGGAAAAAGTACGCGCACACCGCATGCGTTACCGCGCCCAACGCCAACGCTCCCAAATTCCTGTGGTAGCCCTGGTAGGCTACACCAACGCCGGTAAATCCACCTTGCTCAACAGGCTGGCAAACGCCGAAGTATACGTCGCCGACCAGTTATTTGCCACCCTTGATCCCACTACCCGTCGAGTGGAACTTCCGGGGGGGCACCTGGCACTGTTTACCGATACCGTAGGCTTCATCCAAAAATTACCCACCCAACTTGTTGCCGCTTTCCGGGCTACCCTGGAAGAAATTGCCGAAGCAGACTTGCTATTGCATGTGGTGGACATTACCCACCCCAATGCCTTTGAACAAGCCCAGGCAGTGCATGCAACTTTGAAAGAAATCCAGGCAGATCACATTCCGGTCATTACTCTCTTAAATAAAATTGACCGCTTGCCTGATCCTAAAGCCGCAGAAGAAGCCATTGCCTATTTCTCGGGTTCTGTGCTTGCTATTTCTGCCCTAAAAGGGATGGGCATCAATGAAATGCTTACTTTGGTAAACCAGGAACTCTTTGAAACTTATCAACCCGTCAAAGTCCGAATCCCTTATCAGGAAGGCAATTTGATTTCACTATTTCATGATCAGGGTCAGGTAAAGCGCATTGAACATACCAGAGGTGGAGTCTTAATCGATGGAAATTTACCCGGACGACTGTTAGCCCGATTTCAGCCCTTCCTGTACACAGATGACAAACTCTCTCAAAAAGAGGAAACAACCTGATGTTGAACCTGTTTTCAAGACTGCTGGATCGTCTATCCGAATTTCTTGCTTCTCGCAAAGGGCTGTTACCTCTGATTGGAATGCTGTTGATCTTCCTCAATCTGCTCTTTTCCATCTTTGCCCCTTCTGGTTGGTTAGCACAAACTGATCTTCTTTTACACATAGGGATTATTCTAGCAATCTTTGGCATTATGCTTGCCTGGGCACTGTAAATTGGTTAAAACGAGCAAGCGCGGATAGGCTTTCCGCGCTTGCTCGTTTCAGGAGGAAAAAACGCCAGGCTACTTCTTGCTTTCCCGAGCGACCACTTCCACGCCTTTGTAATGTCCACAGTTCGGGCACACGGTGTGGGGGAGACGCAATTCACCGCAATTTGAGCAGGCCACCAGATTGGTAGCCTTCAAAGTGTCCTGCGAGCGACGACGATCACGCCGTCCTTGTGAATGTTTTCTTTTTGGATGAGGAACCATGCCTACTCTCCGATCTCAAGTCATTTGATCAATTTCTATATAAAAGCCGACTAATTCTACCCGCCACATTCAGGAACGTCAAGGGGGGAGACATGCCTTTTTAAGGAAAACCTTTAGCGCATTTCTATGGTGCAATTTTTCCTGACATTTGATGAAAGAGTATAATTCAAACCATGGATAAGCCTCATGTATTCATCACTCGCAGAATTCCCGATATTGGATTGGAAATGCTGTCGGAGCATGTCGAGATCGATCTTTGGGAAGAAGAACTTCCGCCAGCGTATGATGTTCTCAGAGAGCGAACGCAAAGGGCTGATGGGCTGCTTTGTCTGCTTACAGATCGGATCGACAAAGAATTGATTGAAAATTCCGCACGTCTCCGGGTAATCAGCCAGTATGCAGTAGGAATAGATAATATTGACATAGATAGCGCCACAAAACGAAAAATCCCTGTAGGACATACACCAGGGGTGCTCACGGACGCTACCGCCGATTTTACCTGGGCTTTGTTGATGTCGGCGGCAAGACGAGTCGTTGAAGCGGATGCCTTTACCAGAGAAGGAAAGTGGAAAACATGGGGACCAACTATTCTTCTAGGGATGGATGTTGCACGGAGCACTTTGGGCATTATTGGATTTGGGAGAATTGGTCAGGCAGTAGCACGCCGCGCCAAAGGTTTTGACATGAGAATCCTCTATTATGACAACAAAAGACTGCCAGAAATGGAAGAAACGCTGGGGGTAGAATACGTGTCCCTGGAAACCCTCATCAAAGAGGCTGATTTTATCAGCCTGCATGTTCCCTTAACTCCAAACACATATCATTTGATTGGCGAAAAAGAATTCTCCATGATGAAAAAGGAGGCTATCCTGATCAACACAGCACGCGGAAGTGTGGTTGACCAGGAGGCTTTATACCATGCTCTCAAGGAGCGAAAAATTCGTGGAGCAGCGATTGATGTGACTGATCCGGAACCGATTCCATCGAATAGCCCTCTTCTGCAACTTCCCAACCTGATTATCACGCCCCACATTGCCAGTGCAAGCGTTCAATCCAGAACGCAGATGGCAGTCATGGCGGCAGAGAATCTGATTGCCGGTCTTCAGGGAAAACGCCTGCCTTTCTGTGCCAACCCGCAAGTTTACGAGAAATAAAGACCCCATCTTTCGATTTATAATTAGTTAGAAAATCCAATCTATTCCCAGCATGTTCACTGGAGGTTTACTTTGAGCGCAAACTTTCAAACCCCCAAATGGGTGCACGATGCAGTTTTTTATCAAATTTTTCCTGACCGTTTCGCCAAAAGCGCACTTGTAGAAAAGCCAACCCATTTAGAGGATTGGGACGCCCCCCCGACTCCATACGGGTTCAAAGGAGGAGATCTGCTAGGGGTAACTGAACATCTGGATTATCTTCAGGATTTGGGAATTACTGCAATTTATTTCACCCCAATTTTTCAGTCTGCTTCTAATCATCGATACCATACCCACGATTACTTTAAAGTGGACCCCCTTCTCGGTGGAGAAAAAGCCTTTCAAACCTTGCTCAAAGAAGCCCATCGCAGAAACATTCGCATCGTGCTGGATGGTGTATTCAACCATGCCAGTCGGGGATTTTTCCAGTTCAACCACATTCTGGAGTGCGGGAAACAATCACCTTATCTTGACTGGTTTAAGATCCATGGCTTCCCTTTGAACGCATACGAAGGTAAACCGCGTTATGAATGCTGGTGGAGTATCCCTGCTTTACCAACCTTCAACCATGCCAACCCACAAGTTCGCAAATTCATCATGGAAGTGGGGCGATACTGGCTTGAACAGGGCATTGATGGGTGGCGGTTAGATGTACCTTTTGAAGTCAAAGAGCCAGGCTTTTGGGAAGAGTTTCGAAGCGTGGTTAAATCGGTCAATCCAGAGGCATATATTACTGGCGAAATCCCATGGGATGCTCGCCCATGGTTACAGGGGAATCAATTTGACGGGGTCATGAATTACCTGCTGACATATTCTCTGTGGAGCTTCTTCGGCGGAGAACATTTGCAGGAAGATTTGGTGGGACACTGGCGAAGCCATGGTCCTGAGTATTTTGTAAAAGATGCGGAATCCTTTGCCCAACAAATTACTTTGCTCCAGAACCTCTATCCGCTGCCTGCTGTTCAAGCCCAGATGAACCTTCTTGATAGCCATGATACAGCCCGCTTCCTCAGCCTGGTGAACGGTCGCAAAGAAGCCCTGCGCCTTGCGGCTCTGGTATTATTTACATATCCCGGAGCACCAACAATTTACTACGGTGATGAAATTGGAATGGAAGGCGGCAAAGATCCGGACTGCCGGCGTGGTTTTCCATGGGATACCTCCCGATGGGATATGGACCTAAGAAACTACTTCAAATCCCTAATCATGATCCGGAAAAGCCATCCAGCCCTGCGAGATGGTTCATGGGAAATCTTAAAGGCTGAGAATCAATGGCTAGCCTATGCACGCAAGCATGAAAACGATTATGTTGTAGTTTTGTTGAATAACAGCCCCCAAACAAATTTCCTTGAAGTCACCCTTAAGGAATTCTCCGGAGAAGAAAGCCTTAAGAACCTTCTCAATGGAGAAATGGTGAAAATAGAAGGGAACATTTTAAGGTATAAACTCGCTCCATATTCAGGAACAATTCTCTCTCAAGGGCAGTATTGAAATGAAAATTGCTGTCGTTGAATACCAATCCAGTGTTCAAGTAGGCATTGTGGAGGAGTCACAAGTATTCCTTCTCCCACAAGATATTTCCAGCTCTATTGAGGCCATAATTCACAAAGGGGATCGATTCGTTGAAAACATTCTGGAAAGGAAATCGACCTACGAAAGCGTTTCTCTGTCTCAGGTCAGACTGAAAGCCCCTCTCCAAAACCCCGAAAAAATCATTGGGATTGGATTGAACTACAAAGACCACTGCCGCGAACAAAATGTACCGGTACCTGAATATCCCCTGGTTTTTGCAAAATTTTCCTCTTCGATCATTGGCAATGGTGATGCAATTTGCTGGAATACTGAACTCACCCGCCAGGTTGACTTTGAAGTAGAACTGGGAGTTATTATCGGGAAAAAGGCTCGGAATGTTTCGACACAAGAGGCGTTGGAGTACGTCTTCGGCTACACGATTATCAACGATGTTTCTGCGCGCGATCTTCAATTCCGTGACCGCCAATGGGTACGTGCAAAAAGTCTGGATACGTTTTGTCCAATGGGTCCATGGATTGTAACCGCAGATGAAATCCCTGACCCACAAGCCTTGCATCTTTCAACCGAACTGAACGGCGTAAAGATGCAAAACTCATCCACAGCCGAAATGGTTTTCAGCGTTGCGGAATTAATCTCTTTCCTTTCACAAGCCTTCACTCTCCAACCGGGGGACATCATCGCTACAGGCACACCAGACGGAGTAGGCGTCTTTCGCAAGCCCCCCGTTTTTTTGCAAAACGGCGATTCCCTTCGCATGGAAATTGAAAAAATTGGAGTATTGGAAAATACCTGCAAAATTATTCGTTGACTCTTGCCCTAAAGGAGGAGATCATGACCACACAACGCTCTCGAAAAGTCCTTCACATTGGCGCAGCCTATTACCCTGAACACTGGAAATCCGAGCAGTGGTTAAGTGATATCCGCCTGATGCAGGAACTTGGCTTGAGCGTCGTTCGCATGGGGGAATTTGCCTGGTCCAGTTTAGAGCCCTCCAAAGGGAATTTTCAGTTTGAATGGCTTGATCAAGCCATCAACCTTCTTGCTTTGCACGACATACGAACAGTCCTGGGGACTCCCACCGCTGCCCCTCCAGCCTGGCTTGTGAGTGAGCACCCTGAGATACTAGCCACAAACGAAGAAGGAAGGAAAGTTCAATTTGGAAACCGATGCCATTATTGCGTAAATTCAACGGCTTTTCATGAGGCAACGGCCAAGTTGGTCAAAGCCATGGCAGAACATTTTGGGAGCAATCCCAACATCATTGGCTGGCAAATTGACAATGAATTTAATCGAGTTTGTTATTGCGAACACTGCCAGGCTCTTTTTCAGGAATACCTCAAAGAAAAGTATAAATCTCTGGACGAATTAAACCGACGATGGACTACTGCATACTGGAGTCAAACCTATAACGATTGGAGCCAGATTCCCATCCCAATTGGTCCCCACAACCCTGCACTCATGCTGGAATGGAAACGCTTCGTCACCCGAAGTTACCGGAAATTTCAAAGAATGCAGATTGACCTCCTGAGACCTCACCTGAGAGAAGAAGTGTGGATCACCCACAACTTCATGGGATGGTTTGACGGGTTCGACCACTATGAAATGAGCACTGACCTGGATATGGCTTCATGGGACTGGTACATTGGCATGGGGCATAACGAGCCCGTGTTCTCGAGCGCCACCCATGACCTCACTCGCGGATTCAAGAAGAAGAACTTTTGGGTAATGGAAATCCAGCCCAATACGGTCAATTGGGCAAAAATCAACAATCCTCTTTACAAGGGTGAAGCCAGAACCATGGCATGGCAAGCCATTGGCAAAGGTGCCGACGCTGTGTTGTACTGGCAATGGCGTTCTGCGCTCAATGGACAGGAGCAATTCCATGGAACGCTGGTGGATCAATCCGGTCAGCCAAGGCCCTTCTTCGAAGAAGTGAAGCAAATTGCCAAAGAGTTCAGGGAACTTTCTTCAGTATTCGAATATACCCAGGTTGAGTCCCGAGTAGCCATCCTTAATGATTATGAAAGCCGTTGGGCAATTTCGTGGCAGAAGCATCACCGGGATTTTGATTATGTGGCGCTTCTGCTGTCTTACTACCGGCCCCTATGCCAGTTAAATATTCCAGTGGATATCATCTCTCCCGATCAATCTCTGGAAGAGTATAAACTTGTCCTGGCTCCAGCGCTCACAATTGTAGACGAGGCGCGCATTGCCCATTTAAAGAGTTTTGTGGATAACGGTGGGCATCTGGTGCTGGGAGCACGAACAGCGGTCAAGAATCGTGACAATGCCTTTCATCCGTTGCGCCCCCCGGCATTCCTCACTCACCTCACCGGGGCAGAAGTAGAAGACTTTTATGCCCTCAACGAAGAAGTACCTCTTCAAGGCAACTGGTTCACTGGAACAGCGCGAATTTGGGCAGAACGGATGAAGATTATTGATCCAGACTCTACCCTCCCCGTAGCAACTTATGGCGTTTCGAATGGCTGGCTCGATGGTCAAATTGCCATGACGATTCACAACCACGGAAGCGGATTGGTTTATTACGCGGGCGCTTATCTGGATGACACAGCGATGTTCGCCTACCTCAAAAGGGTTGCAACAAATGCAGGGGTTCAGGGGTTATTTGAAGCACCTGCGGGAGTGCAAATCTATCGCAGGGTACGCACATATGACAAGAAAGAAGTATTTGTAATTGTCAATCACACAAGAATGGAACAAATTGTCAAACTGGACAATAATACTTACGATGATCACATCAGTGGTAAGCGTATTGCCGGACAAATTCGGCTCTCTCCATATGGTGTTGCCGTTCTAACCAAAACAATTTGACAATGGGGAAACCTCATTGAATACCTCACATTCTAAAGGTTACGTCATTGCTCTGGTTGGCACACTGCTGTGGTCTGCCACAGCAGTGTTTATTCGTTACCTGAACCTTGAATACAAAATTCCTGTGCTAATTCTGGCGTTTTGGCGCGATTTATTTACCGCTGGAATTGTTTTCCTTGCAATGGCTCTGCTTAAGCCCTCGTTAATCCAGAAAGGTTTCTCTCATGTAAGATTTTTCCTCGGATATGGCGCTCTTCTGGCTGTTTTCAACTTCCTCTGGACCTTCTCGGTTTTTTTAAATGGAGCCGCAATCTCAACAGTTCTGGCTTATAGTTCTGCTGCTTTTACCGCAATCTTTGGATGGCTTCTCTGGAGAGAAGAACTGCATCTTCCCAAAATCATGGCTGTAGTTTTCAGTATCATTGGCTGCATCCTGGTATCTGGAGCTCATCAAGTCCAGCAGTGGACATCAAACCCCATTGGAATTCTAACGGGGTTACTTTCCGGGATTGCCTTCGCCGGCTACACCCTTTTGGGACGATTGGCTTCACAAAAGAGGATTCCCACACCAACCGTGCTGGGGTACACCTTTCTGACCGCTGCGTTACTCCTCCTGATGGCTAATGCCTTTTTTCCACTCAAATGGATTGACAGCCGCAATTTGTTGTGGCTGGGTAACCGGTGGGATGGCTGGATGGTTTTGTTCCTGTTAGCCCTGATTCCAACGATCGGCGGATATGGGTTGTACACCTTCAGTCTGAATTTCCTCCCTGCCAGCATTGCCAACCTGATTGCCACCCTTGAACCCTCTTTTACTGCTCTGCAATCATACCTCCTTCTTGGGGAGCGCTTTACATCCGACCAAATTCTGGGAAGCGTTCTTATCCTTTTGGGCGTTATTCTCTTGAGATTGAATGAGATCAGACAATCTAATCAAGAAAGAAGGACTGCATATGAAACCACTTCCTCCCAAACCCCTGTTATACGAGATTAACACTGCAATCTGGCTTGAGGAACTATCTCACAAAACCGGAAAGAAAATTACCTTAAGCACTATTCCTGAAGAAGAATGGGACCGGCTTCGTAATTTTGGCTTTCACATGGTCTGGCTCATGGGGGTTTGGAAACGCAGTCCAATGGGAACTCAAATTGCTTTGCAAAACACTGGTCTAACAAAGGAATTTCAGCAAGTTTTGCCCGATTACACCCCCTCTGATGTGATTGGCTCCCCCTACTGTGTGCAAGCATATCAAGTAGATGACCGTTTTGGAGGCAAAGAAGGCATTTTGAAAGCAAGAAACGCGCTTCATGCGCGCGGAATGAAACTCATCCTGGATTTTGTCCCCAACCACATCGCCCCGGGCCATACCTGGACAGAGCATCATCCCGAATATTTCGTGCAAGGCACAGAAAATCACCTCAGAAAATTCCCTGATGCTTATATTCGCATTGGGAAACATATTTTCGCAAGAGGGAAAGCCCTCAATTTTCCTGCCTGGCAAGATGTTGTTCAACTGAATGCCTGTCATCCGGGTCTCAGGAAGGCAATGATAGAGACACTGGTTGAAATAGGTAACCTTTGCGATGGCCTGCGTGTGGATATGGCGATGCTGATGTTGAATTCCATTTTTCAGCACACCTGGAGAACACACGGGATCATCCCACCCGAAAAAGATTTTTGGGAAGAAGTGATTCCCGCCGTTAAGAAAGAACATCCCCATCTCTTTTTCATGGCAGAAGCCTACTGGGATACCGAACCCGTCCTTCTTGAGCAAGGATTCGACGCCTGTTATGACAAGAGGCTCTACGACTACCTGAGGGATCGTTCTCCTAAATTGATCAGGCAACAACTGTCTCGTTCATCCGATTTTCAAAACCATCTGGTCTGCTTTATAGAAAACCACGACGAAAAAAGAGCCATCACCGCGTTTCCTTACAATCAATGGAAACTTGCGGCTCTGGTTACTGCGAGCACACCAGGAACCTTTATGCTTCATGAAGGTCAATTAGAAGGGCGCTCGACTCGAATCCCGGTTTTTCTTGGACGCCGTCCTGAAGAAAACACTTCTCAGGAAGTTGCGGAATTTTACACGCGGTTGCTTGCCTTGCTCGAACGCACGGAGCTTTCAGGAACTTTCCAATTACTACCTTCCCCCCATCCAGTTTTGTGTGGATGGCGCTGGCAATTTCAGAATCAGTCTCTGGTCTTCTGGTGCAATCCTACCAGACGAGTTGCTTACCTCAAGGACGATATAGTACCTTTATACAACCCCTTTTGGGCAGAAGGATTTGTTCCACAAGGAAACAAACAAGGTCATTACGCGTTTCAACCTTTTGGGTTTGCAGTATGGGAAATGAGTTAAATTTCAGCATTCTGCAGGGCTTTTCTGACCGCCTGAACCACAGTCTTCACCTTTTCCTCACCCATTGTGGGATACAACGGCAAAGTCACCTCTCTCAGCCCTACCATCTCAGTCCTAGGCAGAGAGAGGTGTCCGTACTTTTCACGGTAGTAGGAGAAACTATGAATAGGTGGGTAGTGGATCGAGGTTTGCACTCCTTGTTCACGCATGAACTGCATAAAACGCTCACGACTCGCTTTGGCTGGAAGAAGAACAGGGAACAAATGACAGGCAGATTCTCCGGGAGTGCTGGTGAATGGAAGAACCAGAGGTAAATCCGCCAATTCCTGCCGATACAGGTCTGTCCATTGTCTTCTCAAGGCATTGTTTCTGGAAAGTTTCTGCAATTGTGCAATCCCCAAAGCAGAATGAATTTCATCAATTCGATAGTTGTATCCCAAGGACAAAACATCGTAACTAAACGCATGCCCACGATGGCGATCATAGGTCAGGGTAGTCATACCGTGAGAGCGAAGCAAACGAATTTTCTCCGCCAAATCTTCTCGATTGGTAATCACCATGCCCCCCTCACCAGTAGAGAGGTTCTTGTTCGAGAAGAAACTGAAACATCCAATATCCCCCCATATTCCCAGGGGTTTACCATTCAGGCTCGCTCCCGGAGCATGGGCGGCATCTTCAATGATTACAAGATTGTATTCACGCGCAATCCTTGTTATTTCCTCCATTTGACATGGATACCCCCCGTAATGCATGACGATAATGGCTTTGGTTCGAGAGGTAATTTTTTGGCGAATTTCTTCAGGATCCACGGTTAAGTTTTCCAACCCAAGGATATCTGCAAATCGCACATTTGCCCCTGTATAAAGTACGGCATTTGAGGTAGCCACAAACGATAATGAGGGGACAATCACCTCATCACCAGGCTGAATTTCCAGGGCTAAACAAGCAAGATGCAAAGCCACCGTTGCATTGGCTACCCCAAAAGCGTATTTGGCACCATGCATTTCAGCAAAAGCCCTCTCAAAGTCTTGAGTGATCTCTCCCATAGTGAGCCACTTTCTCTTGAGGACATTTAGCACTGCATCGGCTTCCTCTGGTCCGTAATCCAGATCGGCTAAAGGTACTCGCCATTCCATGTTGGCTCCTCTGGCAAAATTTGATTGCGAATTTGCTCAAAGTCAAGATTGGCTTGCTCGTAATCGTCAGGACGCCCTAAATCCTTCCAGTAACCGTCAAACGGATAGGCCACAACTTTCTCGCCCACTGCAAGCAAATTCTTCACCAAATCAGGGAAATCAAGATATTCTCCCTTAGTGATGTAACGCAAAACTCGTGGCTCAAAAACGTAAATCCCCATACTCACCTGATATTCCAACGTAGGCTTTTCAATGTAATCTACAATTTCATGTCCTCCATTGACATGAATCACCCCTAAATCAATAAAGACCTTACGCCGATGCGTGGCAATGGTTGCAATTCCCCCAGATTGATCATGAAATTTAATCAGGTCTGTTAGACTCAAGGTAGTTAAGACATCGCCATTGGTGACCAGAAAAGTCTCTTCCAAGCCTTCTATCAGGGCGAGGGGACCTGCTGTTCCCAGAGGATGACTTTCATAACTGTAACAAATCCTTAAACCCAACTGCTGCCCATCTTGGAAATATGCTTTCATTAACCCTGAAAGGTGACCAACGGTCAGAATAACTTCCTCAATTCCTGCACGTTTCATCTGAAGCAACATAATTTCAAGGATGGCTCTATCTCCCACAGGTAACATCGGTTTTGGAATAATACGAGTATATGGCGCGAGGCGTGTACCCTTTCCACCAGCAAGGACTACTGCTTTCATCTTCTACCCCCTTAACGCTGATAAACGGAATTTGGGTAACTGGATAAGTGCTCTTGAATCCATTCAAGCGTTTGTTTCAAACCTTTGCTCAATGTCCATTCGGGTGCCCACCCCAATCTCATCTGAGCCTTTGAAAAGTCCGAAAGAAGACGCATGACTTCTGATTTTTCTGGTCTGAAACGTTCTCTTTCCTGTTCGACAATCAGTTCTTTTCCCAAAATTTGTGCCACCCGATCAATTAATTCGCCTACCGTTACCTCTTTGCCTGTTCCAAGATTGAAAGTTTCCCCCTCAACCCCGGGAACACTCCCTGCTAAGAGAAATCCCCGAACGGTATCCAGCACAAAAGTGAAATCCCTCTTTGTAGTAAGGTTACCAATCCGAATCCTTTCACTCGTAAGGGCTTGTGAGATAATGGTTGGAATAACTGCTCTGGCAGATTGACGAGGGCCAAAGGTATTAAAAGGACGGACCGTCACCGCTGACAAATCATAGGTGCAATAGAAACTTTCAACCAATTTGTCCGCGCCGATTTTACTTGCCGCATAAGGCGATTGAGCATGAAGCGGATGCTTTTCATCCATTGGAGTATAGAGCCCGGTCCCGTACACCTCGCTGGTAGATGTATGGACCAAACGAGAAATCCCAATCTCCCGACAGGCTTGCAACACATTCAACGTACCCAGAACGTTGGTTTCCACAACTTCACGCGGGTGTAAATAAGAGTAAGGGATGGCAATTAACGCCCCAAGGTGAAAGACCACATCCGTGCCTTTCAATGCCCCCACCACTGCATTGTAATCCCGCAAATCTCCAAAACGAACCTCTACTTGCCTTAACACTTGCTCTGGGATAAATCTCAGCAAACCAATATCTCCTCTGGAGTTATACCGCACAAAAGCCCGCACCGTGGCACCCTGAATGACCAGCTGTTCGACTAAATGACTGGCGATAAATCCTCCGGCACCCGTAACCAAAACCCGGGAATTTTTATAAAGGTTCTGTTCCATGTTCCTCCTCAGCAATGTTCCTTTGAAGTTGGGCTAATTGACTCCGGGCTTCTGCAACATTCCCTCTTTCCAAAAGCGAATCGATTTCTGTTATTTTTTTATGAATGCTAAGCATATCTGTTTGAACAAATTTCTTTGTCCAACCTACCGGGGTATTCTCTCTACGAATAAAATCCCAAACCGCGGACATCAAATCGGGGAAAATCAACAATCTCGCAGTAGTTTTCCGACAAATATTCAAAATACGTTGTCTTTGCTCGGGGAGAATTTGTTGAATAGCAAAAATGATCAAACCGATATCCAGTCTCTGCACCAATTCGGGAATGGACTCTGTGGTAGCCAGAACTTTTTTTCCCTGGACACTCATTTCAACTTTGCGAGGATCGTCATCTACAAACCCCACAACCTGGTATGCCCTTTGCAATTCCCCGCGCTCGAAGAACCATTTTGCCATCTCCCCTAATTCGCCCGCACCAACAATCAACACTCTTTCTCCTAAAGCGCGCGGTTTGGTCAAGCGCATCCACCGGCTGGCAAACCCTGTAATCAATCGCTCACGATAACGAACGGCTGTAAAACCCGACCATGCAAGTCCCCCGGATACGAACAACAATCCAAGCGGGAAGTTGGTATTAATCCCTCCTATCATCGAGAGACTTGCCAGAATCACCAGAGAAATTCCTGCCGAAGCCAGCAGTTCAAACACGGCGGATGGCGGCGCTTTTGACCAGCTAACCTGAGTTAGTCCAAACAAAGAGTTGACCAGAGTAAAACAAAAAGCCATCGCAAATGACAAAATTAAAGCATTTCCCCACCCAAGGTTCAGAGGTCCACCAAGCAATCGCCACCCTACACCTACTACCCAAATCGAGACCAGAGAAACCAGGAAATCTATTGCGCTCCAATTAAGGACACGGCTGAATAAACGAGAAATTGGGCCCCAATATAACAAGTGGGTTGGAATCTTAACGGCACGCAACCTTGGTAAAAGAGCCACCAGCGTCCAGAAAATGACATCCAGATCTGTAAAAACCGTGCGATATCGCAAGTAGAGTTGGTCCAACCTCAATTTGGAAGGCAAAATATCCTGAAAATAAATCTCCAGCACTGATCCGCTTTGTAACAGCGACTCCTCATCGCGGTAAAGTACTGAAGCCGGGCTGGTCACGCCAGGGCGAACAGACAACAGTTGCTCTCTAACTTCAGGATCCCAAGACTTCACCAGTTCAGGATCTTCAGGACGAGGGCCTACCAGACTCATATCCCCCACAAGCACATTCCATAATTGAGGCAGTTCGTTAATCTTTGTATCGCGGAGCCAACGACCAAAAGGAGTTACCCGACGATCTCCTCTAGCCGTGACAGGTAAACCGGCGTAGCTCTGTGGATCCTCGTACATAGTCCGAAATTTGAGGATCCTAAAAATTTTTCCGTTCTTGCCCACCCTTGGGCCCCGGTAAAATACAGGCCCTGGACTGTCTTTCTTAATCAAAAAGGCAATGAAAAGAAAAAAGGGAGAAAGAAAGATTAATCCCATCAAGGAAAGAAAAATATCCATACATCGGCGTAAAAAATTATCCATCCAAGTCCATATCGGATGTCTGGAAGTATGCGAGTAAAGAACAGACCCACGAATTACCGTCTCTGTCATAGATCCCCCATCAATGGCAAACCTTTTTTATTATCCTAGCACAGAAACTGTAAGGGATTCCACCTATCCGGTTACAATTTTATTGCAACCTTTAAATTTTACTGGATATGTTTACATTCTATGGTTAGAATTGATTGTAGCACAACCAAGAAGTCCGTTTTTTAAGAACTTTTGTTATACTTAGACACAGGGGGAATGCTACCTATCAGAGGTAATTTTTCCATGGAAGATTTTGCAGAACCAGTACAGCAACCTTCTACAGATTTACGACAATATCTCTGGTTATTATGGCAATGGGGCTGGTTTATTGCCTTAGCCGGGGTCCTGGCAGCAAGTGGAGCTCTTATTTTGAGTTTACTGCAAACTCCCATTTACGCTGCTTCTACCACTATTCTGGTGAATGAAGCCAGATCAGGGCAATACTACGATTCCACTGCCATCATCCTCACCAACGAGAAGTTAACTCGCACATATGCCGAGATGATGACAAAGCGCCCCTTACTGGTAAAAGTGGCTCAAAAACTTAATCTTCCATATGTCATTGACACCGTAAAAGTAACACCGGTACGCGACACTCAATTGATGCAAGTAATTGTTGAGGACATCAACCCGGTGTATGCCTCCGATTTTGCCAATGAGCTGGTCAATGCCTTTGCTGAGCAACTGCAAGAAATGCAGATCTCCCGTTTTAAAGCCTCCAAAGAGAACCTTCAGAACCAGTTATCCTATCTGGAACAGCAAATTCAGGAAAACTCATCGGCTTTGGAGAAAATTTTGCAAGAGAACATTTCCGAGGTGAAACGCACCAACCCGGATGCCGCAAATGGCACTTTAAGTAATGCAACGATTGAAAACCTTGCCAGGCAAATAAACCAGGCAGAAATTGATCGCCTCGAAACTCGCCTAGCGCAGTACCGGCAAATTTACGCCTCGGTATTAGCCAGTTATGAACAAATCCGTCTGGCAGAAGCACAGAACATCACCAGCATAATCCAGGTGGAACCAGCAACCCCGCCTGATAAACCTGTTCGACCGCAAACCTTGAGAAATACGGCTATCGCCGCGTTGGTAGGGATTTTCCTGGCAATTGGAATTGTTTTCGCACTGGACTTCCTGGACGATACCATTAAATCCCCCGATTGGATTACAACACAAACCAAACTTCCTGTAATCGGCACCATTCACACCTTTGACCCCAAAGCAGGCGATCCGGTGGCCTTAAGTTCACCCCGTTCCCCGGTCACAGAATCTTTCCGCTCGCTCCGAACAAATGTTCGCTATGCCAGCGTGGATCATCCTCTCCGCGTGCTCCTGGTCACCAGCCCTACCCCTGAAGATGGTAAAACCACTGTAGCGATTAATCTGGCGGTAGTTATTGCACAAAGTGGTAACCGCTCGGTTCTCATCGACGCAGATTTACGCCGCCCTCGGATTCATAAAGTACTGGGATTGGACAATCGGCAGGGGCTTTCAGGACTTTTCATTCAGAATCCTACTATGTTGAACGGCGCTTTACAACAAACCCGCCTTGAGACCCTGAAAGTTCTCCCAAGTGGAGGGACGCCTCCCACTCCTTCTGAACTTCTTGGTTCTCGTAAAATGAAAGAAATCCTTGACAGCGTTGCCAGCGAAGCAGAAATGATTGTGGTGGACACGCCTCCCGTCCTTTCTGTGACAGACGCCGCAGTACTTTCACCCCTTGTGGATGGCGTGCTACTGGTAGTCAAAATGGGTACAACAAAGCAATCCGCACTGCTCCAAGCCGTGGAACAACTTCAGCAAGTTAACGCAAGAATTCTGGGCGTAGTCGTAAATGGTGTCAATCCTAAAAAATCTCACTATTACTACCGAAATTATGGCTATTATCAATACTATTACTATGGAGACAACGGGAATCTCAAGAAGAAACGCAAGACAGCCATATCCGAACCAGGATCACAACCTGTAACGTCCATAAATCCTCCTTCTAAGCCTACATCAAGGTAGAGCAAACAAAAAATGGAGTGTGGATATAGAACACACACTCCATTTTTATTATAAGTCAAAGGATTAATGGTCGTAACCCTCCAAATTTTCCACTCCGGGTAACTTCCCTACAAGCAGTTGAGGATTATGAATGAGAACCGGTAAATGTTGAGGGCAAATAAAGTACGTCTCGTCCCGGTATTGTAAAGTAATTAACGGCACAGTTCTATGATCCAGCCCACAAAAAACGCATTGCTGTTTTGCTTCTACCATATCTGATTACTCCTGATTGATTTTTTAGCATTTTACAAAATATGAAACGGTTTTATCTTTGCGCTGTATCAATCAAAAGTGTTTTTATTTATTCTTTTTGAAGTAAACATCAGCGTAGACAGCTAAAACCAGTACAATGCCCTTAAGCAGGTACTGCCACGCTGGCTGGACGTTCATCATTTGAAGGCCATTGGTCAAACTGCTCATAATCAGAGAACCAATCATAGCGCCAAAGACCGTACCCACCCCTCCCAACGTGGAGGTTCCGCCCAAGATACAGGAAGCAATTGCATCCAATTCATAACCTGTCCCTGCGGCGATTGTTCCATAACCGACGTAGGAAGCCAGGACAATTCCCGAAACACCCGAGAGGAAACCCATCAACACAAAGATCATGAAAATATTCTTGCGAATATTGATGCCCGAAAGGCGAGCGGCTTCACGATTTCCACCTATTGCATAAGCATAGCGACCGAAACGGGTGTTACTGGAAATATAGGACATGAGGACAGCGGTAATCGCTAACAACAGAACAGGGGTTTGAACGCCATTGTACAGGTTAACAATGTACACGTAAACAATAACCAGAATAGAGAAGAAAGTTGTGGTTAAGATATCCAGGGAAAGACTGGATAATTCAAACCCGTACTGGCGTTTTCGCTGACGGCTTCGCAACATGGAATAGAAGAGCAGAATCACCACACCAACCGCTAAAACCCAACCAACCCACAAGGGAAGATATCCCTGCGCAATTTCGGAGAAGCCGGGTTGGTTGGCAGGAATGGTTTTCCCTTCTGTAACAATCAAAATTCCCCCATTCAGGATCCACATTCCACCCAAAGTCACAATAAATGAGGGGACTTGCAGGTATGAAATGATATAGCCCTGAATTACGCCAAACAAAGTCCCTACACCCAAGCCTACCAACACAGAAAGAGCAGCAGCCAGAATAGGCTGATTTGGCAAGAGATGATTCCAGATATTCGCCTGGAAATATGCCACTACAACCGAGACAAACCCCGCCAGTTTCCCCACAGAAAGGTCAATGTTTCCGGTGACAATCACCAAAACCATTCCGGCAGCGAGGAATGAAGTGACCGTCATCTGACGGAACAGATTGGAGAAATTCTGAGGCTTCAGGTACGCACCACCGGTCAATATCGTAAACAGTATCCAGATAGCCACCATTGCCAGAATGATGGTGTAGGTCTGAATATTGAGGCGGAAACGCTTGAGAATCTCATCCCAAATATTGATACGGGTTTTTGTTTCGCTGATTGTTGCCATAGGTAGTTCCTCGTTTCAATCAAAATTTATACCATCTCGGCAATACCAGTTGCCAGCGTCATTATCTTTTCCTGCGTCGCTTCATGAATGGACAGACACCCATTGGAACGTCCTTCATGCATGACAACGATGCGGTCGCTCATACCTAAGACTTCCTCCAGTTCGGAGGAAATCATGATAATTGCAACGCCTTTTTCTGCCAGTTCATTCATTAACTTGTAAATTTCATACTTTGCCCCTACGTCAATACCACGTGTCGGATCATCCATGATCAAAATTCTTGGAGAAGATAACAGCCACTTGGCAATAACAACCTTCTGCTGATTTCCTCCAGAAAGTGAGTCGCATGGGGCTTGCAAGGTAGAGGCTTTTATGGCTAAATTCTTGGCTTGAGCCACGGCGGCTTTCAGTTCTGCCAGTTCATCAATACGCATAAAGGAAGCAAAGCGATCCAGGTTCGGTAAAGACACATTCTTCAGAATAGACTGCATCAGCACCAAACCCTGGCGCTTCCGATCCTCAGGCACCAGACTGATGCCATATTTCATGGCATCACGCGCGCTGTGAATATGAATCTCTTTCCCATCCAGTCGAATCTTGCCCTGGGTAATCTTTCCATATTCCCCAAATATCGTGGTGACCAGTTCTGTGCGCCCGGAGCCCATTAACCCAGCAATTCCAAGGATTTCTCCTTCACGCAAATCAAAACTGACCCCATTCAGAATCTTCTTTTCTGGATCATTCGGGTCAATAGCATGTAAATTCTCTACCTCAAAAATGACTTTCCCAGGATGACGATTCCCCTTGGGAAAACGCTCCTTCATCTCTCTCCCAACCATGTAACTGACCAATTTTTCCAAATTCAGTTCCCGGGTTGGGGCAGTGATGATGGCTTTGCCATCCCGCAATACTGTGATGGAATCGGTGATGCGGAAAAATTCCTCCAATTTATGGGTAATGTAAATGCAGGTTACGCCATGCTCCTTGAGCGTTTGGAGGATCTCCATCAGCTTGTCTACTTCCGCTTCTGTGAGAGCACTTGTTGGCTCGTCCAGGATTAATACTTTAGCATTTTCGGCAAGGGCTTTAGCGATTTCTGCCATTTGCATTTTGCCCACGCCAAGATATTTCACAATTGCCTGTGGTTGAATATCCAAGCGGTATTTTTCCAGGATTTTCGCGGTATCAGCATACAAACGATCCCAATCGATTGATCCATTTGGCAAAAGGGGTTCTTTTCCCAGGAAAATATTCTCCCCTACCGTCATATTGGGGACGAGAGTCAACTCCTGATAGACAATGGCAATCCCCTCTTCTATTGCCTGGCGAATGGAACGATCTTCAAGGCGAAGTTCCTTTCCATCGTACAAAATTGTGCCTTCATAAGTCCCATAGGGATATACCCCGGAAAGGATCTTCATTAAGGTAGATTTTCCCGCACCATTTTCCCCACAAATGCCGTGGATTTCCCCGCGTTTAATCGAAAAAGACACATCATTCAGGGCAACAACGCCCGGAAAACGCTTGGTAACATTATGAAACTCCAGAATATTGTCTTCCACAGGCTCTCTCCTCATTGCAGTCATTTTCCCCGGCTCCCCGAAGGGAGCCGGGGAATACGTTAACTCGTCACGTTATGGTCTCGGAGGACGCTGGTCTTCAGGAATATCGCGATAAACATCGTCGTATTTCTGGAAGCCACTCTTCACGACCAAATCGTACACATTGTCCTTGGTGACCTGAGAAACCGGCAGGAAGTAGCAGGGCACTTCACCGGTCTTGCTGGGATCATTGGTGAGTTCAGCCATAGTGTAATTCTTCAGGCCTTCGATCTGCTCACCCTTGATCAATTTATCAGCAAGATCCACAGCCAGCGGCGCCAGGTCACGAATGTCTTTCAAAATCGTGACCGTCAATTCGCCCTTGACAATGCTATTGCAGCCATCTGCCGTGGCATCCTGACCGGAAATCGGCACAACGCCTGCCAGTTTCTGCGCCTTCAAGGCTTGCAGAGCCCCCAGAGCGGTTCCATCATTGGAAGCCACCACGGCGTCGATGTCATTCTTCTGCGCCGTCAGGATGTTCTCCATGATCTTCAGAGCATTGGCGGGATCCCAGTTATCAACCCACTGGTCAGCCACGATTTCAATCTTGCCTTCATCAATGTACTTCTGGAGAATTTCGTCCTGCCCTTTGCGGAAGAGGATGGCGTTGTTATCCGTGGGGCTACCGCCGAGTTTGACAACCCGAGCCTTACCCTTGGAAGCCACATCCCAATTATCAATATCCAGGGCTTTCATCACGCCCAGCGCCTGCTGACGCCCCACTTCCACGTTGTTGAAGGAAATGTAAGCAGCAATGCTGGTGCTCTTGATCAAGCGGTCATAGGCAATAACCTTCACACCCGCTTTCGCAGCCTTTTCCACTGCAGTGACGATGGCATCGCCATCTTCCGGGACAATGATGAGGGCTTTCACACCCTGGCTGACCATATTATCCACCTGGTCATTCTGCAGTTTAACATCGTGGTTGGCTTCCTGGGAAAGAACTTCGTAGCCCTTCTCTTCCAGCAGTTTGCGCATCAATTGCTCTTCATTCTTCCAGCGCTCGGTGGCGAAATCGGAGAACGAAAGGCCGACCTTAATCTTCTCGGTTTTGCCACCGCCACCCGTATTGGCAGGAGCAGAGCACCCTAACAGGCTGGTGAGCGCCATGATGATCACCACGATCACAATGAGTGAGCGATACAGTTTGCGTTGCATTTTTCCTCTCCTTCAAGTGTAAATATTATACGAAATTTAGTAGATTGTATGGATGAAAGAACTGATTTGTCTCTTTCTTATTCCGAGCACCACCTCCTTTAGACATCCAATTTACTGAGGATTTCGGTTTCGACCCGGGGATGGGGAATTTCAACCTGTAACAAGGTTCCCCCTCCCGGTTGATGCTGAAGGCGAAAACGTCCGCCCAGTAAAGCAACCCTTTCATTGATTCCCAATAAGCCGTAATGTCCCTGAGCGTTCAACTCATTCAAGTCCAGTTCTTCTGGAATGCCCTGCCCATCATCCATGATAGAGACTAACAGGGTGCGGGGAGAAGTATGCTGAACTTTTACCTCTACTCTTGTGGCATGAGCATGCTTCCAGACATTATTCAACCCTTCCTGGATAATTCGAAAAATGGAAAGTTCTGTCAATTCTGGCAAACGCCCCAAATTGGGATCGAGTTCCAGACTCACTTCTATGCCGGTGCGGTCAAACCATTCTTGTGTGTAAGATTGAATGGCTGCACCCAAACCCAGGGAGTCAATCGTAGGTGGACGAAGGTTGCCGCAAATTTGTCGTATTTCTCCAACCAATTTTCGAATCTGGCCGCGTACCTGACTGAGTTCACTTTTTTGTCCGGAAGGGTTTTCTTCAATCTCCTCAAGTCGGTAATTCACACTGAGCAAATCCTGAATAACATCATCATGGAGTTCCCGTGCAAGGGATTTCCTCTCTTCCTCCCTTTCAGAAAGCAAACGCCGATGCGCCTCTTGAAGGGCAAGATTGGCTTGATCCAGCGTGCGCAATTGCTCAGATAATTGCTCAAACAGTTGGCGGTTAAGTGAGTCTTGTGCCGCCAGGTCTTTTTCCAGCAACATCTGATAGTATCGCAACCGCTCCATGGATTCCCGGGTACGATAAATGCCGTCCAGTGCCCAAAGCACAGGAGTTAGATCCCGGCCATCGTCATAGCCGAAGAGGGCTGCTACGACCTCCTCGCGGGTAGTGTGATCCGTATCCAGTTCTGCAACCTTCCTACCCTGGCGAAGGATGAGAATTCGGTCACTGACCTGGAAGAGATGATCCAGGTTGTTACTGCTGAACAATACAGCAACCCCCTGATTCCTCCATGACTGAACCAGGCTCAACAGACGTTGCTGATTGGGATAAGACAAAAGAATGGTGGGCTCATCAATGATCACCAACCGCACCGGCTGGGTGAGTAACCTGCCAATGGCAATCATCTGACGTTGTTCACTGGACAATTCACCCACCCGTTGATGTAAGCTCTCTATCCTGATATCCAGTTGTTGCAGGATTTGACGGGCTTTTTCGTCCATTTGCTTCCTGTCCGGGATACGCCACCAGCCCATGAACGGAGGAAAA